>CAYJJD010000026.1:0-37534 GCA_964370425.1 uncultured Akkermansia sp. | reverse complement strand
CTCATTAAGATCCCCTTTGCGGGGGCGATTTTAGCAGATTATCTGTACTTTGCAAGATTTTTTGTTTAAGAATTATCCCGTTGATACTTTTTATCTATCCCTATAAAAACAGTAGGTTTAAAAGAAAAACCTCAGTGCAGCACTGTAAGTCCAGCCTGAGTATGCCCCAGCACCATCCTTACGAGTGTACAGGTATTCAGCCCCCATCATGAGCTTCACCGCATGAGGATCCTCGGGCACGAAGAAGTAATTCGCCCCCAGATAGAAACTATTCGCACTATCTACCATCGTATCAGCCGTCGTCTGCTTCACGAGATAACGCTCACCCGCAAGCGACACAGCCCCCTTCCCCGAGAGAACAGCATAACGCGCGACGAGCTCAACGTATGGGCTCACTCTGTAGCGCGGCATGATGCTTAGCCCCACACTCTTCCCGGAACCACGCGTGTAGTCCGCATTCTGAAGCTCCAGATTCAGCAGCAGAGCCGTGTCGAGGTAGAAATCATCCAGCCTCATCTGGTGACCGAGCGTGATGGCGTCTTTCACCTTCGCGCCATAGTTATTCGCCCCCGCGTGACGGTCACCGTCATAGACATTATTAAAGTCATGCGTGTACTGAAAGCTGATATCGTGGAAGCTCGCCTCACCTCCCTGAAGACGGTGCTTCGCCCCTGCGGTGATGAAGGCCTTATCCTCCCAGCCGAACTCGCCTTCCAGACCATCACCGATGAAGTAGCCATCGGAGTGCGCCGGCGCATAAGAACCACAGGCGCGGTCATTAGCCAAGAACTGGAAATACACATAATCATCCTCCGTCGGCGCATAATGGAGCTCTATGCCCCAGTTCGACTCAATGAGATACTGATGGTAGAGCAGCGAGCGTTCCACGGTGGGGATGTACATATTCGAGCGCAGGTACTCGTCGAGGAAAAGCGTCTTGATCTTCCCCAGCTTCACAGAGAGACCATCGACAGCCCTCACCTTCTGATCAAGGTACAGCGTGAATAGCCCCGCATAGCTGTAGTTATCGACAGCCATACCATTCGAATAACTCTCCATGCTAGGAATGCCGCCGAACTTCCAGATGCCATTCAGGCTCGTGTCGCTCGCGAAGTCTGCCTTCAGCGTCGCCCAGACGCGGCGGAACTCATCATTATATGGGCTAACCCCATCGCGCAGCTGCGCACCATTACTTCCATTTGGCTGCGTCACAGCCATTTGATACTGGGCGATGATACCGAGCTTCACCTGACGAACAAAGCTCTCTTCATCTTGATAGAGCACAAGAGCCTCCTTAAGCTCTTCCACGGCATCAGCCAGACTCACAGAATGCGCCTCAGCCGATGTAAAACTAGTCAACGCAACAATTGTAGGAAACAGAATTTTCATAAAATAACAATAAGTCAAGCAGTGTACGCCATCTCACGCACTTAGGCAAGCATTATGTCTCGCGCCTTCACCTGCGTCATACAGAAAAATGGCTTGCACCCAGAATTACAACTTGCTAATATATCATCCATGAGAGCATGGTCCATCCCTTTAGCTTGCGCCCTGATACTGCCTTCCTGCCAGACATACGACACAGGTTACATCTACCCACCCCCGCATCAGGGTAACCACATCACCCTACCAGGTCAAGCCCCCATCCGCGTCGGTACAAACCAGAATGAACAAGCGTTCAATCAGGCGACAGGCGGACAAGGTCAATACGGGCAGCAGGGACAGCAACAGTATGGTCAGCAATACACGCAGCAGCAGCGCTACCCAGATCCCTCTCAGCCAGACTACCCATGGCAGCAGGGAGACCAGGTAAGCTCGCAGCCTATAGCACAGCCTGTTGCGCAGCCCCACCCCGCAGCTGAACCAAAGCAGCAATTCATGGCGCAGCCCAGCTACGACCAGAACGAAGGGCTCATGGACTACACGGTGAAGATCACAAACACGACAGGCTCACGCCTCTTCATCGAAGCGCAGGATGCCGACGGCACGATCTACCCCTGTGGATTCACACAGCCACGACAAGCCTTCACCATCCCGCAGAGTCAGGCAGCCCCCATCGCCTCGCCTATACTTGTCGTACTCCGCGACCCTGATCAGAACAACGCGCCTGAGCTGCGCCGCTACCGCATCAAGACGCCAAACGCCTCCTATGCTGGGAAAACTCTTCAAATCTCCATCCTCTCAGGTGGACGCTACACCGCGGACATAGACGGTGAAGTCTACTATGCGAACGATCCTTCGGATTAATTCCACAGATCTATTAATTCATATACTCGCAATCCGCGAGAACTCCCCTATAACGCGAAGGTCTTAGAAATAGATCTTCGCGTTGTAATTATTCCCTATTGACATAATTATTATTTGTACGCATATTATAAGAAAGTAATAATTGCACTGCACTTTATCTAAACGCCTAACAATTTACTCACACCATGCATACTATCACTGTCACAAGCTCCGTCTCCTCTGGTACAGGCTCTCTTTACTGGGCACTCCAACAAGTCAACGCCTACACGGGCTAGCTAATGGCGACTACTCCTGGCAATAAGAGCTATTGATGCGCAAAATAATGCATCCAACTGGTCACAGGAATCACTACTTAGCATCGGTGACTCAACTACTTCGAATAACAGACACTGGCAAAGTGGACTCATATTCAATGAAGACGATGCAATTATCTCTGGTTACTTCGATGTAAATAAGAGCGGAGAAAGCTTTGATAATCAAATGTGCTGGGCTGCCTGCAAGCCGCAAAATACAAGCACGTACTCTCCCCCTCCCTCGCAGGGGTGATGAGTACGTTAGCCCCCTCTAGGATCATTAGAAGAGCTCAAATTCGCCTCCGAATCCCCCATCACCACTCTCTTCGATTTTGTCACTGAGGGGGTTCACAGCAGGCCAGACGAGGCTGTCTGGATCGTAGGGTGGGTCGACGCGTGAATCGGCTGGGAACTCCGCTGAGTACTTCATCTGATCATAGCTAGCTTTCGCAGTCGGATCGACGAGTACTGTACGGAAGAGCTGGTAGATGGGCTGCTGATTCTCTCCCTCTGTTGAGAGAATATCACCATCTTCCATGTCATCTAAGAGGAGACAAAAGCCGAACTGCATGCCGCCTATCTCCGAGACGAGTACTTCCATGTCGTACCACCGCCCCTGCTCGACCGTGAACACCTCACCGCGCATGAAGGCATTCTTGTAATTTCCCTCGAAGTCCTCGTTCCATGCCTTTGTTGAGTCGTACTGTAGCATATCGACCTTATCGCGGCGGGTCTCGTCTTGGTAGCCGAAGTATTTCGCATCTGAGATGGTATGCAGACCGCATTCGAGCACATTCTTGCCATTAAAACGCACCGCCATGACTGAGTCAGCTATGCCGACGAAGCGAAAACGTCCACTCACAGGTGCCTGCACTCGCGCTGTGTAGATGGCGACCCAGCGTCCTGACTGTAACTTGTAGCGACCCTCTGGGTCATAGGCATGCATCGCCTCCGTTTCGAGGCAGTTAGGCATGTAGAATGCAGTAGAAAACAGGCGCGTAGGCAGTCTTCTGTAGGGGGCGAATATGCTCTTCTGCCAGCGGTCATTATAAAAGCGACTCAGGATGGACAGAACCTCACGGTCATAGGCACTGTTCGCCGCGCCGCTGTAGTTGGAATCTCTGTTGTCGCGAGTCTTCTTAAAGTCCCATAACTGCCCGAGGAACGCGGATTTTGCAGGCGCGTTTGAGCCCATGCCCGATTCACCCTCTCCACCGCCTATTCCGTCGCCCGATCCTCCGCCTATGCCTCCTGTGCCAGGTCCCGCGCTGATGTTAAAGTCAGGGCTGGAGATGGGGGACTGGATGATCTCGATATCGACGACAGGCGTGAAGCTCGACGTGGATACCTTCGAGCTTTCGACTGGCTTTTCTATGGGCTTCTCCTGTATCTCGTCCTCTGGCATCTTGTAAGAGACGAATGCTGGCTCTGTCTTAAATACGATAATCTTAAAATAGAGCAAGATGAATGCCGTGATGAGAATGCAGACGAGCGAGAAGCTACTCGCGACGAGGATGCGTACTTTCTGACTGTGCTCAGATCCTTTCTGGAGCGTGTCGGGGATTTTGATGCGAATCGGCATAGGGGTATGAACTGATGCTCTATCTCAGGAATAAGCTGAGATGAATGGCTGATTTATTACAAGAATCATAGTGCATAGTCATACGCTTTGTCAAGCAAGGAGTAGCAGATTTACTTGAGATTTACTTGGGATAGCTCTCGAAATTCTGGAAATTTTATTTTTATGCTAAGCATTTCATCTAGTGAAAGATCCTGTATAGCATACTTATCTATGCTTTTGTCACAGGCGGATATGCAGGCCTTACCGAACTGAACGAAGGAGAGTGCCTCCTTTTTCCCAAAGTTGTCGCGGGAGCACTTTTCTAGATACTTGAGAAGATCGTCAAATTGGGTAAATGTACTGCACGAGATTCTCGAAACCAGCGGTACGTAGCTTATCGACGGATTGCTGGTGATGACACTGAGCGCGTATTGGGTCTTATTTTCTTCTTCTAATTTAAAGACATAGTAGGTGCTGACTCCTTCTTCAGTAATAGCAGCCCTAACTCTATCTATCTTCTCGCTAACTTCGTGTACGGGGGATGCTAATAAGGCGATAGACAGAATGTAAGTTATCATAATAATAGTCATGATACCCCCCTTTAATGAATGTGCAAGTGGTCTTCCTGTCATACAGAGCATGACTGCGCATTAGAAATATCTGTATCTTTATGACAAAAAATAGCAATTTTTTTCTTGTAAAGTCTATTTTTTCAGGCATAGTGAGCGTACGCAGAACTACCCAGTTATGTCACCCAAGCAACTATTTCTATTTGCTATTTCACTATCCGTTATCCTAGGAAGTGATTTTAGCCTTGCGCAACAACATTTACCTTCTGATACCAATTTCACCCTAGTAAATTTATCGGAATTCATCTCAAACTTAGACGAGGAGTCTCCGCAGCAGCAGAGCACCATGCGCGTCAGTCTCACCGCAGAAGAGCAGAGCGATTCACCCACGCTCGTCATGATAGACGCAGCCCCTAGTAAGGAGCAAGCATCTGTATTCTTACCCACAGTGGAAGAAGTAGATGACTCTCTTCTCTATGGTAAGCAGAAGTCTATCATCGAGGAACAGGAAGAGGAAATGCTCAGCACTGTCCGCGCTCGCGTAAACTACGCTCCACGTTTCGCAGAGTCGTACCCTAGCGCACACGAGAGTAAGGCTCTGTTCTCCGACATCAGCGTGCAAAGCGTGAGTGTGATGCCAGCGTCTATCACGGCTATCCCATCCATCGCTTCAGAAGCGAATAGCGTGTACGACCTCTCGGAGTTCGAAACAGGAAACACACTCCATTTTAACGTAGAAGAAGCCGCGACCACGACGCAAGCTGTCACTTCAGCCAGCCTGTCCTATTCTGCGCCCGCTGTCTCATCAAGCGTCACGTCTCGCAGTGCTTCCGTCTCTGGAGCGAGCGGCTTCAGCAGCGGAGGCAGTGGTGGTGTCTCCTACTCAAGCAGTGTAGAGGAAAACACTGCCTCCCCCCTTGCATCCTTTTTCGATTTCAATGTAGACGGGCATGTGGTCATTACGGAGGAAGATGAAGCAGGCTTGGTGCTCTTATCGACTATGTTCCCAGGGGATTTCAACTTGAACATCATCGGTACGGAAAAAACAGTTGATGGCGTGGTTCAGTCACCCATCCTCGACGGCGCGGGGCTCTACCATGGCTTTCAGATATTTTTCAGAACTGCTAGCACGAATGAGTTTAATGTGAACCTACAAGGTGTGGAAGCCTTCATTAACTTCGCGAATGAAGGAACATCCGGTACAGCAGGTGGCGCGATCTCGCTCTTTAATGGTGGCACGATCGATTTCGAAAACACCACGTCAGACTACATCGAGTTTAATAATAACAAGGTGAGCTCGACTGGAGGTCATGCCTCTGGTGGCGCGATCTTCCTGACTGGTGGCACGAGTGTGTCTGACCTGCTCGCGCACTTCGATGGTAATATCGCCGAGGTGGAACAGCAGACATCCACGACTCGCTATGCACGCGGAGGAGCTATATTCGTAGGTAAACTCGACTCCACGGTCAATGGCTATTCCCCCACAGACGAAATCTCCAGCATCGGTAACATCTCGGGCGAGTTTACGAACAACAAGGCAGCCTTCGGTGGTGCTATTTACATGGGTGAGAATGGAAAAATCGGTAACATCTACTCAAACTTCGTGGATAACACGGCAGAAGGTTATAAACAAGTCTCACATAGCCAAGGTGCTTCAGGCGGTGCATTCCGTGCATGGGAAGGCGAGATAGGCGGCATACACAGTCACTTCACGGGGAATGCAGCTATCGCTCACACAGGTATGGCTGTAGGCGGCGCCGTATCACTGGATGGCACGAAAGTAAGTGGTGGCATCACAGGACTCTACGAAGGCAATATCGCCTACGCGGCTACGGGCACGGCGCAGGGGGGAGCATACTCGCTCAAGAGGCAAAACGGCACGGATGAGATCATCTTCACGAATACAAACTTCATCGGCAATATTGCAGCTACAGGTCTGGATAACACCGCCACGAAAAATTACACGCACGGTGGTGCTCTCTTTATCGAGAACTCTGCCGACGTCTCCATCGTCGCCGATGGAGAAGATGTCCTCATCAGTAACAACTACGTCGTCGATAATGCCACATGGGATGCAGCTACGAGAACAATAAAAGAGACGGACAAATCTGAGCGTGACTACACAGCGTTCTATATTAAAGACTCCACCGTCACACTGAAAACAACAGAAGGCTCTGCAAACAGCATCACCATCAATGATGCGATACGCGATGACAACAGTACTGCTACCACGAGTGAAATCATCGTGGAAGATAACTCGACGAATGAGTACGGCGTGAAGCTCAATGGCGAGATCGGCGTCGACCACCTCATCGTGAAGTCAGGCGGTGTCGAGCTGGGGACTGCCACCCACGATGACGGCTCTGTCACGACGGGCAGCTTCTCGAATCAGTCAAACTTAACTATCTATACCGACGCTAAGGTGAAGACAAACGCCGATTATCTCGAAAACGTCGGTGATATCGACCTGCAAGGCACAGCAGAACTCACGCTGACAGGCGGCACTCTGCTTTCAGACGTGAACGGTGGCAAGTTTAATTCTGGAGATCCACTTGCAGCCCGCACAGGCTACATCGATATCATCGGAGAAACCACCGTAGGCGGTGCGTCCAGCTTCCACGCGAAGCAGGTGAATGTCAGCGACACCTTTATCCTGACGGAATCGACAAGCGTGAATGTGGAAACCCTCGTCTTCTCAGGCTACGGGAAAGACGATGTGAACAATGGGGGAAATCAGATCATCGCGGATGACACGACGACATTCGCCTTTAATATGATAGAGCTGAACTTCGCCACGGCGAACCCCGGTGACATCTTCGAACTCATCGTCGCCGCTGAGGGGCAGACCATAGACATCGACTTCGACTACGAAACAATCGTGTTCACCGTCGCGGGCATGGAATTAGTAGAGGGCGAAGACTTCCTCGTCTACGAGCGTGCGGATGGCGGTGTGAATGTGGAGATCCTTATTAAAGTAGATCCCCCAGCCGTGCCCGAGCCATCGACAGCTCTTCTCAGTCTGGTCGCACTGGGCTTTAGCCTCACGCGCCGCCGTCGCGCGACAACTCATCGCGTCTAAAACACGATTTACAGTTGACGGCAGCCTAGCTCATTGGCTACAATAAGCTATGTTCTCACGAAAACTGCATTTACATCTAGGCAAGACCATCTCTACGCTGAGCGCGCTCGCATTCTCCACCCTACTCACCCCGACATTCGCCGATGAAGTAGACCAGAACATCATGTATGTGGGCGACTCGCTGACGCATGGCTACAGCAGCAGCTCCTACCGATGGCACTTGCACAAGGTGCTCATAGATTCAGGGCGCGTCTACACGGAACTCGGCATCCTCACAGGTAATACAGGGAAGAACCAGCTAAAGGCTGGCAGCAGCTACCGTGGACAGCTGTTCGAGAACGTTCACTCCGCGCAATCCAGCGCACGCTCGTGGGAGATATCAGGCTTACGCGCAGGTCCACGCTTCCAAGGCACGCATCTTGAGAACTGGCTCGGGCTCGATGATAAAACCGCTGCGGGCAAGAGCTACACAGGGAAAACCTTCGCAGGCGAGCAAGCGCCCGACATCTTCGTGCTCATGATAGGGACGAATGACCTCCTCTCGGATAATGAGCGAGAGAAGGGAGGACTCCCCGCAGTCGCCGCACGCGAGATCAAGGAACTGCTGGCGAATGTGAAGAAGATCAGCAAGAGCATGCGCAAGGCGAACCCGAAGGCCGTCCTCTACCTCTGCACCGTCCCCGCATGGGCAAATCACCGCACTGTAGGCGGCGAAGAATGGCGTGAAGCAGTCGTCCAGTACAACAAGAAGCTCACCGCATGGGCGAAGGGGCAGAAGAATATCATCCTCGTGGATGTCAATCGCGGACTTGTAGGCGAGGGGCTCACCGCGCATCCCGACTTTTACATCGCTGACGGCATCCATTTTAATGAGCAGGGGAATCTTCTCATCGCAGGGAATATAGCCGAGGCGATGCGACTCCCGACACGCACAGCAGGCCTATCAGCCCGCTTAGCAAAAGAGCTGAAGAATGACGCAGACGCGAGCAAGGACGAAGCAATCACCGCCATCATGAATCCCCAGATCAGCGCGACCTACACACTAGCCACGGGGCAGAAGGCTGCCACGCTCAAGCTCACTCCTCATGCTATCATCTGGCAGAGTGGGAATAACGCCAAAATGCAGCAAGCACTCTACGCAGGAGATATTAGCAAGACGAAGCGAGCCCTCCGTGTCGCGTGGGTGAAGGGCGATCCTGCGAATAACATCGCCGAGGGCTTCTACGTCTGGCTGGGAAATCAGCTCATCGGCGAGGCTCTGCCTGCTGAAAGCGATTCTAGCTCGGCAAAGGGCATCACCGCCAGTGAGAAACGCGGGCTCATCGTCTGCGACCGCAGTGGCAGCTACGCCCCTCATCATAAGGTCAATCAACTACCAGTTAAATAACAAACAAGACTAGACATAAAAAGGGCTTTACATCACAAAAAATTAAACGTATTATTGAGACAGTCTAGCCTAACTGTGCCTTTCTCATCGGAAAGAAATATAGTTTGCCAATAATCTAGAAATAGAAACTCACACTATTTCATCTCTATATGAAACTCACAATAAACACGAAACTCCGTGCGGCCCTAAACGCATGCCGCGCCACAGCCTTTACCTTGACAGCGATCAGCACTGTCATCGGTGGCTCATTCGCCTACAACCTCCACGCTCTGGGTAACGACCTTGATGGCGTAGCGGGCACTTATACCCTCACTGAGGTAGACGGTGTGAAAAAACTCAGCGACGGCACTGATACTGTCGACTACACAGGCATTAATGTTAACTTCCAGGCTCAAAAAGGGGAGCCTATTAATGGTGATATGACTCTCAATGTAGAGAGCGGGACGCATCAGGTCGCCTTTCTAGGAGCAGGCGGAGCTAGCTTTGACATCGCTTCAGCAGATGCACCCGTCACCCTCACGATTAATGTCAACGGTTCTTCGGATGTCACTTTTGGGAACTATAATACTACTGATAATACAAACAGTTACCGACTCTTCGACTGGAGTAATAACACATCAACAGTCAACGTGTATGCCGATTGCAATATCAATGTTAATACGACAGGTACAGTGAGTGCTGCTGTTCTAACCATTGAAGCAAACTCTTCCACGGATAAACGTAAGTTCTACGGTGATCAGATCATTAACTACACATCTGGTACCGTACTGGCGGGCACTGGTGATGCAGGCTTTGCGACATTATCACTAGCGGCAGGTGCTAAGGCTGCTCAAATCATTGGTGATATTAACTATACCTTCGGTACAGTAGGTGCAGAAGATAGTGCTCTCACCTTTGCTGGGACTATCTACGCAGGCATCGTGAATAAAGGAGCAAGCGGTGGCAAGGTCACAGGGAATTCCATCATCACTATGAACAGTGGTACATTTACCAATGTGTTCGGTGCTGGTGAAGGTGGTTCTAGTCACGAAGGGAATGTTACAATCAACTACAATGGTGGCACTGTAGGAGGCCAGATCAGTGCCACTGCAGGCGCAAGTATCTCTGGAATCGCCACGCTGAATGTAGGAGGCGCGCTCAATAGTAGCAAGGTAGCGATGGATACCTTCGACGTGATTAACACCACATCTGCTGCGGGTAACCTCACCATCGACTCAGCAGTCACTATCGGAGCGGGTCAGACGCTTAGCATAGGTACAGGATCAGCCGTAACCGCAACTAACTCACTAACACTCAATGGTAGGCTCTACCTAGAAGGAGGAAGTCTCACCATGAACGGTGGATCACTAAGCTTCGGCTCAGGTGTCATCATCGACCTCTCTGCCATAGGTGGCACAGAAGGAGACCTTAGCTACTCGGTCTTCACAGGCGGTACGTCTAGCAGTTTCGCGGATCTCGGCTGGGCGAACTTTGCAGGGCTCTCAGGCATCAGCCAGTCCACACACTCCTACACCGTCTCGGATACAGGTAGCATCACATTCGCTACCGCAGCCAGCTGGACGGTTGATGGTGGGACTATACCTTGGGGGGTAGGCTCAGAGTCCCCATCTAACCCAGGCGACACCTTCGCGAATGGGGATAATGCGATCTTCGGTGGGACTGTCTTATTATTGCTCGACGGTGAGATTGAGGCGAATACCGTCACGGTCAAAGATGGTGGCACTCTCAGCTTATATTCCTCTGATCCTAGTTTAAGGACACTTAAGGCAAACTCCTTCGTTCTTGGAGCAGGCAGCTCACTACTCTTCGGTTCTAATAGCCTCGCAGCAGCACCGTCAGTCTTCAGTGGTGGAGCAGACGCAGATATCTCATTCGCCCTAGGCGGTAATATTACAGCGGATCACGACTTCTCCGCCTATACTGGGTCTCTCACAGTCGAGGGCGGAACTCTTGTATCGGCAAGTAAAGAACGTTTTGCTAACCTTGCAGCTGTGAACTTAGGGAGTGGCGCAGTCCTGAGCGTGGGGGAAATCCTCTCTAACGCTGATCACAATGAGCTTAATAACGTCATAGGCGACAACAGCACTACGATCTCGGTCGCATTCGTTGGATTTACGGGAGATGGTCATAGTAACCATAATGGACGACTTGTTCTTAACAGCTCTTTCACAGGTACAATCGATGTACGAGAAGGTCTAATTAACATTGGTTACGGTAATCTCGGTGGGTCTAAAAAAATCATCATCGGTAACGCTTCTGGTAATAACAGTGGTCTTTACGTGAATAGAAATAACTCCGATATAATAGGTGCCGATCTCACGGTCGAAGTCAAGGATGGCACGACAGGCTACCTCGCTCAGGATAATGGGACTCACACCTACGGCTCTACCTTTGTCGGTGCGGCAGACACAGCTCTGCGTAAGATAGACGCGAACAACCTCACCGTATCAGGTGATATGTCAGGCTTCTTCGGGAAGCTGGAAGTAGCCGCGAATACCTTCACCGTGACTTCCAGCACCGCGACTAACATCGCTGGCATAAGCATCGCGAACAACACGACTTTCGCCGTCGGTAACGGTGGTCAGGTCAGCAGCCCAGAGCTCGTGGTAGAATCCGGTACAGGTACACTTAGTGTCCTCAGCGGTGGCACACTCTCACTGACGAACGGCCTCACCACGGCAGCGAATACTCTCTCACTCAATGTGAATAGCGGAGCTACACTGAGCCTTGGAAACAGCGCCGCTGCGTCCACAGGCGCAATCAACACCAATATCGCGGCTGGTGCGACAATCAACGCCATGGATGCTACGACAAACGTGCTTAACGATCTCTATATCACAGGATCAGGAAACGTTACCCTCAGTGCTAGCGAAGCTAATGCGACCGTGACTATAGCAGGTGACATCTCAGGTACTGCTGGACTCGCCATCAATGGTCAAACAGGTCAGACATTCGTGCTAGGAGGTTACAACAACTACGCAGGTAATACAAAAATCGGCGCGAACACCAAGGTGCAAGCTAGCTCTATAGGTACAGGAACAATCCAATTCGAGGACGCTACATCCGAGCTATCTCTGTCAGGGGTCATCACAATAAATGGGAAAGGACCTGACAGCAGTGCCTCAAGCACAACGCTAACGAACATAACATTCAAAACCACAGCTAGTTCGCGCAGTCGATTTGAAGACGTAACCATCATGAATACTGACATACAGCTAGGTGATCTATCAAGAATGACGCTGGGAAATGCCATCATTGATGAACAGAGTAGCATTACTAACAACATCGCTACACTTATACTAGAAGACTCCACCATTAAGGCTTCTCAAGCTGGCGGTAGCCTCGCATTGTCTGGCAATACAGCTGAAACAACAGACGGCATCGTGAGTGATATTGATCTCATCTACAGCCTCACGAGCATAGATGTCGCGACTGTTGAGATCGAAGGCAGCCTCACGCTCGTCGTCGATATCGCAGGACTTACAGATTCTACAGCCTTCGAAACGGCATTAACCGCTGGAGCTATCGGCCTCGAACTGGATAATGTAGCCAGAGGGGCGTTTACAGGCTATTTTGGCGATGTGGACATCACGGTAATGAATGGTGCGGATCAGCTCTTCAATGGCGTAGCATTAGGCGTAACCACGTCTAGCGCGGGTAATGTCGTGTTCTACATTCCTGAGCCTAGCACGGCTACCATGAGCCTTCTTGCTCTCGCTGGATTACTCGCACGCCGCCGCCGCAAGTCAGCTGGCTGCTAATCTGTTCTTTTAATCTTAATCCCCCTGGACCATAGATCACAAGCTATTGTGACTAGGTTCTGGGGGATTTTTTTTATGAGTGCCGCGAGCTATGGTGAATTATAACTCTTGACAACAAGGGGTGAAGAGGAGTAATGTAGACGGACAAAGTATTATTATTTATGGCTACGATACGACCATTTGCAGCACTACGTCCGCCGAAATCTTGTGTAGAGCAAGTTTCCAGTCTTCCTTATGATGTCATGAATAACAAGGAGGCTACAGCCATGGCGGCTGGGAATCCCTCCTCCTTCCTCCACATCTGCCGTGCCGACATCGACACAGGTGAAGAGCTCATCCACGATGATGTCTGCTACGAGAAGAGTGCGGAGAATCTGCAAGATTTTATTAAAAAAGGCTTCCTCATTCGCGAGGAAAAGCCCTGCTACTACATCTACCGCCAGATGATGTGGGGGCGCGTGCAGACGGGCATCGTCGGCTGCGCCAGCGTCGATGAATACCTCGATGGCACGATCAAGAAGCATGAGCTCACTCGCAAGGAGAAGGAGCTCGACCGTATCATGCATTTCGATGCTTGCTCGGCTCAGACAGAGCCTGTCTTCCTCGCCTATCGTAAGAACGAGCGTATTTCACATGTGATTAATGAGTGGATTAAGTTCCACAAGCCTGAGTACGACTTCACCAGCTCTGATGGTGTCATCCACCTGCTCTGGCCTGTCGATGACGATGACGTCATCGAAGAAATACGCCTCGGCTTCGAAGAGACGGACGCGCTCTACATCGCGGATGGTCATCACCGCACCGCTTCGAGTGCAGCGGTCTCGGCGAAGCGTCGTGCCAGCCACCCCGACTACACGGGCGAAGAGGAGTTTAACTACCTCATGGCAGTTTCCTTCTGTGATGAAGATCTCTTCATCATGGATTACAATCGTGTCGTCGCCGACCTGAATGGGCTGAGTACCGAGGAATTCCTCGCAGCGATCGCAGAGAAGTTTACCGTCAGCCCTGCTAGCTCGGGAGCACCACGCGCGAAGCACCACTTCGGTCTCTACATGCAGGGTACATGGTACAGCATCGAGGCGAAGGAGGGCAGCTATGATGCAGCACACCCCATCGAGAGCCTCGACTGCGCTATCCTTCAGGCGAATCTCCTCGCCCCCATCCTCGGCATAGATGACCCACGCACGAGCCCACGCATCGACTTCGTCGGTGGTATACGCGGTCTTGATGGCTTAGCGAGCCGTGTGGACAGCGGCGAGATGGCTGTGGCCTTCTCCCTGTACCCTGTGAGCATGGAGGATCTCTTCTCCGTGGCTGACCATGGGGAGATCATGCCTCCGAAGTCGACCTGGTTCGAGCCGAAGCTACGCTCGGGGCTCTTCGTCCACGAGATAGAGACACCCTAGTTTTTTTCAACCCACCCCCCACCCATCCCGCTTTTTCCTTCAATATCATCATGAAGATTCTCATTCCTACAAAACTCGACCCCGCCGCTAGTGCAGCCCTGTCTGCCGTGGGTCACACTGTCATCCAAGAACCAGACACCCCGCTGGAAAGCCTCGCGGCTGCTCACCCTGACACCTATGGTATCATTGTACGCTCCGAAAAGGTCACACCGGAGATCATGGACATGCTTCCTTCTCTGAAGTGCGTCATCCGCGCTGGAGCTGGCTATGACAATATCGACTACATCTATGCCCGCTCAAAGGACATCGATGTCATGAACACCCCCGGTGCGAACTCGAACGCCGTCGCGGAAGAGGTCATCGCCATGGTGCTAGCAGCTTACCGCTATGTCATCCCTGCGGATAGCACGACGCGCTTAGGCGAGTGGAATAAAAAGAACTACCTCGGTCGTGAGCTGACGCACAAGACCATAGGCATCCTCGGTCTTGGGAACATCGGACGCCTCCTCGTGAAGCGTCTTGAGGGCTTCGAGTGTACGGTGCTCGGTTATGACCACTTCCTTTCGAAGCAGCGTGCACTGAACATCGGTGCGACTCCAGCGGATCTGGACGAAATCTTCGCAAATGCAGACATCATCTCCGTCCACGTACCCGGTGGTCCCTCGACGAAGGGCATGATCAGTCCCGAGCTCATCGCTAAGATGAAGGACGGCGCGATGATTATTAATTGTGCGCGCTACGGTGTCGTCGATGAAGATGCTCTCCGCGCTGCTCGTGCAGCGGGTAAGAACTTCATTTACTGTACGGACGTGCATCCGAAGGACACAGCCGCGATGCAGCCCAGTGCCGATATCGCCGATGTGCTGCTGCCTCACCTCGGTGCGAACACGAAGGAAGCGAACCTCCTCGCCGCGATGCGCGCCGCGAAGCAGATGAACAATCTCATCGCGCACAACGATGTCAGCTGCGTCGTGAATGCGGAGAAGCCACTAGATCTCAACTCTGCGAATCTCCAGCTCGCCTCCATGCTGGGCAAGCTCTGCTACATGGCTGGCGGTGGTAAGCCTATTCGCAAGATCGAATGTACCTTCTACAACAATCTCCGCGCGGTGCGCAAGTGGTTCACTCCATGGATTCTCGAAGGCTGCGTACCGGGGGCAGAGCATGGTCTCATGCCGGCAGCTGCCGATGCCTCTTTCCGCGAGCATGGTATCGTGTTCAAGGCTCGTGAGCCTATGGATGATAAGCAGTATGATGACGCGCTCACCCTTGATATCTTCATGGAGGAGAATAATGAGCAGTACAAGACGAGTGTGCGCGGCGTGCTCATCGACGGCCAGCCTGTCGTGTCGCGTATCGGTCATTTCATGAATCTCTACGCTCCTCTGAATGGCAACACTCTGGTCATGCGCTACGCTGACCGCCCTGGTGTCATCGCCATCATCGCTCAGCGTCTCGCGTCGGCTGGTATTAATATCGAGAACATCGTCGCACCACTCGACAGCGCGACGGGGGAATCCCTCGCACTCATCAAGACCAGCCTCCCTGTGAATCCAGAACTCTGCTCACAGATAGCCTGTGACATCGAGGCGAAGCATGGATTCGCCCTTAGCATGTAAGTTCTTCATATCCTAGATTAGTTCCCCTTTCTACACCCCCTATCGTGGCATGCACGCTAGGGGGTGTATTTTACTCTGGAAAGAGGGCGAAATGTATGCTATATTACTTCTATGAGATCCTCCCTCATCACTCTAGCCCTTGGCTCTTCCCTCATCCTTGCCCTTGTATCGTGCAAAGATGACTCGCCGAAATTAGACTCAGCTACGGAACAAGCGTCACTAGAACTCAACGAAATCATCAATACCCTGCTACCCCAGCTCAAGGATGAGGATCTCACGCCTGAGGAAAAGTCTGACATGGAGGAAGTGGAAGACCTGATGAAGCAGTTCCGCGAAACGAACGATGTTAATATAGCATCGACGAAGACGCGCGTCACACTGCTGCACCTCGCAGCAGCGTATAAGAAAGAAGAGCTCATCCGCTGCCTGCTTCTGGATGGTGCTAATCCTAATGCGCAGCGTATCATCATGATAGAAGGCAAGCCAGCCCCTGGTGACACCGTTCTCACCTACGCGGTTGCAGCGGGCTTCCTCGATCCCGAGACTTACGACCCGAAGCAGGTGCTACGCGTCGTGCATCAGCTCATCGCAAAAGGCGCAGACATGGGGAAGCGCGGTCCTTATGGATTACTTCCCGTCGAAATAGCCGCCTTAACAGGTGAACATGAAGATCTCATACTAGCACTGGTGAAGCTCACTCCGAAGGAGGCGATCGCCCCCCCACTCAGTAAAGAAAATCGCGGTGCTATCATCTACCTCGCCGCAGCTGCTCCTTTTAATAAGGTGCTGGAGGAGCTTATCAAGCTCGGGCATCATCCCGACACTCAGATAGCAGAAGGACGTAGCATGCTCACGCAAGCTGTGCGCTCCAGCCTCTACAGCGCCGATGATGCATGGAAGAAAACGGTGGATCTGCTGCTGAAGCACGGCGCGGATATCAATCACAAGGACAATCAGGGGCGTACAGCCCTCTTCGAGCTCGCCTTCGCCGCACAGCAGCAGACGGCAGATGAGAACATAGAGATGGACATGGCATCGCGCATCATCTTCCTTTTGGAGCGTGGCGCGCGCACCGACATCGCCATCGAGCAGGATGAGGAATACCCTGGGTTTACAGCCTTCGACCTTCTGAGCCTACGCCCCGACCTTTTAGAGGAGCTAGCCAAACGCAAGCATGAGCTCAAAGCTCCTCCCCTGTCCCTACCCGAGGAAGACACGGCTATGCTGGCGACGCTGTGCCGCGCGACGGTGACAGGGCGCGACACCAGCGCGCTGAAGGATGACTATGATCGCATCGCCTCCATCCTACTCACTCCGAGTGAGGCCATGCTGCATCACGAGCTTTATGAGCCTGCTCTGAAGAGCTCGCTGACTATCCTGTTCCAGCTTGATGCGAAGAGGGCGGGCGATATTCTCTACATGCTTCCCATCTGGACGGATGAGCTTCAGGGGAGCGATCACCTACACTGCACGTCCTGCTCATCCTGTGGCGGGGAGTCCCATATTCTACGCCCCATCCTTGAAGCTATCGCTGGTCAGAAGGACATCATCATCCCTAGTGCTAAACTTCTGCATCTTGCGACATCTCTCATCGATGCTGGGCAAGATGCGCTCGCCATCGACTGCTTACAGCTCTTATCACGCTGCCCTGACTTCCAGCAGGTCACAGATGAGCTTCTAAAGTCGGAGAATATTTCTCTGCGCCTCGGTGCACTCTACGCTCAGAGCCACGCGCTCGATATCCCGCTACCAGAAGAGCGCGCTGTACAGGCATGGCTCGCCGAGCATTCTCGCGTGGCGAATACGGAGTTCTTAAGAGAGGCGATGCTTCTCACGTCACTGGAAGAACTGTGGTTTGGCGACATGCCCGACACGGAAAAAGCGCAGCTGCTCGCCATCATGGAAGAGATAGGTGCTCAGAACGCGGCTGAGCAGTACCGCCGCATCATCCCCATGCTGGATAACCCCGAAGAACTCGATCATATCATGGCGGGAGATCTCGAGTGGGAAATGCAGCTGAAAGAATCCATCGCACGCTTCTTCATCAAGAACGCAGAACAGTTTAAAAAGGGGTAGCCTCAGCACGAGGGTAGTCATCACGCCCATTCATTATGTTTAAGAATCTTAGCAGATACACACGACTCGCCAGCATCTACGTACTGACGCTGTGTGCGTGTGCTCATGGCTCAGATAAAAGCCCTCTGTCTGAGAGTGATAAAGAGTTTCTCAAGTCGTATGAGAGCTGGTATAGTGTCGCGTCACAGGTACGCCCTGCGCCTCTCCCTCCGACGCCAGGTGCCGCGATCCCGCATGCTCACCTCGTTCGTCACTTAAAGCTATTACTAGCTGATAGCTCAGCCTGCGCAGCAGACGATATTTCGCGCTCCCTACGTGCCTGTCTTCTCTACATGCGCGCGCAGAACCACGCCCGCTCCATCGAGTCGGTGAATAATCTTCACTACTGGAAGCACAGCGAGCATTTCCTTGAGTACAGACCTGCGCTCTTCCTCATTGAGCTCGTGCGCTTGAGGTGGAATGTGCAGAGTGAGCAGCTGCACCGAGCGATCAAGAAGCTAGAAAGCCTGCTCCCCACAGATGAGTCTGACATGATAGACTGCGCTGCGGGTAAGCCACTAGCGCATCTGCTACAGCTTCTCGCGCAGCAAGAGAAGGAGGAAGCCTTTAATGAAATCGTGCGGTTCAAGGATTCACCAGACCCACATATCAGCTACGCCGCTCAGTGCGCGATACTAGAGCTCAATCGCCTCCCCACGCCGACGCTGCGCAATCTCGTGCAGGGAGTATGGGGCGTATATGAAGAAAGTGAGCTGCGAGCACTTTCGGAGGAGCAGCGTCTCATCGCCTTGAGTATCGCTGCGCATGAAGGGGCGAGGACGGGTACTTTCGTCTCGTGGCTATCCGCGGAGATGATCAAGGAAGTAGCAGCTCACTGGAAAGATCAGGGATTCGAGCTTCACGCTGCTACCCTGCTACACTTCCTTAATAAAGAACATTCAGCTCTTAGTGAGGACTCGACGCAGCGATCTCGCGCTCAGGATGCTTATCTACACATTGAAAAGAAAGCCCCCACATCAGCCATCGCGGAGAAATTAATCGAGAACTCACAGGTTATCCTCCCCTTATGAGCCCGCACAGAGCCACAGCACCCGAGACCGATGCTGAGTCACAGCCTGCGCACAAGCGCCTATGCCTCATGCTGCGCTCCTACTGGCTGATTCACACCATACTCGCCTCACTGAGTCTCCTGCTGACGCTTCCCATGCTCATGACAGGAGCGCTCTCGCATTCCAGCTTAAATCTTCTGGGATACGCTCTCACGGCATGTATCGCGCTCTCGGCTCTGTGGCTTCTCATCAGCCTCATCATCACGGCTTTAAAAATACGTAACATCGAGCTCATCGCACGACTGGGTAGCTTCATCGCCATCTGGGCATTCTTCCTAGGGCTCTTTTCGCTAGCTGCCTATGTCGCGAAGCTTGATAAGCTCCACGAGGTGCAGGCGCACACGACTCAGCAGTCCATCCCTGTCCATCTCCCGATGGAAAAGCTCATGGGCGAGAGCAGTCTCCAGCTTTATTACCACCTAGATGACAGTGCTGACGAGGCAGACGTGAATATAGCTATGACGAAATCCTTAAACGAGCTCTCTGCGCGACATCCCCAACTCCTGCGCCAGTTCATAGAAAATGCCCCTCGCTGGAAGCATCCCATGAGCGATCAGTTTTATGCTGAGCTCGGGCATGTCGTGCTCACCGATGCTGATGACCCAGCAGGCACAGAGGGCAGCGTTCACGCCTCCTTCCGCCGTCTTATTGAGGGGGAGAACATCCCCTTGGGCTACAGCCCTGCGAAGCCCGGTGCCCCCTTCCCCACTGACGATGCGCACGAGACAGGTGGCGATCATGATATCCCAGACATCGCGCTAGATCTCGGTGGCGACTACATCCTCTTGCTCGCGTGGCGCGGACGCAGCGAAGACAGAGCTCTAGCATATCAAGCAATCAATGCCGCCATCATCGCCATAGATGATCAATTCGAAGCCCTCCTCAAGCGCGGCTCACTCACGGGGGTACTCCCATCACAGCGCAGATCTGTGAGCCATCGCGGCACGAAGCCAGAAATACGCCTAAACTCACCTCCTTCACAGTACGGCTGCTACCAAGCAGAGGTCTACGCGAATCCCCATCAGAATGGATATTTCAGCCTCATAGCTAAGGATATCGAATCAGGAAAGGAGATGACCACCATCAGTTTCAGAAGCCTCTATTCATTTGATGATCAAGAGCTTTTTCGTCACGAGCTCCCACAGTCTCTTCCTACATGGATGCGCGAAGAAGAGTGGATTCCGCGCAGCAGCCCAGAGAAGAAGGACCTCCCTCTATTCACCATAGAGCAATCGGATCAGCTTCGCAGCATCCTCGTAGACTTAGAGCTATGGTTCACCCCTTACGGAAACCAGCAAGTACCTCGCATACTGACCAGTAAGCGCTACCGCGTCCAGAGCTTCCAGCCTCGTATTCTAAAACCAGAGCAGATCATGCAGGAATCCACAGTGGATACACAAGAATCTGCCACGAAAGACACATCTACGACGTCACCCGCATCATTTTTACGATCCCGCCTCAAATTCCTCCCCTTATGATACACGATATTTTCCAGCACGGCAAGAAGCTCGCCTTCATCCTCCCCCTCGTATTCACTCTTTCGACCCCACTCACACTGGCGAATGAAATAGAGATGCAGAGAATACTCCACGAATGGAATAGAAAGCAGCAAGAGCACGAGAAAGCACTCAGAGAAGCAGTCACAGATGATGACAGACAGGCTATCATGATAACAGCACCTCAGCCTGGCAGCATCGCTAAATCCCTATGGAAGAGTATCTCTAAGCGCACAGGCACGCGCCTCATCCCAGCCGCAAGAGACTCGGGGCAGAAAGACAGACGCGTCCCCACCTACGAGTACGATGAAGCATGGGCAGCACCTGCCGTCATCTGGTGCCTCCAGCACTCGAATGAACTCACAAAGGCGATGAAGTCCAGTGCTGTCGATGGAGCGCTACGCTCACTGCTCAACTCCGTGGAGCGTCAGCACTACATCCATCCCGATATAGCAGATCTCTGCCCGACCTTAGCAAAATCAGCCACAGCGCGCAGCTACGACATTTTAGAAAAAATCCTCCATTCGAACTCGAACCCACGTGCGCGCGCGCATGCCGCACTCGCGATGAGCCTACTGCTCACGAACGAAAATGTCTCAAGCATCGCAGGTAGCCCTGAAAAGGCGCTCGGCATGCGCATCGCTTATATACGCTATGCGCTGCAAAATGCGCCGACGGGAGACTACTTCGGAGCATTGCGCCTCGATGACATCGCCATCGAAGAACTCTATATTCTCAATCACCTCACCCTAGACGCGATCCCCCCTCAAATTCACGTCACGAATGCGCGTGGGCAGGTTCAGGCTCTCCCTATCGTCGGAGAAGCCCAGCTCTTCTACTTCTGGAGTCCTCTGGACGCGGGGAGCGTGGCTCTGCTGCGAACAGCCGCTTCCTTGCATAGTCAATTCCCTTATATCAAATTCAGAGCCATCACCGCCGGTATCACCGCCGCAGAGATCGAGGCGAATCCCGCCATGGCACTCGAACATGTCGAGCACTTCATTGACACGGAAGGAAAGGCTATCCATGCCTACCGCATCCCGAAGGCAGGCTTCGCTATACTCGTCAGCCCGAAGGCACGCGTCCTCTACATAGGCGAGCCGAATATGAAGCTCCAAGCCGCAATTAATAGCTACGACGCAGAGCGCAAGAAGGAGCTGCAAGCTCCGACCCGCCCCACGCAGCCACGACAGCCCGCGCAGGGCACGAGAGAGGGAGGTAGCGACAGTACACCACCTCCCTTACGCGAGCTCCCAGAGCTGGGATTTTAAAATTCTTTATTTTCTGACACTTCTTCCTGATTTCGTCAGTGTGAGATATGGAAACGATACAGATTTTTTATATATGGGTGGCAGAGTACCCATAATCGACACATAAATGGGAGTCCAGAGGGACGCGTTCCTCTGGCAGGATGCAAGGACGGCGTCCTTGCTGGGGGCGTGGGGGCAACGCCACCACATGGAAAAGCCGTGGCACAGCCACGGCAGCGTCAGTTTCCTCATAGCCTGATGTCACACGCGCCCGCCATGCAAACCGAGCATGGTGTCCACCCCCGAAACTGACGCTCCCTCACCGCGCGCGACAGCGCGACTGTTATCTCCCTTCGCAAACGCGATAGCGTCTGAGGAGAGAAGACGCGAAAACAAGCAACCCCAAAACAAGGCTAAATTGCTTACTTTTCCTCATTCTTAATCTTCTTGATCTCAGCCCAGTGAGCTGGGGTCATAGAAGAAAAGGTGAACAGGCTGATGCTCTCTGCGCCTGCATCTTGAGCAGCCTTCACCGCGCGACCTATCTCTGAGGGGAGCAGACCGTGGTTTTCTGGGTCTTTCGCGCTCGCTTTATTCTCAGGATCGCCGCAGATGAACAGCCCCGTGATGAAGTGCGTGCAGGGCTTCTTCGCCCTCACGCCTTCTGCCGTCATCATGCCTACCCACTCAGGGGATTCGAGGTAGAAATCATTATAAATCATGGGCGCGACGAGGTCGAGATCCCACTTCCCCCAGTCCTGACGTACCATTTTCTTCGACAGGGAGGGACCAGGGAAGACAGCGGCACTGATCTGCTTACCCTCGGCATGCACGTCGGCGGCTATCTTGTTCACGAGCTCGGTCACGGTGTCGCAGCGGAAGCTCTTCCATGCTTCATCATGCTGAGCTGCGTCGCCCTTCGCCTTGATGTCTATGCCTGTTTTCTTCTGAAACTCCTTCGTGCAGAGATCGCAGTAGCAGTAATCATACGGTGCGAACTCCTCGGTCATCTCTAGTCCATACTTCGCCCACAGACCGCGCGCGAGGATGACATCGGGGTAGCGGATGTAGTCGAGATGCACGCCCTTCACACCGGGCATCTGAGCGACTTCCTTGTATTTCTTAGAAAAGTATTCATACACCTCCTCGCGGTTCGGGCAGAGGAACTGGTAATAATCGACGTAGGCGGGCTTCACGCGAGCGGAGTGCCCTTCGCGGCTCACGGCGAACCAGTCTTCGCCCACTTCCTTGTTCCCCATCTGGGCGAGTGCCGGAATCCACGCGTGGAACTCCACCCCGACTTCCTGCGCGATGCGGGCGGCGACACGTGTGCGCTCCAGATCGCTGACGCTTCCATGGTAAAAGACCCCCTTCACGCCATGGTCTTTCATATTCTGGAGCTGGGCACGCACGTTTTCTTCCGTGAATCCCGCGCGCGGCGCATGATCCCAGACGTACACGTCTAAGGCGAGTGCATCGCTATGCATACCTACGAAGGTGATTCCTGCAAGCAGCAGACTAGTTAAATAATTCTTAATTCTCATATTGTTTATTGATCATTTTTCTCCCAGCAGCGGCCATCGGAGCTGATGAAGTAGCGTTTTCCGTCGAAGCCGTCTAGGGCTATCGTCCAGTCTGTCTCGGTCTGGGTGTAAGCAGGCTTACTATCCAGCCCTTTCACCTGCACTTCATCAGAGCGTATCTCAGCGAGGCTGCTGGGGTAGCTCTTCTTCGCTTCCTTATAGCTCTGCATGCGTAGGTAGAGCTGACGCAGTGCCCACTTCACCTCTTCATTGCGATTCCAGTTGAACTTTTCACGAGGCTCAGATACGGGACGCTCCGAGAACTGGAGGAAGCCCCATGTCTCAGGGCGGTGCATGTTCACCACGCCCTGCGGAGACCACACCCAGTTATCCTCACTGCCTGAGCCTGACTTCTTCGTGAGTGGGTTTTCTATTTTCTGGTACTCTTCACCATCCCATTGGGTGAACCACTCGACGCGTGAGAAGTTAATCCGCCACTGCACGCCAGCGGCTGGGGCGAGCTTGTCGGCTTCCGTGATAGAGTCGAGCGGCATGGCTATCTCTATACTCCAGCCCTTGTCGATGTCATCGCCCTTATTAATAGTGCCATCGACGTGGACGGCAGAGCGTACGCCATTAATATTCCATGAGTCGAGCACCTTGTTTCCCCAGTCGCGGTAGGGCTTCGTCAGGAGGAGATCCCATTCTGTGCCGAAGGCATTGATCTCGTATTCCATGTAATGGTGCGTGTCGCCATTCGGGTCAATGAAGACCTCAAAGTCATTATCATAGAAAATGATAGACTCTCGCTCCGTCAGCTTCGCCCATACATGGGGCTCTTCCAGATAAACGGCAATGTACAGGTACTCATCATCCCACAGCATCTTCGCACGTGTGCGGTAGCGGGGCTTCACAGGGCGAGCATCTCCTTCTATATCGACGAAGTCCGCTGTCCAGTCAGCCTGTGCCCATGCCTCTTCGTCCAGCTTTCCGTCGATGACGATGGGGCTGGGGGTCTTCGCGCAGACGTAATGTCTCGGATTGAAATCAACTCTGGATGGGAAGACCACCGTCTCAGCGAGGACTGTCCCGCTGAGCAGGGTGAGGAGTAAGAGTG
Organism: uncultured Akkermansia sp.; assembly: GCA_964370425.1. Classification (GTDB taxonomy): domain Bacteria; phylum Verrucomicrobiota; class Verrucomicrobiia; order Verrucomicrobiales; family Akkermansiaceae; genus Akkermansia. The sequence continues at coordinate 13,041 of CAYJJD010000026.1, read as the reverse complement.
CGACATTCATTCTGCTTATCTTACAAGATTGTATCGCGAAATCAAGCGAGAAAGTCGTTACGTGTGAAACCGCATATACAAAAACACTGATTATCAATAATTGAAATATTTACCCATCCTTCTATCATCCACATTCTCATGAGCATCGTTCTGCATGGACTTATTTTCCAGATTGGCATTCTGCTCAGTGTATTTTTTGGGATTTTCCTGTATAACAAGCAATTTTTTTTAAAGTTTTTTTAAATAAATGACGATTTAGCTTGATAAGTGACTAAGTTAGCCTATAATAAAGAAAAGTTAACTGTGAATAATCCTATGTCATATGCAATATTAAGAATTCACTATGCGGTTTTCATATCCTTATTAGGGGGACATTACTGCTTACAGAATCGCGCCGATGCACAAGGTATGGCGCTTGATGATCCTTTCATCGCATATAGCCCTGATGCCAGTGTAGCTCAGTCTGATCAAGATGTGCTGGGATCTGAGGGGCTTCCTGTGCTCGCAAACGACGATGAGATGAAGCCTGCGGGACAGGCTTCACCTGACACCTCAGAATCAGTCGAGCAGAACGTCTATCCAGACCTCGGTCAGCCGAGCCTTAGCTATGAGATGCAGAATGCTCCTAGCACATTTGATCAAAGAGATTCCATAGATTACTCCATACGCTTTACTGAAGGTATCGCGAATAGTGCTGAAGCTGCAAGAGGCGAAGATCCCTACACAGACAGTGGACTGCCCTCTGGTACAGAGACAACACCCGATGAGCAGGGAGATGGTTCTGGTAGCGGGAGTGACTCGACCTCAGATACACTGGTGGGTAGCGATAACGGCGATACAGCCTCTGCCACGACTCCAGGATCGACCACCTGGACGCCAGATAATTCTATTCAAGAAAGCTACGGTGTCGAAGGTGTCTTCACCTTAACGCAGGCTGATGAAGATGATTTATATATTAATGCTGACAAGTTTGTAAAACACCTTGTCGTAAGCGTCTTAGGAACACCTAAGGTGGTAGATGGTGTCGAACAAGCACCGACTCTGAATGGGGCTGGCGAGTTCCACGGCTTCGAGGTCGTGTACAAGGGTGTCAGTAATATAGAGACGGTGATCAGTCTTGAAGGGATAAAATATTTTAAAGATCTTGTTAATAATGGAGATGGAAACAGGGCAGGCGGAGCTATCACCCTCTATAATGGCGGCTCTATTGTCTTTGAAAATACAGGCGATCCTGTTCTCTTCACGGGTAACGAATCGAATTCCACAACAGCGCATGCAGCTGGTGGCGCTATATTCCTGACAGGTGGTAGCTCTGTATCGGACTTGATTGCGAATTTTGATGGAAACACCGTAACAGTAGTACAGGATAGCACCACCACACGCTACGCGCGCGGCGGTGCTATCTTCGTCGGGAAGTTCGATAGCACGATCTATGGCTATGCGCCCACGACTGAGTCATCCACGATCGGTAATATCACGGGGAACTTTACGAATAATTCGGCCTCCTTCGGTGGCGCGATTTATATGGGCGAGTTCGGCGTGATCGGTCATATAGAAGGAAACTTTATCAATAATACAGCAGAGGGGGAAAAGCAGCCAACGCATACGCAGGGTGCCTCAGGAGGCGCACTACGCACATGGAAGGGTACGATAGGTAGCTTGGATAGTGACTTTATAGGGAATGCGGCCATTGCCCACACAGGCATGGCAGTAGGTGGTGCTGTATCGCTGGATGGGACGATGATAGAAGGTGGTATCACTGGATATTATGAAGGAAACATCGCCTTCTCAGAAGGAGGGATAGCGCAAGGTGGAGCCTACGCGCTGAAGAATCAGAGTGGGGACGCAGCTCTCGTCTTCACGAATACTAACTTTACGAATAATATCGCCGCAACGGGAACGAATAATATCAGTAACGGACAAGGCGGCGCGCTCTTCGTAGAGAACTCCTCAGATATCTATATTGTCGCCGATGGTGAAGATGTACTGATCAGTGATAACTACGTCGTGAATAACGCATCATGGAATGCGACAACTCGCAGCGTCGGCGAGTCTGATAACTCGGTGCGCGACTATACAGCCCTTTATGTGAAAGGTTCTACCGTGACTTTACAGACTGCTGAGGGGACTGATAATACCATAACAATTAATGATGGCATCCGTGATGATAACAGTGCTAGCACGACCAGTACTCTCGTCGTGCAGGATAACTCATCGGAGCGTTATGGCGTGAAGCTCAACGGACAGATCGGTGTCGATCATCTTCGTGTGGAAAGCGGCGGCGTGGAGCTAGGCAGTTTCACGCACTCAGATGGTTCTGTGTCAACGGGTAGTTTCTCGAACCAGTCGAACCTGACAGTCTCAGCAAATGCACTAGTGAAGACGAATGCTGATTATCTGAAAAATGTAGGCCATGTGAGCCTAGAAGGAATCGGCGATAACACCGCCGTTCTCGAGCTAGCAGGCGGCACTCTACTCTCTGATATTAATGCAGGTGGGGCACGTACTGGCTACATAGACGTGCTGGAAGAGACGACAGTAGCGGGAGCATCTACATTCAACGCTGACACGGTGAACGTAGGCGACACCTTCCGCTTGACTGACTCCACCACCGTGAATGTGGAGACGCTCATCTTCACAGGCTATGGCATGGAGGATGTGAATGACGGAGGTAACCAAATCATCGCTGATAATACAACGACATTCGCCTTCGATATGATAGAGCTGAACTTCGCCACGGCAGATCCGGGCGATATCTTCGAGCTCATCGTCGCCGCTGAAGGAGAGACTATCGATATCGAGTTTGACTACGAAACTGTTGTCTTCACCGTCGCAGGTCAGGAACTCGTCGATGGTCGAGATTACCGTGTCTTGAAGCGTAGCGATGGTGGTGTGGATGTAGAGATCCTGATTAAAGTACCACCGCCAGTTGTCCCAGAGCCTTCTACTACACTGCTTAGCCTGCTTTCCTTGGGGGCTTATCTAACGCGTCGCCGCCGCCCAAGAGGGAATCTGCAAAATTAGTCCGAAGCTGCTAATTTCGCAAGTTCCCTAGAGATGGTGCGCGTGCCTAGAGCATATTCGCCTCTCAAGGAAGATGGTAAGAACATATCTCTGTATTTCTCATTTCGAGCAAAATCATGCGAGAAAGTAGCGAAGAGTGAAATCATAGCTTGACATCTAGCGAGTATTCTGGCATCATCCTTCCTGTCATCGAGTCCTTCGGAGCAATGGCTGGAAAACCCCGCCAGGACCGAGAGGTAGCAACGGTATTCAGTCCCTTGTTGTCGGAGGTACTCGGTGATTTTTTTCTCTTGCCTCTATAAAGGTCACTCCCACTCCCCTTATTCCATGAGAAAGCCCATCTCATTCATTTTCCTAGCCTTTCTGGTGCGTCTCGCGCTCGGTGCGCTCTTTCTCTACACGGGCTTCTCGAAGGTGATGGATATATCTGGCACGGCTCAGACGATCACACAGGCTGACATTCTACCTGTTAGCTACTCCCTTCCCCTCGCCTATATCGGCATAGCGATGGAGATACTGCTGGGCTTCTGCCTTATGTTCAAGTTAGCCTATGCGGCGACGAGCCTGTGGACGAATGTCCTTTGTGCCGTATTTCTCAGCATATTCGTGCAGGCTTGGATACGTGGACTCGATCTCAGTTGTAACTGCCTCGGGATGAATTCCGATGTACAGGAATACCCCTTGGAGATATGCCTCCGTTTACTACTCCTCGGTGCATCGCTCTGCCTGAGCTGGGATGCCTTCCACCCTAATCGTGTGGATAAAAAAAAGCGGTCCTTGGATTTTTCGGAGATCAAATAGATCTAGCATTTCGGAAATCCGTATTTTTTTCATTTTAAAAAGCAGATGCACTCTTTGCAGAATTCTAGCGCGCAGTACAATATATGGTATAGTTTTTCGAAAAAGTGTATATAATCTTGTCACGATGCGAAAAAGATCTTGCCATGTTAAAATAAAAAAGCTAATATACGAGCAACTGAAAGGAGACAAATTATGAATTTCACACTCGCAAAACAAGTCCTACTCGACGGGCTCAACAAAGTCGCTGGCGTCGTATCTACCCGCCCCAGCATGCCTATCCTCACAAACGTCCTCGTAGAAGCTGCCGATGGTGAGCTGCGACTCACCACGACAAACACGGAGCTCACGATCCAGACGAAAGTCCCCTGCATGGTGAGCACCCCCGGTGCGATCACCCTTCCGGCGAAAAAACTCCAAAGCATCATCCGCGAAATGCGCGATGGCGAAGTGAGCATTGCCGTGAACAATCGCGTCGCCACCATCAAGTGCAACCGCGCTCAGTTCAAGCTCCATGGTCTACCTGCTGACGAATTCCCCGGTGTACCTACCTTCAAGGAAGCCAGTGAATTCCGTGTACCACAAGCCATGCTGAGCAAGGGCATCAAGTACACCGACTTCGCGATCTCTAATGACGGCACACGCTATGTGCTCAATGGTGTCTACACCTGCTTCCAAGAAGGTAAGCTGACCATGGTCGCGACAGATGGTCGCCGCCTAGCACTCTTTGAAAACGCGCTTGAGTTCCCAGAATCACAGGAAACCTGCATCGACATCCCCAGCCGCGCCGTATCCGAAGTGAGCCGCCTCCTCGACGGTGACGGAGAAGTCCTCATCTGCATCACTGCGAATCAGGCATCCTTCGACCTCACCGACACCATCCTTTACACAAAGCTCATCGACGGAAACTATCCAAACTACCGTCAGGTCATCCCCAGCCGCTACAATCAGCGCGTGAACATGCCTGCACAGGATCTGAACGAAATCGTACGCCGCGTCTCCCTGCTCTCCGCCGAGAAGACGAACACCGTACGCTTCCGCTTCGCCCCCGGTACGATGGAAGTACAGTCCAGTGCCTCTGATGTAGGCGAGGCAAACGAAGAAATGCCCATCGACTACAGCGGTGAGGAGATCGAGATCACCTTCAACGCCGAGTTCGTCCTCGCTCCTCTGAAGGCGATAGGTGATAAGGAAGTCAGCATCGACCTCATCGACCTGTCCAGCCCCGGTGTCATGCGCGTCGCAGACGAGTTCCTGTACGTGCTCATGCCCATGCACTCCTAATCAAGAGTACAACCCTTTACACGAAAAAGCCGAGCTTCACCGCTCGGCTTTTTTTGTGATTTAAAACTAAGGCAGGTGAATCGTATCCTCCTCCGACTCGCAGTCCTCCTTACACTGCGGTCCCTGCGTACGCTTCGCGCTCCTCACGACAAAGACGAGGAAGACAATAGTGAGCCCACCCCAGACCAGAGGCGCGACTACCCCCGGTGCGCCCGCCAGCAGTTTCGTGATGAGGGGATTCTGCTTCTCGAAGAGATTCTTATACAGCCACGCGACAAACACCGTCAGCAGCGCGATGGGCGTCACCCAGTTCAGCATGAAGCCCAGCCCCGCAGGCAGCTTCATCAGAGCACCCTCACGCAGCTCTTCGAGCCCCTTCTGCGTCGTGACGTAGAAGCGGAAGACAAGCAGCATCAGCAGACAGATCACAAAGAGCAGCAGCGTGCCGTAGAAGAAGTTCATCGTCTCCAGCGCCAGCAGCCCATCCCCAGTGAACCACGCTACAATCAGCGTCCCGCCCGTGAGAATCACCGCTATCATCACCACACTCTGCGCGCGTGACAGATGCCAGAAATCCTCCAAGAACGCTATACCGGGCTGCAAGAGCGACAGCGAGCTCGCAATAGCCGCAAGGAAAAGCAAGAAGAAGAACATCGCGCCAAAGTACTGCCCTGCTGGCATCTGCGCGAAGACCTGCGGTAGCACCTCGAAACCTATGCCAAATGTCCCCATCCCAGCCGCCGCCGCGACACCGAGGAAAGCGATCGCCGCAGGAATAATCATCAGACCTGCTATCCCCACCTCTACCACTTCATTCGTCGCGTTCGCCGTCAGCGAACTCAGGGCTATATCCTGTCTGCGACTCACGTAACTCGCATAGGTGCTAATCGTGCCAAAGCCCACTGATAGGGAGAAGAAAATCTGCGACGCTGCATCCAGCCACATCTCGGGATTCATCAGGCCATCCATGAGCGTGATACGCTTCTCGGTAACCTCCTTCCCCGCGTGCTCCTGCTGCGTCCTCTCTACGACAGCCTCCTGCTGCGCAGCGGTCGCCTCAGCTGGCAGCATGGCGACACTCTTGCCCTCCACGACCAGCATCGTCTTGCTCGGATTCCACATGTAGCCGAGACCCTCATTAATATTACGCTCAGGATGACTCTCATCGGGAGTCCCCAGAGTTAGCACACGCAGCAGCATGAATAGAGAAAGAACCAGCAGCGCAGGCATGCTCCACTTGCTAAACCACTCAATCCCCCTGTTAATACCACGGTAAAGGATGAAGAAGTTCACCATGAGGGAAATAAGCGTGAAGATGATGACAAAGCTGATACTCAGGTCGAAGGCAGAGCCATCCCCCTGAAGCCCGCAGAACTGAGCAAAGAAGCCGCTATAATCCGCCGCCTTATCCAGCTGCAAATCACCGACAAGTGTATGATAGAAATACCCCAGCGTCCAGCCTTCCAGATAAAGGTAGTACATCGACACCGTCAGCGGAATGATGAGCATGAAGATCCCCACATACTTCCACGCATGCGAGCGCGTGAGCAGCAGGAAAGTCGAGACAGGGCTATGACCACCCAGCCTCCCAGCGCGGCGACCGAGAGCCCACTCCACCCAACAGAGAGGAATCCCCAGCACGACAAAAGCGATGAGGTAAGCTATCATGAAGGCACCACCGCCATACTCGGCGGCGAGACCTGGGAAACGGAGGAAGTTACCAAATCCGACGGCACTACCAGCGACGGCTAGCATCACGCCGAGATTCGAGCTCCATTGTTCTTTCTTCGGGGCTGTATCACTCATCTCTTCTAGATCTATGCTCGGTCTTTCCTCTTTAAGAGCTTAAACATACAGAGGAGAAAAAATCCCCACACGAGCCCTACGGCTCCAAGCATCGTGACTACACCTTCCCAATTCATAATAATGTAAGAATGATAGCATCTAAAATGCTGATGTCAAGCTCACAGTCTTGCGCAAAAAAACGCCCCGCCTCCCATTCGAGAGGCAGAGCGGAAAAATGATCTGAAAGTCCTGACTAATCTTGCAATGTCGCCTTAGCGGCACGAGCCTTCGTCGCCATCTCGGTGAAGAGCTCGGCTACGATTTTCACCTGCTCAGCCTCATCACTCGCAGCCTTTAGCTTCTCCTCAGCGATGACATTCGCTTCGCTCTCTACCTTAGCGATGAAAGCTCGCGTGAAAGATTCATCCTCCATGAGCTTCGCCGCTTCCGGATGCTTAGCCTTAGCTTCCTTTGTCAATTTATCCAAGGCGGAATGAGCCTCCTCGTATTTCTGAGCATTCAGCAAATCATAGACCTCGGTGAATACAGCCTGTAAGTCAGCGATATAGGCTTGGCAGTTTGCTGGAAGATCCGCTATAGGTATACGACGCTGGTGATCGATGAACAGGATAGTCATCGCGTTAGGGTCATCGAGCTTCCCCTGCTGGGTGAGTGTCGCGTAGCTCTCATACACGCCAGCTAAGTATTCCAGCTGATAGGCACGCACGGAAGCGGGCAGAGCAGAGGATGGGGTAGTAGCTACGACCGCGGTGCTCGGCTCAGGAGTGCTTGCCTCAGTAGCATGAAGCGGGCTAAGACCAGCAAGCAGAATCAGGGATAGTGTGCTGTATTTCACGGAATCTAGTTCTATTTTTTAAGTGTTTCGATTTTTTCTTTCATTCTTAGCAGAGCTGGATCATCAGCAGCTAGCTCTCTTTCATAGACTGGTAGAGCCTTCATGAAGTACTCGAGTGCAGCCTCTTTCTTCCCCATCTGCTCTAGCAGCAAGCCCATATCATTGTACACAACGGCAGTAGAGACGAAGTCTTTACCATATACTCTCTCTACCATGGGCAGTAGTATTTCGAAATGCTTTAGTGCATTCTCTAACTGACCTAGCTTCTTATAGATAGTTGCGACACCGTAGTTAGCCCAAGCAATGGAACCATCACCTGCTGGATAGATTTTTTCATCAATGGCGAGTGATTTCAAGGCGTATTCGAGAGCCTTATCATACTGCTCCAGTCCCTCATATACTCTTGCCATATTCGAGAAAATTTGTGATAGACGGGCCTTCTGATCTCCGGAGGCTTTCTGAATAATGACTAGTGCTTTCTCATAGCACTCCATCGCCTTGTCGTACTGCTTCATCGCATGGTAAAGCAATCCCGTGTTATTATGTGCTCGAGACACTTCAATGCTGTCTTTTCCGCACGATTTTTCTAAGGAGTCGAGAGCTACTGTATAATAGCTCATCGCCTTATCATACTGCTCTAAACCTCTGTAAGCATCAGCTATTTTCACAAAATTACTCGCCGTAGACCTATGCTCTTTACCCCGTGTTTTTTCCAAGATAGCGTTAGCCTTCATAAAATACTCCAGAGCTTTCTTATTATCCCACTGATCTTCATAAGCGATTGCTATATTGGACAGAATAACAGCCGTGTGTGGGTGCAGAGTTCCAAACACTTTTTCATCAATGGCAAGAGCCTTGCCATAACAAGCGAGTGCATCCTCATAGCGTACCAAATCATCATAGACCATACCGAGGTTATTATATGTATCCGCCGTGTCAATATGCTCAGTACCAAGGATTTTTTCGCGTATAGCGAGAGCTTTTAAGAGGTATTCTTCCGCTTCTTTGAATTTCAACTGTCTCATAAGAAGCAGCCCCATGGTGTTATAAATTTCAGCAGTCTCGACATGCTCTACACCGAGATTTTTTTCTCGAATACCACGGGCTTTTGCGAGAATATCGGCAGCTTTATCGTACTCCTCTTGAATGATATAAACGTCAGCTAGTGCATTATAAGTCGAGGTCGTGTCTATGTGCTCAAGCCCTAGAACCTTCTCGCGAATAGCCCGCGCTTTCGCTAAATACTCAAGTGCGAGATCATACTGCGCGAGATCTTCAAGCAGAAGAGCTCTGTCATGGTAGAGAGCCGCGACATCGGGATGATCCAGACCGAGAATCTTCTCGCGGATAGCCTGTGCCTTGTCGAAACACGCTGTTGCCTTATCGCCGATCAGCTGCTTTTCGTAGACGCGAGCCATAGCATGATACACTGCTGCGGTATCGAGGTGATCGAGACCGAGAAGCTTCTCACGCACAGCTAGAGTCTGTGCATAATAATCTAAGGCCTTAGCAAACAGGAGTTTTTCGTATGCCTCTTGACCTTTCTTAAAATTGAAGCTTGCCTGTTCTATGAGGGATTCATTACTCTGCTCAGAAGCGAGCATAGCGGGAGCGAGAATAGCGGGAAGGCTTACCAGCACGACTTGTGTGTTTATCATGATAAAAAATGGGAAATAGTTAATAATAGAGCCTACTGATAGCTCTGACTTAAGTTTAGCATTTCCCCGACTGACATGTCAAGATCGCTCTATGTCCTTTAATTTGACCTTTAAAGTGCAACTTACATAAAACAACAAAACACTTGACATTCGTCAGCTACAAACCTATAAAAACTTATGTGCATAGTAATGATGGTCACCAGAAACATAAGCTACCCAGCATCCCAGCCCTACTCACTCTCTCGGATCGTCTCATCAGCAGCTACTAAAGTATCTATCGCCTCCCATTAGAATTTACACCTTCTAGCACTATTTACTGGCAAAGCAGCAGATGCAGAGATGATTATAAAAAATCATACCATTCCCTCCCCCTTTCCTCTTCCTGCCTAAGACACAAAATCATTTTCTCAATAATTCCCCTATCGCGGCCACCCACCTCTACATTCACTTATGTTGTTTACCAGTAGCGTTTTTCTAACATTCTTCTTGCCTACTATCTTGTTAGTTTACTATATTTTCTTAAAAAACAGGAGATATGGACAGAACCTCTTTCTCACATTAGCGAGCCTCGCCTTCTATGCATTCGGAGAGCCCTATTTTGTACTCATTATGATAGGGTCTATTATATTCAACTGGAGCATCGCTTTAGCAATAGATCACTGGCGAACAAATAGAAAACTATGCTTTACTATACTCACACTGATGCTCAGTGTGAATCTTGGGATATTAGGAGTTTTTAAGTATCTGATGTTCATTATTGGCAATGTCAATTCTCTGCTTGGAGCTCAGTTTTACGTTCCCCATATCCTACTACCTCTAGGGATTTCCTTCTTTACCTTCCAAGCGATATCCTACGTTATAGATGTCTACAGAGGAAACGGATCTGTTCAGAAGAACCCTTTGAACGTTGCTCTCTATATAGCGTTCTTCCCACAATTAATTGCTGGACCTATCGTTAGATACGAAACAATAGTCGACCAGATTGAAAATAGACGAGAGAATTGGGATGATTTCTCGGCAGGTTTAGCACGCTTCAGCTTAGGATTAGCAAAAAAAATGATTTTAGCTAATAATCTATCAATTGTCGCAGATATAGGATTTTCTAACCCTGAGTATTGCAGCGTTCTCATGGCGTGGCTAGCAGCTATTGCATTCACGTTTCAGATCTACTTTGATTTTTCGGCATACTCCGATATGGCAATCGGTCTAGGGCGCATGTTTGGCTTTAGATTTCTGGAGAACTTCAACTATCCCTATATCTCACGCTCCATCACTGAGTTCTGGCGACGGTGGCACATCTCGCTGGGGACTTGGTTTCGTGACTACGTCTACATTCCTCTCGGTGGTAATCGCGTCGCATCCACAGGCAGATTTATATTTAATCTCTTTATTGTCTGGTTTCTCACAGGAATTTGGCATGGTGCAAATTGGACATTCCTCTGCTGGGGGCTTCTGTACTTTATCCTACTCCTAGCAGAGAAACTCACTGGATTAGAGAAACGCCTTTCTTACTTTTCTTGGGTGTATGTCATGTTCTTTACCATCATAGGCTGGGTGCTATTCCGTGCTGATAATCTCAGTATAGCGATGGAAATGATATCCACGATGCTCCTTCTCAATGATAGAAGCATCACGGACGCACTCACTCATTTTTACCTGCTTGAGTACGCTGGCTATTTCATCATAGCAAGTATTGCCAGTTTTCCGATTTACCCATGGCTGAGAAAGCATTGTGCTAATTCGCGAATACTCTCCACCATCTATTGCACCTATCTTGTGCTGCTACTAATCATCTCATTTAGCTTTATTATCCAAGATGGTACTAATCCATTTATTTACTCCAATTTTTAAATACTATGAATAAAAATTACGAGAAATGCGCAAATAAAACATTCGTTATTGCATTCTTTATATGCTTATTAGTCTTCGCGTTCGCGCAAATTGATCGCGCTATATTTATATCTTGGTCGCTTCTCAAGCCTAAGAATACAACGCTAATCAACCAGTATTTCCCCAGCTCTTTACAAATACGCCCAAGTCTTGCTCACGCAGGACAGGAAATAGAGTACACAAAAATACGCGATGTTCTAGAATACAGGGCAACAAATGGTATCCCAGCACTCGACAAATTTGTTAAATCAGCGAGCGTCACCAATTCCGCACTTCTTACGGTCAATGCCCAATTTCAGCGTCTACTAGGGAAACACACAGTTCGCCAAAAACTTACATCGACCCTGTTTTCCACTGGAAATCACACTACAAACATAGATCATAACATACTTAATTACAAAAATTATTACGCAAAGACCAATGCAGATCCGTACATAGATTACCTCAAGTACTTTACCAAAGAGATGCACAAGAACTCCATCGAGGTACTTTACCTAAGGCGACCAGAAAAAATTGAGCATATTAATTACAGTCAACGAACTCAAAGCCTTATCAAAAAACCAACTCTCTCTGGCTTGGTTTATGAAGGAATAAATGGACATATGGATCGAATAGATCTCATGGATCTATGGGATAACAAGTGGGGAGAACCTTATGAACTATTCTTTAAAACTGACCATCATTGGCAACAGCTAGGAGCATTTCGTTTATTTCAGAGCATATCAAAAATACTTGAAAATAAATACAACATAGAAATCAATAAGGAATACCTAAAACTAGATAACTATGACCAAATAGTCTTGCCTAGAGCATTTTTAGGCTCTACCGGACGTTTTGTTGGTTATGCTGGTGGCGAACTTGACGACTTCCTGCTGCTATCCCCTTTATTTCCGACTTATTTAGACGTAAAAAGATCTTCAGCTGAGACATCCGGCGTAGGGGTGTTTGACCAAGTATTCTATGATACCACTTATTTGCCTCCTGCACATTACTACTTTAAAGGCAATATTTATGGCACTTTTAACTACCAAGAGCACGCGCTCATCCAGATAAATAATAAGATGAATAACAATGGAAAAAAAATTGTCATGCTCAATGACTCTTTTTCATCTTCTATAGCTCCATTTTTCTCTTTATTCGTCGATGAATTACACATGATTGATACCAGACTCTATAATGGCAATGTTATTGACTATATCGCAAGAGTCCAGCCTGATCTCGTCATCATCATGAATTTACCTCATATGTTGAGTCAACAATTAAAAGTATCTAGAAAAGATGACGAACACTTAGCAAGAGAATAATCGGTTATGTGCCCTGTAATCTACCTCGTCTCTTCATTTTTCATGCTATTATATTTTTTCTATTGACATCACACGAGTCATCGGCTATCATCTGCGCACCGCAGAAGCGATAACTGCAATTAATGCGCTCATAGCTCAATTGGATAGAGCATCTGACTACGGATCAGAAGGTTTGGGGTTCGAATCCCTGTGAGCGTGCTTTTTTCAAGAATAAAACGCCAGTCTTTTAACAAAGGCTGGCGTTTTACTTTTAGGGGTCAACGCTAAAAATATTTCTGCAGGTGAGCTAGAAAGGAAAGAGCTAGGCTCTTGAAATGAAATGCACTAATGTGGATTTTGCAGAATTAGCAGTCTGACATTTTGCACGATTAGCGACACTTACAGAAAAATCGAGTAGGGGGCTTTAGCCCCCACTCACACCACCCTACGTGCCAATTATGGC
>CAYJJD010000025.1:0-37996 GCA_964370425.1 uncultured Akkermansia sp. | reverse complement strand
GCGCAGAGAGCAAAGGCGTAAAACAGCAATTGTGTAATGGATTCTTCCAACATGGCGGGTGATTTTTACTTGTGTTGATTCCATTTGTTGACCAATCCCTTACGTACGCCACCGAGGCGGTAGAGGGTTTCTTTGTCGCGTATACCACTTTCGCGATCGGTCAGGGTGATGAGGTATTCTTTGCTCAGGAAGATAGCCTGCTCGGGGCAGACTTCTTCGCACATGCCGCAGTAGATGCAGCGGAACATGTCGATGGTGAACTCGCGGGGTGCTTTCTCTTGCTTCGCGCAGGGGGAGTTCGGATCTACAGCACCGGGCATCACTTCGATGGCGCGTGCAGGGCAGATGAACTCACAGAGCTGGCAGGACACACAGCGCTCGCGTCCGTCTTCACCGCGAACGAGCACAGGAGCTCCGCGGTAGTAGGAAGGAAGCTTGTCATCCCACTTTTGGTCGGGATAGGGCATACAGACACCGATGCCTTTGCCATTGAAGTCTTCCTTAGAACGGCTGCGTCCGAGCAGGGAGAGCACAAGGTGCTTGAAGGTGCGTCCGAGACCTTTCACGAAGGCGACAAGGTAGATCTTGTCAGCCAGCGAAAACTTCGGGCGTTTGATGGGGGTATAAGACATAGAAAGGAAAATGGATATTGATTCGAAGGATTACTTCACAAAGTACATGATGATAGCCGTGAGGATGATGTTCGCAACGGCGATTTCAAAGAAGACCAGCCAGCTGAGCTTCATCACCTGATCCCAGCGGAAACGAGGTAATGTCCAGCGAACCCAAACAAAGAAGAAGACAAAGGCGACGAGCTTCACCAAGAAGGCGATGAACTGTAGAATGACGACGACCCAGCCAGCTGCCGCGCCTATCCACTGATCACAGCAGCTAGCGCATGCAGATGCTCCGCAGGCCTGAGCCTGAGCTGCCCAATCAGCGAGGGCGTCATCAGCACCGAAGCCGATGGACCAGCCTCCGAGGAACAGGGTGACTACGAGCGCTGAGCCTACGACCATGGCGACGTATTCCCCCATGAAGAAGGAGGCGAACTTCATCGACGAGTACTCTGTGTGGTAACCACCGACGAGGTCAGTTTCACACTCAGCCATGTCGAATGGCGTACGGTTTGCTTCTGCGAAGACGCAGGTCACGAAGATGACGAAGCTGATAGCGAGAGGCGCGAGCAGTGCCCAGCGCTGGATGCTAAGTCCGTCACCCCAGAATGGTGCGAGTGTCCAGCCATTCTCCGCTTGGTTCATGACGATCTCTTGCAGGTTCAGCGTGGAGAACATCATGAGCAGTGGGATGATGGAAAGCCCCATCGCCACTTCGTAAGAGATGAGCTGTGCTGTCGCGCGGAGTCCACTGATGAAGGGGAACTTCGAGTTCGAAGACCAGCCAGCGAGTGTCAGACCGTAGACGGAGAGCCCCGAGATGGCAAAGATCCAGAGTGCGCCGACATTCAGGTTCGACACCACCATGTTAATCGTACCGAAGACGGTATCGACATGGGAGGAAAAGGGAATGACGGTAGCGGCGATGAGCGGGGGACCGAGCACGAGCATGGGTGCGGCGATGAAGTAGCCCTTGCGCACGAAGCTCGGTGTCATTTCCTGCTTCAAGAAGAGCTTCGCGCCGTCAGCCATTGGCTGAATGAAGCCGAAAAGTGGGATTTCGCGGTCGAGGCGAAGGAAGCGCAGCACGCGACCGACGACGCTATCCGCAGGGATACCGAAGTAGTCGAGCCATTTCTTAAGAGGCTGTTCTTGCTTGCTACCGAAACGCTTCAGCAGATGGATAGGCACACCAGCGCGGTTAGGACCAGGACGGTCTTGAATCCAGCCAGCGACGCGACGCTCCGTCCAGACGGAGAGAACCACGAAGAGGAGGAGCACGGCAAAGATGACAACCAGCTTTACCAGTGTCGTGATGAGGTAGAACCACGTAGGGTTCATCCACAAGGCGTTCCAGCAATCGATGAGATATTGTATCATGAGGTGAATGTGGGGATAAAGCTATATTATGCCTCGCGGCTCAGAAGGGGGATAGTGACACCAGTCTCAATGACTGGCTTACCGTCGTTACCAATAGATGCCCATGTGAGACCAGCAAGTGGCTCAAATTCCTCAGCGAGGATGGGCAGGATCTTACGGGCGGAGTCTGCGAGAGCGAGTCGCTCGTCTTCGCAGCCGAGGTGCAGCAGAAGATCGCGCAGGATGCTCCAGTCATCGCGTGAGTTACCGAGTGGTTCAAACGCGCGGTTCAGACGCTGGATGCGACCTGTGACATTAATCATCGTGCCGTACTTCTCAGCGAAGGTGACACCGGGTAGGACGATATCGGACAGCGCGCTTGTGGCGTTGCTCGTATGCGTGAGGGTGAGAAGATAATCGAGCTTCTTCAGACTCTCTGGGGAGAGTCCGAGTCCATCAAGGAGGTCTTCACCGAGGGCGAGTACCGCTGTGATGCGTCCACTTTCGATGCCTGAGCAAATGCCTTCGAGCATGGTGGATGCTTCACCGATGATGAGCTTTTCACCTGTCGTGTTCGGGTTACGGTCTGCGCTGATGAGCATGCCGTCAGATTCTTCCATGCGGGCGACGCTCGCGACTTCGCGAATGCCGAGCTGGGCAGCGAGGCGACGCACGAGGTAGAGTTCTTCGTTCGTCATGCGGGCGGAGGCGATGATGGCGGTCTTGGAGGCTTCGCACTTCTGAAGCTGCTCGGCGGCGAGCTTCAGGGTCGCGTCCCAGACAGTCGGGCGGAGTTCCGCGCCTGCGTCTGTGCGTACCATGGGGTTAAGCACACGCTCTTCGCTGTTGATAAACTTGTAGTTCAGGCGATGGCTGTCTGCCATCCAGTTGCTGTTCACCGCGTCGTTCTGACGTGGGGTGAAGCGGTAGACCTGCTGATCGCGTGACCAGATGTTGATGTTTGTCCCTGTGCCACAGTTCACGTCGATGCTGGGTGTGCTCTTGAGGAACCACACGCGCATCTTGAAGCGGAAGTCGCTGCTGGTGAGTGCGCCGACGGGGCAGAGATCCACGGTGTTCATCGAGTAGTTACTCGTGAGTTCGAGACCGGGGTAGCAAGATATGGCGTTATGCGTGCCACGCCCGACGACACCGAGTACTTCTTCACCGACGACATCGCGCATGAAGCGCACGCAGCGGGTGCAGAGCACACAGCGTTCTTGGTCGAGGTTCACACGAGGACCGACGGCAAGGTTCTTACCTTTCTTGGTCTTCTCTTCTTGGAAGCGGCTTGTGCCAGATCCGTGGTCGTCAGAGTATTCTTGGAGCTTGCACTCACCTGCTTGGTCGCAGATGGGGCAGTCAAGGGGGTGATTGCTCAGCAGGAATTCCAGCACGCTGCGGCGTGCTTCTTCGGTGATCGCTCCTGTCGTGCGTATGCCCATGTTCTCAGCGACGGTGTTCGCGCAGGCGATGACGGCGCGTGGCATCCACTGGATGTCCTGGTAGCCGTCCTTTCCATACTGAGGGCTCTGTCCTGGCGCAGGACGTGGTGGCATGCCTTGCTCGACGAGGCACATGCGGCATGAACCTGCGATGGCGAGCTTCGGGTGGTAGCAAAAACGCGGAACGGTAGCGCCTACAGAGTCGCAGACATCTATGATGCGTGCGCCTTGTGGTACGCGATGCCACGTGCCATTGATCTGGACATTAACCATGCCCTCCGCTGAGGCGGCGTCCTTAGGAAGAAGTGTCGGTGTTGTGCTCATGGGCGAGAAAATAAGGGGGTGGGTATGGTGATCATTATTGGCCATCAGGGCGACCGAGGTACTGGCGTGCTGCCTTGGTCTCGTCGGAGTGAGGTTTAAGCGCGTTAAAGGAGTCTGTCATCGCAAGGAATTCTTCGCGGAACTTGCCGACAAATGCCTGTGTAGGCCATGAGCAAGCTTCACCGAAGGCGCAGACTGTCTTGCCGCAGATCTGGTCAGCGACCTTGACGAGCATGTCCACATCCTCTGGGGCTGCTTGCCCATTTATGATGCGGCTGCTGAGCTTGTACATCCATGGGTTACCTTCGCGGCAGGGCGTACACTGACCACAGGATTCCCAGTTGTAGAAGCGGTTCAGATTATTCAGAACATGAGGCATGCTGCGGCTGTCATCCATGACGATGACACCACCTGAACCACTCATAGAACCATGGGCGGCGATGGAGTCGAGGTCAAGTGGGATGTCAAAGACGCTGATCTCACCCATCGTGCCATCAGGCATGCGCTGGGAAAGTTTCTGGTCGCATCGCATGACCTTGGAAGATGAGCCACCGGGGATGATGGCCTTGAATGTGCGTCCGTCCTTAGGCCCTCCGCAGAGGTCGTTCAAGAGTTCACCAAAAGTAATAGAGCCAGAGACGACTTCGTAGTAACCAGGCTTCTTCACGTCACCAGATACACCGATGATGCGTGTACCGGGGGAGCGCTGTGCGCCTGTCGCGGCGTAGCCTTCACCGCCGAGTAGCATGATCTGACGTACTTGGCACAGGGATTCTACGTTGTTCACGATGGTAGGGCAGCCATAGAGACCGATAGCGGCAGGGAAGAAGGGGGGCTTAATGCGTGGGTAAGGACGCTTGCCTTCGATGGAGTTGATCAAGCTCGTTTCCTCACCACAGATGTAAGCACCTGCCCCACGGTGGAGGACGATTTCGAGTTCGTAGTCGCTGCCGAGGATGTTCTTGCCGAGGAAGTTCTTTTCCTTCGCTTCTGCAAGAGCTGTCGTCATGATGGCGGCGGCTTCTGGGAACTCTTCACGCATGTACAGGACGGCGAACTTCGCACCTACTGCATAGCTGGAGATGATCATGCCTTCGATGAGCTGATGCGGGTCTTGGTGAACGATGTAGCGATCCTTGAATGTACCAGGTTCGGATTCGTCGCAGTTACAGACGAGATAGACAGGCTTCGTGTTCCCCTTCGGGATGAATGTCCACTTGAGACCTGTAGGGAAGCCTGCACCACCGCGACCGCGAAGTCCGCTCTTGCGTACTTCGTCGATGACTTCTACAGGCTGCATGCCGAGTGCTTTTTTCAGCATCTCGTAGCCACCGTCTGCGATGTAGCAGTCGATGGAGGGGTTGTAGTCGACGCGATCGACGTTACGGAAGATGCGGCGGCTTTCTTTTGGGTGGGGTTCCTTGCCCGGAAGGTACTGAATCTCGCTCATGCTGGTCAGAAGGGTTCGTGTGTGAAGGGGGTTAGGGAAAAAGATTAAAGAGTCGCAGTGTACTCGGCGATGAGGGAATCGACAGCATCCTTATCGACGCGGGAGTAGAGCTTGCTGTTGACAAGGAGGTTCGGGCCGAAGCCACAGTTCGCCAGACATTCTACAGCTTCAATGCTCCAGACACCATCGGGGCTGATGCCGACGTAGTTCTCATCGGTGATGGCCTTGCGGTCGATGTTCGTCTTCTCGCAGATGTAGTCCATGAGTTCTTCGCCGCCGCCCAGAGCGCAGGACAGCGTACGGCAGATGCGGATATGGAACTTACCAGGGCAGTGTCGGTGCAGTCCGGGGTAGAAGGTGACGACTCCTGTCACGTGAATGACACTGGTCTTCGTCATCTCGGCTGTCCACTTGATACTAGGCTCAGAGATGAAGCCGAACTTCTCCTGCACAAGGTGGAGGATGGGGAGGACGGCCGACTGAGATTTCCCCTCGGGGTAGAGGGCGACGAGTTCTTGCGCGCGCTGCGTCAGCTCGGGAGTGACGGCGAACACGGGGTAGAACTTCTCACCAGGTGAGGCATGCTCATGCGCGAGAGCGTCGATGGGGTTCATGGTATCGGAGGACATGGTTATTTAAGAAAAGAAAGATTGAGTAAGAAATAGTAAAGTCAGGATCAACGGTCACATTCACCCTGCACGAAGTCAAACGAGCCAAGGATAGCAGGAATGTCACTGACCAAGTGCCCTGGGAGCAGGTCAGGAAGGATGGAAAGGGAGCAGAAGGAGGGGCTGCGCATCTTCAGGCGGTTCGGTACACCGCCGCCTTGGGAGTCGATGAAGAAACCGAGCTCTCCCTTCGGATTCTCAGCACCGAAGAAGACCTGACCAGCAGGGGCATTCACAGAATGCGTCGATACCATAAACTGGCGGATTAGCTCTTCCATGCCCATCATCGCGGCTTCCTTCGGAGGGAGGATTCCCTTGTCCACCTGCACGCAGATAGGACCAGAGGGGAGGCGGTCTACGGCCTGACGGAGGATGCGGATGGACTGGCGCATTTCTTCGAGACGCAGCTGGAAGCGTGCGTAGCAGTCACCTTCTTGGGCGACAGGGACATCGAAGTCATACTGCTCGTAGCCGAGATAAGGATTCGTCTTGCGCAGGTCACGTGCGACACCGCTGGAGCGGAGGTTCGGTCCTGTCATGCCGTGATTCAGCGCCATCTCGCGTGGGATGACACCGACTCCGACGAGACGATCGATAAAGATCTTGTTGTGCAGCAGCAGGGCTTCCATTTCGTCGATGGAGACGGAGGCACTGTCGCAGAAGGCGAGCACCTCTTTTTCAAAGCCCACAGGGAAGTCACGCGTCATGCCGCCGATACGGGTGTAGCTGCTGGTGAAGCGTGCGCCGCAGATTTTTTCGTAGAAGTTATGCACTTTTTCCTTTTCCTCGTAGCAGTAGAGGAAGACGGTCATCGCACCCACGTCCATTGCAAAAACGCCCATCCCCAAGAAATAAGAGGAAAGACGAGAAAGTTCGCTACAGATGACGCGTATAGCTTGACCACGCTCAGGGAGTTCCCAGCCAAGGAGTTTCTCCACAGCGCATGCGTACGCGATGTTGTTACTCATGGGCGCGAGGTAGTCCATGCGATCCGTGTAGGTGACAAATTGGTTGTAATGGAAATTCTCAGCTATCTTTTCCATGCCGCGATGCAGGTGTCCTACGACGGGATCACAGCTCACAACAAGCTCACCATCCAAGACTAACTTCAGGCGCAGTACACCATGGGTCGCAGGATGCGATGGTCCCATGTTCAGGGTCATCATGTCGCCCGCGTCAACGGCATCATTACTCATATAGTTCAGAGCAGCAGACGAATCTGGCATTTCAAATGTAGTTTGTGTCTTCATAAGCATCGGCTCGGCACGGGCGCAGGAATTGCAACAGTGCGCGACTATTAAACACCTGATGAGAGCTTTTTTCAAGACTAAAATTCCCAGCACGAACATTCTTAGCGAAAAAAGACCCATTGTTTGATAAGGCTAACATTCAGTTAGTTTTTCTGAGCATCGCTCGCGAAAACCGCGCGGTTTTGGGCGAGCTTTGACCGCCACGATCTTGAGACACATGGTGGCATCTGTCATGCTCACTCTATGGCAATTCGTATGAAAGAATGGGGCATGCTAGCCCCAGCACCACAACAGTTAGATCGCTCAGGTCAAAAGCAAGCCTTGATAGACAATCTTAATGTCGCGAAGCGACGCGAGAAAAGCATTCAGGGGCTATCCACCGCCACGGGTGACTTCATCCGCGACGAAGGTGTACGACAGGAGGAGCGAGAGAAGGATCGAGAGCAGAAGGAGCAAGAGGCACTTCTCGCCGAAGTCGAGCGCACAGGTGAGCTCGCAGGCTTCATGAACAGCCTTGAGGAGGCGAATAAAATCACGCAGGAGGAGATGCAGGATATTGCTCCTGATCAAGATCTCGAATACGCGTGGCGACAGAGAGCGACTCCTCATTTCAAGGCGGCAATTGACAAGCTATCACCAGCTGCACGCGCTGCTGGTGAGCAGATAGCAGCGCATTACAGCGAGCAGTCTTACATCACGACGAAGCAGCAGCGCAAGCTAGCTCGTATCGCGAAAGCACGCAATTCTTGGAACGAGTCACTTCAGCACAGCATCGACAAAGGCGATGAAGGCGAGGCAGCGAGCTGGATAGACAGCGTCATCGACATCTTCATACCTCGAGACTCAGCAGAGGAGGCGAAGAAGAGTGCGCAGAGTGCCGCCCGCTACCGTCAATGGGACGAGCAGTTCAAATCAGCCCCCATTCAGACTCTCGCCTACTACAAGAAAGCGAAGGACTCAGATCTCCAGCTCAGCGACGAGCACCGCGAAGAGCTCGCGCAGCTCAGTCAGGAAACAGAGCGTGGCGCGAAGAGTGCTCTAGCCGAACATCTCACTCGTCAGATTCTGGCAGACAAGCGCATCAAGCCCACCTCTCTGAATCAGGTGGAGGAGGCTGGGCTTCTCACGAAGAATCAGATAGAACGCCTCAACTACAACACACACACAAACAGCCTGACCGCTCAGCGCGATTACTGCGAATGGCAGGGACGCATCGATCGCAGCGGCGATGATGAAGCCGAGCTACTGGACATGAAGCTCCAGCTGGCAACCGCCCCACTCAACTCCAGTGAAAAGAAGAAACTCTTCCTACGTCTCACACAAGTCGAGAGCGTCAGCGCAAGCAAGAGACAGCGCATGAACAGCAACATCTGGAATGCGTACAGGCGCGGCGAGCTCGGTACTGTAGGAGATAGGCACAGCCTCGCGCGCCTACGTCAGATCCAAGACCTCGCCCCAAAGCTCGTCGAGGAAGAAGGACTAGACAAGCTTGACGACCTCATCGCGAAGTGCAGCATCCCCGAGCAGGTCTGGGTATGCCTCGACGACCGCGTGATGGATATGAAATAAACCATTCCCCTCACCTTTTTACCATTATGAATACACAAGACATAAAAACACCCGACACAGTTCCTCATCTCGAAGAGGAAGAAGTAAAAGACGTACAAGAAGCATCCGTCTCTCCCAGTCCCCCCGAGCTAGAGCAACACGCCCAGCCCGAGGAATCAACTGAGGAGTCCCCTGAGGCACAGCCACCGGCCGAACCTGAAAGTAAGAAAAACTACCCACCCTCTCTCTCTCATCTCTATGAGAGCGATGACCCAGCACTACGTCCAGTCCCCGAGGGGGAACTGCCCAGCCTGAAGAACATCTACCCTGTCGAGCTCAAGGAAGACGAGAAGGCAGGGAATGCCTTGCAGGAGAAACTAGAGCGCGGCTCACGTCGCTCCGATCTAAACCAATACTGGGACAAGGTACTCACAGGAAGGCTCGAGACCATCCCCGAGCCTATTCGCCAAGCGACAGGAGGGCAGGATAAGAGTCGAAGCCCCGAGGAAAATGACGAGCAGCTCCTGCGCACGATTAACCAATCGTGGGCTGCTGACCATCTAGGAAAGCCACGCCAAGAGGTGAAGGAGAAGTGGGTGGAGATTCGCGAGGCTCTGAGTGAGGATAGGATGATTTCCTCCGACGAGGAGGAGTTGTTCTACTCCCTATCCGACGATCAGGAAAAAACGAAGTATCAGGACATAGCCTACGATCTCTACGATAAGGGCTTCGAGCAGGGGCTCACCAGCGACTCACCGCAGGCGTGGAATGACTACCTGACCAAGGAGAAGGCTGGCATCGACAGCTCGAAGCATGAGATCATGGATAGCTACGCGCAGTCGGCGTTCCAGAAGGGAGCGGATCTGCGCGCGAAGCTACACCCCATCGCGCTCACGCTGTCGGAGGGGATAGAAATGATGGTGTCTTCGGAGCATCGTATTTTTAGTCCAGAGCAGATTGTGGACTCTGCCGCCAGTGCGCAGCAGGCCGCATCCCAGCTTCGTCGCCTCAGTAAGGAGGAGCGCAAGATGGTTTATCATCTCTGCCTCTTAGAAAGACAGAAGCATCAGAAGGGTGCGGCTAAGCAGGACATCGCGACTCAGCTGTGGCGATCAGCGAAGCGCGGGGGGCAGAATGTGGGGTTCAACCTCGGTCTCGGCGTGATGCACCTCGGCTCTGCCGCCATGGACAGCGCAGGGAAACTCCTAGACGAGCAGCTTGGAACTGAGCTACAAGGATCAGCGGAGAATATAGACCTGCGCGCACGCGTCGCTCATGAGATACGTAATCTCGCACAGCAGCAGGTCGCCCCCTTGTACATCCCTGAAGACACGCCACTCGCGGAGCAGTTCCTCATCGACATGACGGGAGTTGTCCCCTCGGCAGCCATGGGATTCGGCGGTGCGCTCGCATGGGGATCTCTCATCGGCAGTGGTGTGGGCGCGTCTGTATCAGAGGCGCGCGAGCGTAATGCAGAGGGCGATATCGCTCTGCAAAATGCGGCGGGGCTCATCGCTGCGGGCATTCAGGAGGCTATATCCTTCGGATTCACGCGTGTCGGTGGTCGCGTCTTCGAGAAGTCACTTAGCCAATTCATCAAAGCGAAGGGCAAAGGAACTCGCGCCTACTCGCTCGCGGCTCTGCGCAGCAGTGGCATCGCCTCGGCTGAGACCGTGAAGATGGCACTGGAGCAGAAGGCTGGTAATCTCAGCGACCTCGGTCTCCATGAGCTCGCTGCTCAAATCGACAAAACAAACTCGAACATAGACTGGAAAAGCTACGGGGAAAACCTAGGTGACATCGAGCTAAATATGCGCGAGGCGGCGATGAATCTCCCCTACCTCCTCATCGGCGCAGGTCGCGCCCAACTCCAGCATTTTGAAAACGCACATGCTCTTAAAAATAATCCCGTCATCCTCGAGTCATGGGGCATCCCCGACGCGAGTATCGAACGCATCATGAATGAAGAAAAACTCCCACGTGCAAACGAGATCCTGCGCGAAGCTCTACTCGATAGTTCGCGCTGGGGTGGTGCAGAGTTCGCCAAGAAGGCGAAGCAGTCCCTACAGCTCCTGAATGAGGATTACTTCAAGAATTTCTCTGATGACGAGGTTGTCGCGGATTTCCTAGAACTGCCTTCCAGCGTGAAGAACATCCCGAAGAGCAATCCCATAGGCATCACGTCCAACGAGCCTCCCGACATCGAGGCACTTCAGAAAAAGCATGGACCTATTCAGGGGTCTAATCTACGACTAGGCAAGGCTCTCCAGTTCTGGGACTATATGTGGGAACGCTCGAATCTCGATCGACATCTCCCTAAG
Source organism: uncultured Akkermansia sp. (assembly GCA_964370425.1). Lineage (GTDB taxonomy): Bacteria > Verrucomicrobiota > Verrucomicrobiia > Verrucomicrobiales > Akkermansiaceae > Akkermansia. The sequence goes on along the minus strand of CAYJJD010000025.1, from coordinate 27,014 downwards.
CGACTGCAAAAGTCCAGCGCAACTGTGCGCACAGCTTACATACACCGCGTTCTTCGCGAGCGACACAACCGTCGTTTGACGAACTATAGAGAGGGCGTGCCGACTGTACCGCTGCGCCTGTACCGTGGCTTCTTTAACCCGACGGCAGAGAAGGAGCGTCGCCTCCTACTCAGTGATCACGTAGCGGAGCTGCGCGACACATCGTATCAATTCATCTTAAATATCAATCCTGTAGATTATGTCATGCGAGATGCACAGAGCTTGAAAGCCATCGTCTCAAAGCGAGAGAAGGTACGCCGTAGGCATATCATGCGCGTGGCATCGGAGGTGATCCATCGCGCGCTTGGGCGCAGCAAGGAGGAGAGCGTGAAGTCGATTCGCTGGCAGTTTAATGAGTTCTACCGCCACTACAGGACCTACTCCATCATGGGACGCTGGGCGAAAGAGGTGGATGTCTATCGCTTCAAGAACCTAGAAGAGTACGCTCTGTACACGCCAAAGCAGATTAAAAAGATCAATCTCCCTGATGAGTTTTTCCAAGCGGCTCACACGCTCTTTGGCATGGAAAGAAGCGTCGATGCCTTCTATGAAATCATCCCCCAGATGGATGACTTCCAGCGTCTCATAGCACTAGGCAAGACTCCTGCACAGGCCTACTCAGACATCCTGTGCCGCGAGTTAGAAATAGATCCAGCCGAGTTCCGTGAATATCCCTTGAAGCTCATTAATCAAGATGCGAAGAAGACAGAGCTCAGCAAGATCAAGGAGAATAACAGCAGGACATTCACCCAGTACGAGAAGATCACAGGCGTGAAGATGATCCAAGCGGAAGGCGCAGAAGGCGGCACATTCTGGCGCACGCGCCTCCCCGATCACTCCTACACGCGCTGGCATGCGAATAAGGAAAAGGCAGAGATGGATCTCGTCATGAGCACCTTCTCCCTCTTCCGGCCACTCGGGGAGAATATTCACGAGCATTTTGTTCACAATGAAGAGTTCAATCTCGAAAACTACCTCCTCGATGAGCCGAATCAGTACAGTGCCTTCGACATCATCAGCGCGCAGGCCTTTGCGGATATTTACAGCCAGCATGTGATGGCGGTCGCGACAGGTCTACCCGGTCTGGAGTACAAGCGCATCAAGCAGCGCATCGGTAAGAATCATTCGCAGAAGTTGCTGGAGTTCACCCCCATAGATGATTCACTGACCTACATGAGAAAGTTCTCGATGGATGAGCTCTCGACATCAAGCCCCTACTCTCTCTTACGCGCTCGCAGTTATGCGTACTGGAAGAGTCAGCTGAATATCAATGTGAATGACATTCATGGGATGGCAGATGAGCTTGTCGCGCTTCAGGTGATCAGCCCGAAGCAGAGGCAGGTCATCTTCCTCGATGCACAACCTGGTACTCCAGAACGCCGTATGAATCAGACACAGAAGATTCTCGCACCTGATCACAAGGACTATCAGAGGCTCTCCAAGAGGCAGCAGGAGGACATGGCACTCGCTCTGACAAATCTCTCCATGGACTACCTCGTAGCGACAGCAGACGAACAGCCACTTCCTAATTCCTTCAAGACATGGCTACGCCTCTCGGCTCTCTGCCCACTAGAAGAAAACGTCGAAGTACCCAAGAAGGTGGTGCTCGGGAAGAATCGCTTCAACCTCCTGCGCTGGACGAACAGACAGATCGCCATGCGCCTCCAGCTGCGCGGTGACGTGTACGCCGATATCAGAGGCAGACGCGAGCAGGTCGAGCAGAGCTACCTCATGCCCCATCTCCTCGCCTCACTCGGACTGAGTAAGAATGATAACTACGAGCGTGCGTGGAGTCACTACTTCGGCGGCGAGCATGTAATCAAGGCTCAGGATGAAAAGCTCTGGTCTCTGCTCGTCATGCCACGCCAAGTCTGGGACAGGACATGGCCATCGACAAAGGACTGGATCTATGAAAGCATCAGCGAGAACTACGGCATACTAGATGACAGAGAGTCTCTATACAGATCGCGCGAGCACTTCGATCAGTCCCTGTACATGCTAGACGATGTGCTGCGTGACTACCCCGAGCTACACCGAGTGAATCTACTCCCAGAGGAAGATAACAGGATTATTTCTCTCGACCTCGATGACAGAAGCAAGACAAGCGAATTACTCGCGGAAGCGCGGTTCAACCCCATCCCGTGGAGCATCCCCAATGACGTGAATGAAGGCTACCAATTCGGAGGCGCGGTCACGCTCCCTGACTACCTGATGAAGGATGTGCGCGTGATGCCTTCACTACGCCTGCTCCATGACCTGCGACTCTTCAATTCCCGACGCGCCATCTTGGATGAAAGCGGCATCTGGTGGGATGGGAATCACTACGGTGTCGACCATGAACTGCTACCCGGTTTAGGAGATCAGTGGTCAGCCGAGCGTCCCCTCGCGAGCATGCTGCCCATCATCGACGAGATACAGGATCGTATCGCGACAGAGGGGGAAGGAAAGGAGCTTCAGTTCATGGATATCACATTCAAACCCATTGACGAGCAGCTCGACCTCAGCCCACTGAGACATGCAGTCGTCTATCGTGATGAGTACTTCCCCTCCCACACGATTCGTCTCATGCCAGGTCATGCGATGGCGGACTCCCCTACCCTGCGAGCTCCCTTCTTCTGTGAGGTGCGCAGCGGTGTGTACTTTCATAAGAAACGCCACATCCCCGATCCCTCACTCTCAGAGACAGAACCCATCTATACGAATCTGAACTTCTACCACCCTTACCAGATCCGAGATCATAATGAGAGGAGGCATCAGGAGACGAGTCAGGCCACCTCACGCTACCTCGTCGAGCGTGTGATGAAAGGTCTGGATAACCCAGAATTCGCCGAGCGTTTAGAACAGGGAGAAGCTGACGTGGAGAATCTCCTCGTCGAACTCTACGAAGACTCAGGGCTCTCCTATGATCTCACGACGAAGTCGCTGGATGACCTCACCCCCGCGCAGCTCACTGTGCTAAGAATATGCTACGGCATGGCGCAGCTCGCCTACGGCACGAAGAAAAGCGCGGCTTATAAAGACCTCATCAGCTTCATGAGAAAACTCAAGAAAAAACCGCAGGGTCTCGAACGCCTCGCGCTGAATCTCTACGACATTCTGGAGCGTCAGAACCGTCAGTCAAAGCAAGAACACGACAAGGCCATACGCGATGGACTACTCATCGAGAAAAACAAGCCCGGCCGTAGACCCACTCCAAAAGACACCCGCAACCTGAAAAAGAAGTACGAGCAAGGTGCTCACTGGTACAACTTAGGAATATAATCACCCCCATCCTCACACAACACACAAATAAATCTATGGATTACCGAACATTACTACGCGGCCGCCTCGACAACCAGCTCTGGCGTCTCAGTCACCTCTACTGGATAGAAAACAAGGCAGGTCAGATGCAGCGATTCAGCATGAACCGCGCCCAGCGGCGCGTCTACGATGGCATGCACGAGCGCAATGCCATCCTCAAGGCTCGCCAGCTAGGCATCTCTACCTTCGTGAGTCTCCTCATGCTAGACCGCTGCCTCTTCCAGCCGAACTACCATGCTGGCATCATCGACAAGGCTCTCCCCGACGCGGAGCAAAAACTGGGAAAAATACGCTTCGCGTGGGAAAACCTCGACCACCTGCCGCCCCATGCCAGCCTCGAAGAGCAGGCACTCGCTGAGCTCGGACGTCTCATCAAGGAAAATACAGGGCAGCTACGCTCAGGAAAGCAGAGCCCCATCACGGACACGCGCTCACGCATAGGCTTCAGCAATGGCAGCGACATACGCATAGGCACGACCCTACGCGGTGGCACTATGCAGATGCTGCACATCTCAGAGCTCGCGCATACCTCCGTTCACAGCCCATGGCGAGCACGCGAGATACGCACAGGCGGTATCAACACCGTACCACAGACAGGCAGCATCTTCCTTGAGAGCACGCATGAAGGTGGGCGCTTCGGTGTGAACTATGAGTTCATGGAGCAGGCGATGGAGAACAGGGCGAAGGAGGAACTCAGTCCGCTTGAGTTCGCCTTCTTCTTCCTCAGCTGGTTCGACCATGACGAATACCAGCTCAAGGGTCGCAATACATGGTCAGATCGTCTCTCCCTCTATTTCCATAAGCTAGAAAACGAGAGTGGCATTCAGCTCAGTAATAGGCAAAAATGCTGGTACGCACGCATGGAGCACACCATGGGAAGCAGCATGCAGCAGGAGTATCCCTCGACACCCGACGAAGCCTTTGCCACAGGGAATGAAGGATCTATCTACGGCAGACAGATTGCGAACCTACGAGAGCAGGGGCGCATAGGCACAGAGTTCGTGATGAATCCCGATGCGCCACTGTACTGCTCATGGGATCTTGGGCTGAGTGATCACACCGCCATCTGGCTCATCCAGATCGTAGGTGGCGAGATCTACTGGCTCGACCATTACTCCGCGAACCAGCAGGGTATAGATCATTTCGTCCACCATATCAAGAAATGGGAGGAAATGTACGGATCTATAGAAGAGCACTTCCTCCCGCATGATGCCGCTCACCGCGATCCACATGGACACTCCTATGTCGAAAGCCTAGCCCGACGTGGCATCAGCTCGGTGCGCGTCGTTCCACGCACGCCAGATGTCTGGCGCGGTATTAATCAGCTACGAAGCCTCCTCATGCGCAGCTGGTTCCACCCGAATACGCTAAAAAATAAGCTAAACCACCGAGGACTTGAAGAACCTAGCGGACTGCGATGCCTTGAGATGTACCGCACGACTCCGCCCAGCGAAGGAGGTGCTCTACGTGACACGCCGCTGCATGACCAGCACTCACACTCTTCTGATGCAGCTCGTAGCTTCGCCGAAGCTTATGCGCATCACATGGTGGGGAGTACCCACTGTAGGAATAAAAAGAAAACGGCTCGCATGAGCTAATAATTATCAAGGGGACTTCTAATTTCTCGCCAAAATGCGGCAAAAGGCGTGCTGTTGTGCTCATTTCTGTGATCAACATTTTACTCGGACTAATTTCGCAAGGTGCCCTTAAGAGTATCCTCTTAGACGAAAAATCGAAGAGAATCCAGCCGAAAAGCACTCAAAAGATGCCTCGTAAAGTGATTTCTTACATGAGCACATTTAGAAAAACGAGAATTTAGAAGTCCCCCTAAATAAACACCTAAACAGGAACAACCCCATTCCGTGCAGTACACGAGTTGGGGTTGTTCTTAGGAAGTTGAATCTAGTCGGGAGACTGATATATTTATATATTGATGAGAGCTATGAAACTTCTCTTGATATATATAATACGCAGTTGCCTTCTACAATCTTTCATTTTTTTGCTATTTTTTTAAAAACTTACTATTAACTTTCACCTCATCAGGCTATAAAATAATGATTATGAATAACTCAACTTCTCCAACAATTAAATTCGCGCTTAGCATGACGATCGCGACGCTGCTCAAGGCTGGTTCTCGCAATTAGTTTTTTGAACCAATTTATTTGGAATGAATCTGCACTTTATTCTATGCAGCTTTCAAAATTTTGATTATGGATGCTTTTTTAGGCACTGCGTCAGAATCGCTGCGTGAATGCGAAACCACAGCCCTCAAAATCTGCCATGTAGCAGGCTAAACTGCCTGTAGAGCACACTCTGCCTTTCGCTAAGTGGGTAGAGCATCTCCTCCTGTCGGACAAGCTTCTGGCGCACCTCCTTATAGAGGTAGCGGTAGCTGGCGACTCGATTCAGCACCAGTTCCTCCAGCTCTGCATGCAGCTCAGGTTTCATCGCATCGACGAGCTCTCGCGTGGTAGCAATAAGTCTCTTATTCGTAGACCTGACAGAGAAGTACTGAACAAAGGAGGCTAGCAGCCAGAACAGAATGGCTAGCCCGACAAAGGCAATAGAAAAAATGAGCATTCCCATCATCGCCATAGCCCCAGCCATACCAGCGCACACGCAGATGAGTATATAAATAGGCATTATGCGATTAAGCAAGGGGATGTAGATCTGACGCAGCGCGTAACGATACTTATTCACCTGCATTAATCTGTAAAGAGGAGCTACGAGTCGGTATCGCCTCTTGATCAGAGCGGCGACTAGCTCATCTGATTTAAAATCTCCTATATCACAGTGCAAGGTCTTCTTCATTCTCTCGCCCACACTACCCCAGTGCTGCATGCAGGCCTGGGTGAACTGCTCGTCAGAATCGATCTGATTCTCACGCAGCTTCGCCTGCATAGTATGGGAGAAATGCTCGTCGACGGCGAAGTCTAGTCGCTGCAAGACAAGCATCTTAGTCGGGGAAAATCCCCATCCCAAGCGTCTCTCTACCGAGGCATGGAGCTCATCGATCAGGCCATAGATGTCGCTAATATAATAATCGCACAGCGAGCTCACGCCTTCGCGTTGGCGATCCAGAAAGCGTCCTATTTCCTTGTCTATAGAACGCATGAAGGCCGTGTCAGAGCGGCGAGCTGCCTGACGTGTACGCAGGACATGCGATTGCTTATGCAAGAGATCGCGACAGAGCTCAGTTAACTCTCGTAATTCGAAATAAAGCCCTTGCTCGCCATCCAGCGATTCTTGCACGCGCTTACGGAGCTGATCCATCGCCGATATATCGTGAATGGAGAGTAAAAAGCAGTCCTCTTCCTGCGCCATGTACTTCACGGCGTGATAGCGCAGCTTATTCTTCAATGACAGCATCTCACTCACCCCGACAAGGTCAGCGTGCGTCACCACGATGAGACAGCTTGCGCGTGGGTTACTATCCTTCACCCGCATGACGCTTTCCCAATAAATCGCATCATCCACCTCACGCGCATCCAGCGTGCAGATGACCACATCAGCCTTTTGGCTTAAGCTACTGAGCTCTTCTTGTACAGAATCTAAGGCGAGATCTGCCGTGTCTATAAAGCTAATCCCACTGATATCATCTCGATCAAGATAGCGAGCAGGTACTCCATCCAGTCGCGCGTCGACGCGCCACAGAACAGAAGGCTCACTCATCTCATATTTCCCGACTATAGGATCATTAATCAGAGACGCGAACACACTGGATTTACCGCTACCCTTACGTCCCAAGAAGAGGATAGCGCGATCATCGCGAATCCTCTCCATGAGTTGAAGCAGCTCGTTTTCATTTTCTAAAAACGACTCATCGTCAACCTCATGCGCCAGATCAAGACTCATACGAGCATGATACAGCAGCACAGACCTCTGACTTCTATAGTACAGTGTGAGCATGAATTACGAAAAGCATTATATACGACAAAGCATATCTTGTCGAATGAAAAGCTCTGTATTTATTATACAAAGTAGCTATGGAGACCTTGCGAAATTAGCAGCTTCGGACTTTACGTGCAGTTTGGATGATAATTTACGGCGTTTGGGTGCGCATAGCGAGCTATGTAAGCCCAAAAAGCTGTAAATTCTCGCCAAAATGCGGCAAAAGGCGTGCTGTTTAGCTCATTTTCTAGATCAACATTTTTCTCGAACTAATTTTGCAAGGTGTCCCTATGCAGAGTGTTACTATTTCTTGGTTCTTTCGTAGATTCTTTCTCTCTTCCCATCCCATGAGACAGCTGAAACAGATGTCGCATCCGCAGGAACGAAGATATCTGTCGTAACGTTATCCTCGTGCCCTAGCCCTAAGAGAGAGACCGAAACTATCTTCTTCCCACGTCGCACTTCGAAGGCCACCGCCCCTGTCCAGTCACCAGCTGGTACAGTGATCTTGCCATTCGCTGGTGTGTACTGAGCCCCCTTCACCATCGCTGTCTTATTCTTGTAAAGAGCGACATTATTACTATTGATATAGTAAATCACCTTTGAATCAGGCTCGGGGTACTGCTGGGCATGCTGGAGGAAGTCCTCTATCATCTCAGGCGTGATGGTGAGCGTGCGTGTGCTGTAGTCATTCTTCACGCGATTGATAGGAGCGAGCATGCGTGTGAGTGCGAAGAAGCGTGTGAGGTTCAGCTTCGAGGCATCGCAGGCGTTCTTCATGAAGTTCATGCGCAGCTGCCCCTGCGTGAGCTTGCTCTCATCGGTCTCACGTACTTTCTGGAAAATAGTAGGGTAGAACTGCGTGATACCACGTGCCTCATCCATATAAAGCTGGAGCTGCCACATAGGTGCCACGTTTACAAAGTGGTCATAGCTGCCTGTGGATGCCTTAATCTCCTCTTGTAATGTAGGAGCTGGCGCGCCCGCCTTATGCTTCCCGTAGTTGAAGCTATCGGGACCTTGCTGGAACTGCCATGGGCGTAGCTCCACGATAGCACTATTGATATAGCAATGGAAACGACCACCGCGCAAGTTACCATTCGGTGACGGAGTCGTCTCATGCTCAAGACGCATGCTGGCAGGGTTCAGCTTAAAGTTCGACTGGGCGGAGTAGATATTATTCGTGATCTCACCTGTGCCTACCCACTTCATCCCCGGACCTACCTGATTCACGTGACCGAACTCGTGAGCTACCCCCCAAGATCCCTTCACTAGCTTCTCCGAATGACCGACATTCCCCATCGTGTTATGATGGAAGGCAGCTCCCATGCCATCTGCGTGCATGAAGCCACGCCAGATATTACGACCGAGGATATGATTCCCTGGATGCGGAATGAAGCGTTCCCAGCCCATGAGGTCCTGCTGATGCTTGATGATCTCATCGTAAGTTTTCAGCAGCTCCACCCCCTTCTCAGGCGTGTTCTTGCGCAGTTCGTCTACATGATAGACCAGCTGCACGCGCTCACCGACGATATCGACCATGTCACAGACAGTGCCCGCAAGGATCATCTTCCATGCGGCCGCATCATCATGATGGGTGAAGATACCATTCACCTGACCACCCTGTATTTTCATCATAACGGGGGCGGTTTCCTTAGGATTCGGGCTACGATAATCAATATAGGCGAGCCCTGATGCCTTCATATTAATCTGATTCACGCCTGCGTTCAGTGGATACACATTATGAGAACCTGCTGCACCAAAGTCATGAACGACCAGCTTCACCACACCGGGCTTCGCATTCTTATCCAGATTAATAAAGGCTGTATCCCCCTTCTCGAAGTAGATGCCTGTGGGGTTCTCAAAGGCGGAGTAGTTCCCCACCTTGTAGCGTTCGCGCACGACTTCAAGGGGTAAATAGGGGTGGAAGACACGTGTACGGTAGGACTCCTCATTCCTGTGCTTGCCTTCTTCGACTTTGTTGAGCTTACTCGTGTCCGTCAGCTTGGGCACAGCGGCTTGAAGTGGCAGGAGTGAGACGCTGGCGGCAAGGCTCAGTAGGGCTAAACGTATGTTCATTGTGATGTGATTTCTTTAAACTTTTATAATAATTGCACCATAATCTTACTTCGCTGCGGCTTGCTTAAGTAGTTCGGCTATGGGGCCTTTGGCATGTTCGAGAGGTGTCTTGCCATCGGGGGCTTTTGCGTTCGGGTCTGCACCCGCCTTCAGCAGGGCTTTTACGATGCCCGCATGCCCCTTCTTCACGGCTTCACCGAGGATGATGTCCTTGTAAGGAGCGACACTGATGTCGAGCCCTGCTTCCAGCATGAGTTCGACTGCCTTGAGGTTTCCACGACCTACAGCGAGGTAGAGAGGGAAACCGTTCTGCCCTCCATTTGGGCTGTAGTTCACGGATTTATAGGCGGGAAGAAGTGCCTTCACGTTATCATTCTTCATCGCCCAGACAGCATCATGCAGCGCAGTAGCTCCATTACCAGCCTGATGGAAGGGATCAGCCCCCTTATCAAGCAGAAGTTCTATCGTGGCTGGGTCTGCGCCACCGCCAGCGGCTATCATCAGATAGCTCTTTCCTCCTTGAAAGGTGCGCTTCAGCTCTGCGCCCGACTTAATCAGGTGCTGCGCAGCTTCGGAGTTCCCCGATGCTAAGGCAAGGAAGAGCACAGGATTCGTCCCCTCTGCATCGTAGAAGTTCGCATCACCACCGCGGAAGAGGTAATTCTTCAGCGGTGCGACATCGCCCGCTTGCATGGACTTAATCGCAGCGAGTTGCTGCTCGCGTCTCTTCAGGAAGATTTCGCTGAGCTTTACGATAGATCCATCTGTTGTTAGAGATACAGGAGATTTCCCTGCAGCATTAGGCAGCATGATATCGGCTCCGTTTTCAAGAAGCAGCGTCACGATGTCGCCATGCCCCTTCTTCATCGCGATATGCAGAGGGGTGTTCCCCAACTCATCGCGCATGTTCGGAGACTGCCCCGCTTTAATACAAAGCTTCGCGACTTCAAGATCATCATAGTGCGCTGACTCATGCAGAGACAAGCACTGGAATGGCTGTCGCTCAATGACTCGCATCCACTGTGCGGCCTTCTTTGCTTTTGCATCTTCATCTGCGAAGACAGCAGTAGTGAGAGCCATACATAGGGAAAAATATACAAAAATCTTCATAGACGATTCAATTTAAACTAGAGGACACTATAACAAATACCACCTAGGTCTGTCAAGGTAGAAGAAAGAAAGAAAGAAATTAGTAAAATCGGCAAATTTATATTGACTTAGCCTTCTTAGCAAGCTAATATCAGGCACGCCCTGTCGGCTTGATTCTAGACGGCGGGATTTCAAGAAAAATCAACTTATCAATCATTACAATTATGGCAAATTACGCTATTAATGGTTTCGGTCGCATCGGTCGCAATGTTCTTCGCGCCATGTCCCAGACTGAGCTCGAAAAGGTTGTCGCTATCCACGACCTTACTCCAATCGCTACCACCGCTCACCTGCTCAAGTACGACTCGACTCAGGGCAAGTTCAACGGCACGGTTGAAATCGACGGTGACAAGCTCATCGTAAACGGCCATCCTATCGTCATTCTTGGCGATCGTTGCGGTCCAGAAGGCCTTCCTTGGGCAGAACTCAACGTTGACGTTGTTCTTGAATCCACAGGTATCTTCACAGACCGTGATAAGGCTGCTGGTCACATCACAGCTGGTGCTAAGAAGGTTCTCATCTCCGCTCCTGCGAAGAACCCAGACATCACTTTCTGCCTTGGTATCAACGATCAGGACTACGATGCAGCTCAGCACAACATCATTTCCAACGCTTCCTGCACCACAAACTGCCTTGCACCTATGGTGAAGGTTCTCGACGAAACTTTCGGTATCGAAAAGGGTATGATGAGCACCATCCACTCCTACACGAACGACCAGAGCATCCTCGACCTTCCTCACAGCGACCCACGTCGCATGCGCTCCGCTGCTATCAACATCATCCCAACATCCACGGGTGCTGCTAAGGCTATCGGCGAAGTAATGCCACAGCTCAACGGTCTCCTCAACGGTGCTTCCTTCCGCGTTCCTACTCCTACAGGTTCCCTCACAGACTTCGTTGCAGTTCTCAAGAAGGACGCAACTGTTGCTGAAGTGAACGCTGCTATGAAGGCTGCTGCTGAAGGTCCTCTCAAGGGAATCCTCGCATACTCCGAAGAAGATCTCGTTCTTCAGGACATCGTTTCTGATCCTCACTCCTGCATCTTCGACGCTGGCTTCACCTACGTCGTCGGTGGCAACATGGTAAAGGTTTGCGGCTGGTACGACAACGAATGGGGTTACTCCAACCGCGCTGCTGAAGCTATGAAGAAGATCGGCGACTCCATCGCCTAAGATCACTCTTAGCTAAAAGCAAACACGCTTTTATAAGAATGCGGGATGTCCTAGGGCATCCCGCATTTCTTTTTTGTGTAAAAAAATCCGCGACTCAGCGAGCTGCAGGATTTTTTAAATAAACAAAGACTTCTTGCTTTTACTTCTCGTTTTTGTTTGGTACGAGCGTAGAGGGGTAGTTCTGCATATGAATACCAGAGTCTCGATAAGCCTTCGGGCGATTGGGGATGGAGTTTGGCTCGTAGATAATATACTCCAGAACGTAAGAAGCACCTTCTTGATCTGCTACGCCGATGACGAGAAGCGTGTCTTTTCCATTTTTCAGTGCGACCGTGTGCATACGGCGCGACTTGCCATCATAAAAGGCAAGCTGTCTGACGCCCTCGACTAATTCCATGGTATTGGGATGCTTTTTCAAGAAATCAAGTGCCTCTTCGTAGGGCATGCCGATGCTGATGCTATGCTTTCCATTAACAGGCAGAGGGCATGTAGCCTTCTCGGCTCTCGTGGTACACAGCAGTGAACTGCCCATAAGAATGGCGGTAAAGATAAATGATGTATAGGACATAATAATGATTGGGGTGTTGTTATATAGTAACAAGCTTTGTGCATAAGTCAAATGATCGTCATTCTTATGACAGAGGTTTACGCTTGTATTTCACGCTAGCACATGCTAATTTCATCATCAACAGTCACCCCTGTCTATGAAATCTCCGAGCCTATCCATCCCCACCCGTAAAGATAACAAGGCAGCCATGCTCATCGTAGGGCTTTTCTTATTAATCTTTGAACTCGTCTTCTCTACGGTGATCAGCTTCGTCTTCCTCGATGGTATATTCAAACAGGAGCAAGCTGGACACGTCCAGGGGAGTATTCAGGCGATTATGCTGACACTGATGCTGCTTTTTCTAAGCATTTTTTTCTTTACAGGTAGCTTCCTGTCGCTTAAGTATTGCTTTGGTCGTAGGCAGTACTATTTTGAAGATAGTCGTGTTATCTACTTCAATCAACTCTTTGGTACTGAATGGGGAGGTCATGAGATCGAGCTACGTGAGGGCGATATGATAATCAGTGAACTAATGCCCGAATACGATCAGAAGATAAAATATAAAAAATCAATGTTTAATTGGACAAGTCAGAAGCAAGCAACACGGCATAAATTCTTCATCTCCCTGCTGCGCGAGGGTGAAGGACGCATGGTCCTCTACTCGACGATCATGAAAGGACAGGCAGACAGCTTCGTCCAAGAGTTTTTGGCACGCTATCCCTTTATCACCCTAGTTCAGAAAGCTCCTAACTCCATCGATCACTCTGGCGCTAGCGATACGCGCATTCACATGCCGCGCAAATGGGGCATCCTGCAAACAGTATCACTCGGTATCATGCTAGGAGCAGGTATCAATATGGGCATCAAGGCTCATGACTACCAATACCCTAAAGATACGAGTAGCTGGCAGTCCGTACAAGCGATCCTCCTACGCACCGAAGAGCGAAGCTCTGGTAGTGCCAGATCGCGCAGCACCACTGTATACGGCTATTATGCCTACACTTATGGGGGAAAAAGCTACAAGAGTGAAGATATCAAGCTCTCTGACGTGAAGCGTTACAAGGGATCTGCTAGGATGTATGAGCTATTCGTACGCAAGGATGCCCCGAGCATCCATGCGATACGCCCCTATGGTGAGCATAGCCTTCTGCGTGCGAGCACGCTTTATGGATTAATCATGGTAGTGGCTACCTATATATTCATAGCCAACTGCATACGCCGCCCGAAAATCTCACAAAAGTTTATTTAATAACCTATTTTGTCTGCTGCTGGGCTTTCTTCGCTTTAATCAGCTTGAGTCGTTCCTCCCATGCGAGGACTTCGCGCTGGTCGAGTTCGCTGTCATGCTGCGCGAGTATGCTGATGAGTAGTTCTAGTGAGGGGACATGATCCTGCCCTGCTGCCATCTTAAGATAGCGCACGGCCTTGTTCACATCTTCCGGCATGAGCTTACCGTCTATATAGAACAGAGCTGATATATACAGAGCCTCGGCATCACCAGCCTGTGCGGCTTTCTCGTACCAGTACGCGGACTTTTTCATATCAAGCGGCAGTCCTTTCTCACCGCGAGCGTGCAGGAAACCGAGGTCGCGAGCTGCCATCGCATGCCCTGCCTCAGCGGCCGTTTCTAGGTACTTTCGCCCCTGTTCCGTGATCGCATCACCGCTTAGTAGGAACTTGGAAAATCGGTACTGTGCTTCTGGGAGCCCAGCCTCGGCAGCTATTCTCCATTCCTTGACAGCTTTTGCCTTGTCTTGGACGACACCTTCACCACGGTAGAGAAGGTCAGCGGCGTAGTAGCGAGCGGCCTGATTCCCCTGCTCTGCTGCTTTTTGAAACCACTCAAGCGCGATTTGCTTATTCTTCTCGACACCTTTCGCTCCTTCTAGGTAGAGTCCTGCGAGATCCACCTGTGCCTTCGCATAGCCCTCCTCCGCGGATCGGCGTATGAGTCCGATGATGGTCTCGTCATGTGAGCCCGGTTGGTCGACATCAGGCTTGAGCAGAGCGAGGGCTTGCTCATAGGTTTCTTGTGCGTTCAGCCCTTCAGACATGGTCTTCACCCTCTCGGGGATGCTAGTGATGCTGTTGATTTCTTCATCAAAGTTAGTTTTCACTTGATCTTCAAGGAGTCCTCCAGCTTGACGCTTCAGATCATCGCGCGCTTCTTGGTCACAGGAGTTCAGCAGAGCGAGTGAAACGAGCCCTGTGGAGAGAAGGTGATGGGGAAGTAATGGGAGACGGAGCATTTTCATGGGGGTATTATACTCAGCCCTGCGTACGATGACAAGTAGATAGACTGTCTGTACGACACAGCTTCCCAATAGAGCCCTTGAAAAGTAAGTCAGAGAAGAAGATTCTCTCGAGTATTTCACTCATATTGGATGACTCGAATGTTCGTATGCGTGTGGCTGTTTGCCTCGCTGTCGAAGACATCGAGGCGGTGCTCTCCTTCTACCAAGTCGGCGTACCACTGCCCATTTCTCTCATAGACACGCAGGGTGTCTGAGTACCACTGGGCGCGCTCGGGGTGAAGATTACTCTGGAGGGGGATCTGGCGTCCGTAGCTGGGCTCGGAGGCATCCAGTGAGATCACTGTGCCATCTGCTGGCATGTGTACGCGAGGCTGACGTGCGAGCTGCTGCTGTGAGTCAATGGCGTATTGCTGTCGCTTCTCCGCCCCCTGCTGGGCGTACCATGACTTGTACTCGATGGGCAGCAGCGCGCGACCTCTGGCATCGTAAAGATGCTGACTTGGAGAAGACATGACCTTCTCCATCTGGGCATTCGTGAGCCATTCCATGCGCCTGTCGGGAGTGCTATCCTGCGCGATGAAGCCTGTACGCGAGTCGAGCTCTACAGCAGTTAATCCGAGTGCCCCAGGGTCGCCGAAGGATTCCCCAGCACTGTATTCGTGCAGGAAGCTCATGACGCGCTTGAAGATGGGGGCAGAGCCGACGAGCCCTGAGACTTCCTTCATGGGGCTCTGATCCATATTCCCCACCCAGACAGCGACGGTGTAGCGCGTGCTGTAGCCTATGCACCAGTTGTCACGGAAGTTAGAGGACGTGCCTGTCTTCACCGCGCAGGGGAAGGGAAAGCGCAGGCTTGCAGCATATCCGAATCCAGCTGTGCGCGCCTCATCATCGGAGAGCATCTTGCTGAGCTGGTAGGCATGCTGCGGGTCTATTAACTGTTTCGTCTCCTTTTTATTATCGGAGAAGTACATACTGATAGGGATACTGCTCCCTCCACGGGCGAGTATACTAAAGGCCTGCGCTTGCTCCAGCAGGCTCACATGGGCATTACCTATAGCTAGACCTAGTCCGTACTCTTCATCAAGAAAATCATAGCCTAGCTCATGCAGTAGCTTCGTCAGTGCAGGGGCTTGACCATGGCTGTTTAGCGCAAGTAGGGCGGGGATATTTTGGGAACTCGCCAGCGCGATGCGCATCGGAATAGGTCCGAGGAAGTTATTATTAAAGTTGCTAGGGGCTTCTACACCTGTAGAGTCGGGGAAGGGAGTGGGAAGATCTGCGTAGATGCTCGCAGGATGCTTCCCCGCGCGCAGGGCGAGGAGGTAGACAAAGGGCTTTAATGTCGAGCCCGCTGACCTGTCCTGCTGCGTGCCATCTATCTGCCCGCCACGTGGGTCATGGCGATTCGCACTCGGCACGGAGGCGAGGATATGCCCCGTCGCGTTATCGACGACGATCACCGCCCCCTGACTCACGTTACGACTCTGTAGTTTAAAGATTTCCTCGGTGACGATGTGCTGTACTTCCTGTTGGAGAAGTGTATCTATGGTGAGCATCCCTGCCTTCCTGCACAGGTGAGGAAAGTTCGAGCTGATCGGTGGGTTCAGACCTAGGGGAATGGCCTCAAGGTCACCGCCCTCACCCATGCGACGCAGGATGGCATTGCGCGCTTCCATGGCGCGCTTTGGATGCTTGAAGGGGTTATAATAAGTAGGGGAACGCAGCTGCGCGATGAGTAATGCGACTTCGTGAATGGTGAGCTCTGAGCTTTTCTTGCTAAAATAGAAACGCGCTGCCGTTTCTATCCCTCGGCAGAGCTGACCGAAGTCGGCGTGGTTCAGATAAGCGCGCAGGATTTCATCCTTTTCCATGCTCATCTCGATACGTCTTGCGAGCAGAGCTTCGTGGAACTTCGCCTTCATGCTGCGCCCATCGTGAGCGAGCATGATCTTCGCGAGCTGCATGCTAATCGTCGACGCGCCACTGCGCACACGTCCTTCTGAGACATTGTCACGCACAGCACGCGCGAGAGCTAGTGGATCGATGCCGAAGTGCGAGTGGAAGCGCTTATCCTCCGCACTGAGCAAGACATCCTCCACCAGCTCGGGGATGGGTTCATTCTCCGCGAGTGGTTCTTGTCTGTAGTAATCCTCATATGGCACACTGGCGAGCCACGCCCCATCTCGTGCGTAGACGGCACGCGAGGGCAGCTTCTCGCCTAGATCCTCAGGTACGGAGAGGTAGAAGGGAAAGGCGAGTATCAGGCTCGTTAAAAGACCTGCTGCACCGATGACGATGCAGCAGGTTCTAACGCGCTTGTGACGAAGCCACGCTAGTTTCATGTGATTTAAGGCTTGATTGTAACCTTCAGCGGCATGGCTAAGCCGTAGTGCTCGGGCTTGTACATGGCTTCTGCCTTCGCAGCTGGGGCTTTCATCTCACCAGACTTCTTGACGATGGCGATGTAGCTTGCCGTCATCTTATTGTTCACAGACCAGCTGTTCATGAAGAAGCGGACGCGATCCTTCAAGAACTCCTGACGTGTCACCCAGTAAGGGGCGAACCAGCACTGATCGCGCTGCTGCATGATGCTATCTGGCAGAGCCTGACCGATGATGGAGGGATTCACCGCCTCCATGCCTGCGGGGAGATAATCCTCCAGCGCGACATACTGGCTGTCCTGACGAGCGATCGCTTCAATGGTGACACGCACTGTATCTCCCACTGTGAACTCAGCCGTAGGCTGCCACTTGCCGTCAGGGAGAAGCTTCTCGTAGCGACGCTGTACGTGAAATCCCTTATCCACTAGCTGCTCTGGCTGCTCCTTCTTCAGGAAGCCTTCGGCAGATACCGTAGCATAGGCCTTACCTGAATCAGCGGACAGCTTGAAGCTAGGCAGGGACTTGATCGCAGCCTTGTAGTAGCTAAGTACCTTACTGGGCACGTAGTCCTGACCATTGATATTCGTCTTACTCTCTGTGAGGTTCGCCTTTTCTATATAGTGTGCGAGCATGATGCCCGTCCACGCATTCTCCAAGGTGGTGGTGTACTGCTGGCTCGCGAGTGCGCCGACGTAGGCCGCTACCTTGCTCGCGGTAGCATCCGATGTCGGGTCGTCTTCGATCTCTATCATGAGCTTCAGCATCTCCACTGAAGGAAGGCTGTAGTCTGTATCCTCGGTGCTGGTGATGGCATTCATCTCGGCACGCGCGAGGTCATGGAGCGTCCCACCTGCGAGCATCTGAGCCAGATGCATCAGCATGAGATTTTCCTGTGGGCTCGTCCAGTTGTCCTTCTGAGCCATTGTCATCTTGACGAGATCTTCGCCTGTTAGTCTACCACGTCGAGCCTCGGCATAGAGCCAGAGAACGCTGCCTGTAGCCGCATTCACTTTCGCATTAGGATTCATCAGATCATTAATGGCTGACCTACCGATGCTTCCGACATCGTATTGCATGGAGCGCGGGAGCATCTCTTTCTCCGCAGCGAGAGTCAGTACGAGATAGGCGTAAGCACTAAACTGGCTTCCCTCCTTCGAATCATCCCAGTACGAGAGCTGTGAGGAATAATCGATGCGTCTCTTTAAGATGCTCTCGGCGATCTTACGGAGCTCTACCCTATTCTTCTCCTTCGAGAGCATCTTCGCACCGGCTGCCAGATGGAAATCCTCGGCGTAAATCAAAGGAATGGCACGTGAGCTCAGCTGCTCCGTGCAGGAGTACGGGTAGCTATTAAGCATATCTATACCATTCGTATACGCGGATATAGGGCTAGGCGAAAGGGTGAGATTCAGACTCGTATGAGCGAGATCGAACTCCGTCTTCAGCCAAGAAGAAGCCTTAGAATCTGAGCCTGGTGCGAGTGTGATGAAGAGATTCTCTCGCAGATAAGGCGTCGCAGGGCGTACCGTGAAGGTCTCGGCGATAGCATCATTATAAGCTAGCATCTCGGGTGTCTTCGCCTCGGCTGGTACGATGCTCCATTCGAAGCGCGCTGTGCCTACATCCTTCGTATTGACTGGGAAGTACAGCGTCTTGGCGGCATTGCTATCCAGAGTTACCGTCTGCATAGGCTGAATCACATCGACATTCTCACTGCCCTTGAGCTGCACCTTCCAGCTAACGGACTTCGCGGCCTTGAGCTCTTCTGGTAATTCGTCGGGGAGCATGGTCACGGTCACAGGCATGTTCACGATATCGCCCTTACAGGCACTCAATGGTGCAGAAGGCTCGAGCATGATGGGCTTGTTCACCTGATAATGTCCTGATCCCACACCGAACTCGTCCGCCTCATGAGCGGCTACGGCGATGACACGATAGCGCGTCAGTGTGTCGGGATTCTTCACCTCGGTGCTGAAGCGCCCCTCTGCATCCGTGGTGATCTGACCAAGCCAGAGAGCGCAGGGATTGAAATTCTCTCGGAAAATCAACTTAGCAGAGATATCACCTCCGAAGTATACCACTGCATTGGAGAGCCCTCCACCACCGATGAATACCCCCTTATTTCCGAAGTAGCGGTGCTTATGATCCTCACTCAGCATGTTACCCAGACTGCCGTAGACATATTGGTTCGACGATCTCCAAGAGTAGAAGCTCTGCAATGGATTAGGAATCTTATAGCCTCCTGCTTGCAGACTGCCTTCGTCTTCCGCATACAGGGTCACTGTCGCGTGCGACGCTGGCTTACCATCTGCCGCGAGCACTTGTCCTGATAAGGTGCAAGAAGTCCCTGGGAGGACGGACTCTTCTGGCAGATCGAGTGTTACCTTCAGACGCTTGTCTACAGGGTCGATGGTGATACTCGTCCTTCCAGACAGCAGCTTAGGCTTACCTGATTCGCGCGCCTCGCCGCCTTGGACTAAGAAGACCTCGACAGTGACTCCCGGAGTATCCTCAGGGAGCAGGTCGAGCTCGATCACGGGATTATCCTTATCCACTTTCTGGCGCAGCTGACGCATGTAGTTATCACGATGCACAGACACGAGGATTTCACCATCTACGGGAGACTTGAGCAGCAGCTTCACCTTCTCATTCGGCTGATAGATTTCCTTATCAGTAACGATGCTGAGAGACACGGGGGACTCATACTTCCAGCCCCTCCCCTTCTCCATCTCGCCATAGACGTGATGGCGTATCGCCGTACGGAAAGCGCAGCCTTTCGCATCTAGCCCCTCAGCGACGATGGTGTAGACACCAGCTTCTTTCGTCGGGATAGTGACGCTACCTTCACCCTTTTCATTCAGAGTGACTGTCTGTGGGTCAAGCGTCACAGTCTCTGAGCTATGGCGTAGCATCTGTTGCATCAAGCCACCATAGCTATACGAACTTGTCGTCTCATAGCTCACCTTCACGGTGATAGGATGCGGTGCAGCTGTGGGTTTACCCTGAGTATTCACGGAGAGCAGATCTATACTAAGCCCCTGATCCCCCTTCTGACTGTAAGCAGACTTCTGACGTAGACCAATGTAGAGTTCTGCTGGGTCGATAAAGGCACGACTGCTGCCAGAAAGTCGCTGCTCATTACCATTCGTAACGCTAACAGCGCCTAGCAATCTCTGACGGCTAGGGAAATCACCTGAAGGGCGATTCACCGTCACACTGCCCTTGCCCTGTGCATCTAGCCTTGTCGCGCTTATCGTCGCCGTGTGCGTCTCACCGTATGCCCCATCATACATATGCCAATTTTCTCCGTATGCCTCATCATGCATATTCCAATAATAAGCGTTAAAGTAACCCTCGTCATATTTCAGATAGTTACCGAAGCGATAATCCTTCAGCCCTGCTGGGTAGAAGTTGATATCCGTTGAGGTCAGCGACCACGTCGCTTCTGCATTCGCCAGTGGTGCGCCATTAAGCTGCTGAGCATCGACGGAAATCGTCACCTCTTTCGCGTCATCAGAAATTTTCATCGCCTCCGTAATCTCGAACTCGCTACGACGGTAATGCTGGATTTCTAGCTTAGACCAGAACTCTCGATTTCCTCTAACCTTGGTTTGCACAGCCCAATCAGCGTCCTTCACCTTAGCCTCGTAGCTCTTAGGGTCATGGACACCCAGAGACTTTAAGTCGGGGCTCTGATACGTCGCATCGAGAGGAAGTACCGCCTCAAAATGGAGGGAAAGCTGCCCAGTCTCGGCACTCTCAGGAATCACGATATCGCAGCTGAAGCTACCATCTTTCTCTACTTTAACATCTACAGTCTTCTCTCCCTCGCTGGTATCGTAGCTGAGTCGATAGCCTGAAATAAACTCCGACGAAGGAATGCTCAGTTCATTATCCAAGAGCTGACGGATAAAGCCCTTCACATGAGCTGTCTCCCCCGGTCTATAAATCGGTCTGTCTGTAAAGACGGCGTTCATAATAACGGGGAAATGAGAAGGCTCTTTCGCATTGGAATAAATGTTAAAGTGATTCTCTACCTCTGAGTCATAGGGTGTAGTAAAACTATCATCCTCCGTGCTCAGGCTCAGGTAAGCGACCTCTGAAGCCTTCTCGCCTAAGATCTTCGCGAGATCCAGCATCGAGCCCATAGGGGATATGTCCTGCTCATGCAGCAGCCTCGCGTCCTTGGAATAGAGGCTGAGGCGCGCCTTCGGCAGTTCCTTGCCAGTCGATAAGCTAAAGCCATACACAAAGAGCTTTTCCTTGCTCGTGTTCGCCTGCCAGAACATCCCAATATCAGTCACCTGAATAACCCCCTGCGTGATGAGTAGATTCGCAAGCTTATCATCTGGATCGAAGAAGCTTGCCACATCAGGGAGTAACTCACCCTTCATCTCGACAAGGTAGAGACCAGACTTCGCATCGGGGAACAGGCGTTCATCGCGCAGAGAAAAGCGCAGATCCTGATCACCCTGTGGCAGAGAGATCTCACGCAGCGTCTTCATCTCTAAAAGCTCAGTGGGGACTATAGAGCCAAACTTACCCGATGTTTCCGATATAGCATAGATGAGAGAACGCGAGGCTAGCGGTCGCTCGCCACGGCTCTCTTTTGCCATTCTTGTCTCATAATAGCTGGAGGCAAATTGCGGTGAGTAGTAATTCTCATAAGCCGCGATGACGCGTGCCGCAGATTCCCCCTTGTTCTCAAACTCCATCACACGAAGCGTGGGATTCTCCAAGAGATTGTAAGTGATCGCGAAGTCACGCTTACCCTCTGACGAAAGAGTTGACAGCGTGATGTCGCTCGCGAGCCAAGGCTTATCTGGCGAGAGCGCCGTCTTAGTACGCGCAGATTCCAGATTCATCTGGGTCTTACCGATGAGCGTGGCTAAGTCCACACTGACACCCAGCGAGCTGGGTTCGTAGCCCTTATTCAGCATGAAGACGAGCTTGTCAATCAGCTTCACCTTCTTCCCATCAGGCAGGGTGATCGTCTGAAGAGACTTCGCACTCTTCTCGACATCGAGCGCAATGCGCATCTCCTCGCCCCACTCCTCTGGTCTTTCATATTCTAGAGGTGCTGCGAGACGCTTCTCCTCCGCTTTGGCAAATGTTTCATCATCGACAGGCTTGCTCTTGAAGCTTAAATCACCATCGCGAGCTACTGGACAAGTCTTATCATCGGTGATGTACTGACTCCACTCGATGCCATCGAGCAGATCCTTCAGCTCTGCGTCGACGACCACAGGAGCGTGGAAGCTCAGCGTGACTTGGTATACCCCAGACGCAATCTGCTTATTCTTCAGGCTATACTGCGCTCTCGGTACGGTGACGTTGGCGACGGATAGCGGGCTGTACGCCTTTTTTTCATTATCATAATAGCCGAGATTTGGCAGCATGAGTATGAACGACTTTCCCTGATCTGCCTCTGTCGCTAGATAGGGATCAGCGATCCAGAGATTCGGAACGAGCTTATCATCGGGGAACTTAGAAAACTCTTCTAGCTCTTCTTTCTCTATTCTGTAAAAGGCACCCTCTGCCGCCTTGGGGTATCTCTTCACATCGCCTACAGTTGCTTGACGCAGCTTCGCGGGAATTTTTACGCTCTCATCTTCTGCATTCACGTAATAGGCAGCCTTAACAGCTTCTTTAAAGGGTGCATCCCATAGACCTAAGTCTTCATGCGTGAAAAAGATAGGAGTAAAAGGCTCTATATGCCAGTTGCGCGACAGGCTCAAGGAGGAATTCACACGTACAGTCTGCATATACTGCTCATCTCCCTTTGTATAGGAGATGAGGTAATCTACGCGCGGCGCAGCATCCACCGTCGGACTCACTTCTAATTCCGTCGTGCTCTTCCAGCATGTCTCCACATCAAGAGCGGGGGTGATTTTCAGACTACCTTCAGCGGCGGGTTTCCCGACCATAGACGCCTCCACCATGGGATTCGTAAAGGAAAGCTTCAGCGGATATTCTGCCGATAAAGCACCATAAGATTGTATTACTTCCATCTCTGCACTGATCAGTGGCATGGATACTAAACTAGAAGCGATAAAAAGAGGAAATGTTTTCATAATAATTTTCTTAATTACATAATCATACTATACAATCAGTCCATAGCACGCAACAACAAAACGAGTCAGTTTGTAAAAAACACACACCTGCACACTAGATGCCTGACGTACCTATAAAATAGATGGGGCAACAGTATTCGAACCCACGACATCGAGCATCTTCAGCATGTTACACTGAAAAAAATCTAACCGAATTCGAACTCATTTTATCTTTTTCGTGTCTAAGTACTATGAAAAAGACGATTCAGTGCCTCTGCGGCAACCTCATCACGATGTTCTCTTTCGTAGCATGCTCTTCCCAGCCCTATGACGAAAGTACAAAACCTGTCGCTAATCTTGACCTCGACCGCTACATGGGAAGCTGGTACGAGATCGCTCGACTCCCCCACTCCTTCCAAAAGGATATGAACTATGTGAAGGCGACCTATACATTACAAGATGACGGACGCGTGCATGTGCTCAATGAGGGGAAAAAGTCCGATGGCGAGCATAAGTCTGCCAGCGCGCGCGCTTATAAGCCTGACGACGAGCGAGGCGGGCACTTACGCGTGAGCTTTGTGCCGCCTTACTTCTGGTTCTACGGCTCGTACAATGTTCTTTCTATCGATGAGGATTACACGCTAGCCGTCGTCTCAGGTTCGAATAACTCCATGCTGTGGCTACTCTCTCGTAGCCCGCAGATTTCCGAGGATAAAAAGAAGGAGTTTCTTAGGTTCGCCGAAGCTCGCGGCTTCGACACCTCGGGTATCATCTGGACGAAGCAGTAGCGAGTCTCAATAATCTATTCTGCATCCTTAGACTCATCCTTTGCGTCGTCATCGCGGGCTGAGTCTTCGTCTTTTTCAGGCTGATCATCAGCTTCTCGCTGACGGCGACGCTGCTCGAACCATGCGTAAAGAATGCAGATTTCATAGAGCATGTACATAGGTGCCGCCATGATGAGCATGGTACCAGGATCGGGGGCTGGGGCGAGTAGCAGAGCGATGAAGAGGCAGGCGATGAGCGCATACGCACGTGTGCGCTTCATCAGGTCGTAGCTGAGTACGCCGAGCTTCACAAAGGGGATGACCAGCACAGGCAGCTCGAAGACCGCGCCGAAGACGCACACGAGCTTTATCGCGAAGCTGATGTAATCACCGATACGCCAGTCATTGGATATCCCCAGGCTCAGAGAGTAGCTGTAGAAGAAGCTCAGCACGCGTGGGAGCACGATGAAGTAAGCAAAGGAGCAGCCTGCGACGAAGAGGCCGAACCCCCAGCACACACTCTTATAAAGGAGTCGCTTTTCATGCTGATGCAGCCCTGGTACGATGAACTGGAGGACGAAGTACATCAGCAAGGGGAAGGCGAGGATGATGCCGCCGAAGAAGGAAAGAGTCAGCGAGAGCATGAAGGCCTCAGCTGGGTGGAAGGCACCCATGAGCTGGAGAGCTTCGCGGCCTCGGGGGTTGCGCAGCACGGCTTCCGACTCGATCAGGGAGTTCGCGAGCTCAGCTTGCTTTTCCTGCTCAGGGAAGCTAGCTGCGATGAATCCCACTTTCTTATCAGAAGGAAGTATGGCGGCGGCATTCAGAATAGGAACGAGGGGATAGAGCTCGAGCACCTCTGCGCGCTGCTCTGCTAATAGATAGGCACGCGCATGATCAGGGAGCGTGGCGATGATGGACGAAAGATGCTTCGCCTCTATCCAGTCGTCGACATCAACGGCTGAGGGCAAATGATCAGACTCATAACGCTGCCACACGGCATCAACAGGACCTCGCAGGATCTCCATGAATGTGGGCGCGAAGCTGAAGCACACGAGCATGGAGGCAATCAGCGTGATGGCGATGCGTATAATCGTGCGTCGCAGATCTTCCAAGTGGTCGAGGATGCCCATGTCATCCGTTCTATGTTTCTCAATTTGCGCTTTTTCACGTAGGCGGAAGATAGATTTCAGGAAGATCACGGCGGTAGTATATCAATGTAGAGCAGCGGAATCAAGCTCCAATCTCTAGATAGAAAAAGCCCATCTCTTTCGGAGACGGGCTTTTTTATATCTATGTAGGCTCAATTAAGCTTCTGGCTTGAGCTTGTGGACAGCCTCTTTGAGCTCCTTACCTGCTGTGAACTTCACACGGCAGCGTGCAGGGATGATCACATCCTGCTCAGGGGAACGTGGATTACGGCCTACTTTTTCCTTTACTGTTTGTACTTCGAATTTACCGAACTTGCGGAAGATAACAGAGTGTCCGTCTGTCAAGGATTCAGCAATGATGTCAATCGTAGCTAAGAGAGCATTGAAAGCTGTAGCCTGGCTGAGACCAGTCTTTTCTGCAATCATGCTTGCTACTTCCTTTTTCGTGATTACTTTGGAACGTGCCATGCGTATATACTTATCAACATTTCTGAAAAATGGCAAGACCTTTTTTTGTTCGTAAGTAATTTAGTGTATTCTAGCGAACAATAACATTGTTTAAATTTTGTAATAAAACCCCACCTTAATCATACTTAATTGATAGGATTTAAGAAGCTTATTAAGTTAAAAAAAGATGCAGAATTTCTTCATAAGAAACTCTGCATCTGATGCGAGTAATAAAACTCTAATTATTTGATTTTTTTTTTATTTTTCAGCGTTTTTCCCGCTTGGCTTCTTAGAATGAGGAGTGAGCGCGCGTTCTTCGTTCATTTGCCAAGACCAGTCCCAGCGATCAAAAGATTCGAAGCATGCTGCTAAAAGATCGACAGAGGCGTCAATATCCGTCTTATGAGACATCTCGATGCTCTGATGCACGTTGCGTACCGGTATAGAAACCGACCCTGCGATAGAGCCACCAGCAGTGAACTTCTGCATCGCACCAGCATCAGTTCCACCTGCGCAGAGCATCTCGTACTGGTAAGGGATTTCTCCCTCTTCTGCAAGTGCTGTCATGAAGTCTACCATGCGGCGATCTGTGATGAGAGAGCCGTCATAGAGCTTGATCGCAGTACCTAGTCCGAGCTCGGTACACTTCTCATGCGCAGGGGCACTAGGCGTATCAAAGGCAATCGTCACGTCGAGCGCGAGGGAGAATGTAGGCTGGATGCTCAGTGTCGCAGCCTGAGCTCCGCGCAGCCCCACTTCTTCCTGCACACTGAAGACAGCATAGAGGTCGTAGGCTGGGAGCTTCTTCGCATCGCGAAGCTTCTTAATCCCCTCGATGAGCATGTAGCAGCCACCGCGATTATCAATGCTCTTCACGTTCACGCAGTCGCCCATTTCGATGAGATCACCGACGCGGGTAATGGAATCACCGACGCGGACAATTTTCTCGACCTCCTCTTTAGACATACCTACATCGACGATATAGTCTGTCACAGCTGGCATCTTCGTGCGCTCTTCTGGGCTCATGACGTGAATAGGCTTCACCCCCATGCAGCCGGGGATATTCTGCTTACCGTGGACGATGACGCGCTGAGCGGTCAGTGTCTTCGGGTCGAATCCACCGAGGGGAAGGATGCGAATGAAACCCTTGTCATCAATATGACGTACCATGAAACCGATTTCATCCATGTGAGCGGCGCACATGATGCTCTTCTCGGAGCTTTTTCCTTTAATCAGGGCGATGAGATTGCCCATGTGGTCGATGCTGATAGAATCAGCGAGAGGTTCTATGATCTCTTTGATAATCTCACGAACTGGTCCTTCAAACCCTGGAGCGCCATAGGCTTCACACAGAGTCTTAAATAATGTAACGTTCATCACCCATAAGTATATGTATTCCCTCTGGGCATTACAAGCGAAATTCTCCCGCCATAGATTATTTGTTAGTACGAGAAATAAACAGCGGGCGTAGAATTTCTTCTACGCCCGCTTCAACTTACTACCTATGAAACTCGTCGCTCTTTATTTTTGAGGTTCGTGCTCTCTCCTTCACTTGCCTCTAGGAGCGACATATATGTGAGACGCATGAAGAGGGCTTTTTGTTCAAAGAAATGATAAAAAAGTCAAAAACTTTTTAAACATCTCCCTAAAACCCTCTCTCATAGCATTTAAGAAAAATACATTTCTCTCACATACTTCTATCCCGTACTAGCCCCGGCGGGAATCGAACCCACATCTACCCTTTAGGAGAGGGTCGTTCTATCCGTTGAACTACGGGGCC
>CAYJJD010000024.1:0-39006 GCA_964370425.1 uncultured Akkermansia sp. | reverse complement strand
AATAATGCGCCTCTAGGGTGGCATACAGACTAATTTCGCAAGGTGCCCTTAAGGGGACCTTGCAAAATTAGCAGCTTCGGATTTTGCTTGCAGTTTGGATGATAATTTGCGGCGTTTGGGCGCGCATAGCGAGCTATGTAAGCCCAAAAAGCTGTAAATTCTCGCCAAAATGCGGCAAAAGGCGTGCTGTTTCGCTCATTTTAGAGACTAGCTTTCTGCTCGGACTAATTTTGCAAGGTCCCCTTAAGTACTGCTTCGTCGATGACAGGGTTTTGTTTTAAAAAGTCATAGAGTATCTCAAAACAGTCTCGTGTCGTCGTATGAGTGTTCTGCATGCGTAGGAACTCATCGTAACCATCTTTTCCCGCAGCAAGGTAGTCGTTTGTGATGACCTTATAGATCTTATCATCGACGATGACGCTGTCTTTCAGACGGTAATGGAGGTAGGATTCACCTGATTTTTTCCCTTTTTCTAAGATGCTTTTGAGATCTTTACCTGTGAGTTCACCCTGCACGAGCTTGCCCTTGAAGGGGAGGATTTGCATGACATCGGTGTAGCTAATGTCTCCTGTCAGGTCGCGGTAGGCGCGGATAGATCCTGCCTGAACGATGACGGCATCGTAGCTATCGAAGGCGCTTATCATGGATTTCAGCACGAGCTGCGCGAGCGTGGTGGGCTGAGACTCTATCTCCTTCTCCGTGCCTTGGAGGACGATGCGTGTCTCCGCGACTTTTTGCGATTTAAGCTCTGCAATGTCTGCATCGATGACGCGCAGGGCTGCGTCTACTTCTGCATCGTGCTGGATGTCCTCATCCATGAGCTCGACGCGTGCGTCTATGCTTTTCTTCTCCGTGTCGATACTGAGGACTCCTACCTGTGTGCCGAAGCTACCGTTGTGGATGATGCTGCCATTCGGGCTGTGGTAGGCGAGCTGGTAATGGTCATGTCCGCCAAGGATGAGGTCAATCTGCGGTAGCTTGGCTAGCATCTGTTTATCGTAGGCGAAGCCACAGTGGGAGAGCACGATGAGGTAGTCATGGGGGACTTCTGCGGCGATTTTTTCAACGATGGGAATAGCGTCATATACCTTGATGCTCTGGCTCTTCGTCATGCTCATGAGATTAGGCGTGGTTACACCTATGATGAGAATGTTTTCTCCGTCTATTGTTTTGACTATATGTGACTTGATGCGATCTTGAACATAGGGATCACTGAACTCTATATTCGCCGATAGCGTGGGGGTGTCATTGAGCTTCAGCAGTTCTCTGAGTCCTGCTTCGTCGGCGTTGAACTCATGATTTCCCAGTGCCATGGCATCAAGAGCCTCATGCTTCATGAGAGCTGCTCCCTGCTTGCCTCCGTAGAGGTCATAGTAAATGGTACCTTGGAAGTGGTCACCGCTATCAAGTATGAGTATATTATCCTCCTGCGCGCGCATCTGCTTGAAGAAGCTGACGCGTTTCGCGAGGCCTCCTTGATTTATCTTCCCCTCATGTTCGACTGGTGCGAGGCGACCATGCACATCGCTCGTGTGCAGGATGGTGAACTCCGCCGCGAGGCTGAGCGTGTGGAGGAAGAAGGCGGTGCTGAGCGCGAGGAGGGGTGTTTTCATAAGCGGATGGGGGGCAGCCTAGATAGGCTGCTGGTTGCTAGGAGTCGTGGGGGTGGGGGGGGGCGGCGGGAGCAGTAGCTGGCTGGAGAGGCTGACGCGTGCGAGGGTTTACTTCGACACCATTGATGAACATGCGTTCGATCTGATTCCCCGTCAGTGGGTCGGTGCTTATGCTGTGCTCCACGCGCTGCATCTCACCATTTCGGATCTGGATACTGACGCTGCGGCGCGATTGATTGCGCTGATTCTGAACCCTAGGATTGATCTGTCGCGGAGCTGTGGGGAGAGCCTGCTGTGGTACAGCGGGGGCGGTGGGGATAGCGGGTACTGCTGTCGCCATGCGTGATGGGTCTGCTGGCTGCCCGAGGGCGAAGCGTGTGCAGGGGCGTATGATGCGACCACCTTTTTTCCCATCTCCATCGAAGAGAAAGAGCGTGTCGAGAATCAGTATCGCACTTTCACCTTCTTTCATCTTCATGATATCGTCTGCGACTTGATTCGGCTGTCCATAGTTATCGGGAGTGAGGCTGATGGTGAAGCGCTGCCCCTTCTCCATCTTCGGATTACCGTAGGGGGTGTGCATGGTGTGCGCGAGGTTTTCATCGACTTCAAACACGGCGACCATGTCTCCCTCTGGTTTATTCACATCGCTGATCATGTGGATCATGCCTCGGAAGGTGGCACGCAGGGTGTCTGCTGAGAGGTGTTCGCTGTTCGCGGCGACTTTGCTGCTCTCGGCTGGGCTTTCTGTGGGGGCAGTGCTCTGAGCGTGGCTGAGTGTGCCGAAAAGAAGGAGGGGAACGATGGGGCTAAGACCGCCAAGTATAAGTGGGGATATACGCATATGATAAAAAGGGTGATGCTGAGGTGTTATATGTTGTATTGTAGATAAAATCCTTCGAGTTGGCAAGTGGGAAATGCAGCAGAAATGCTGTCATGACAGTATAGATTCCCCTTGCTGAGCGCATGCAGGGTATCAGGCATGTGATGCGCGCTCCATTCAGCTAGTACGGAAAGCCCTAGCTGGCTTTCTAACATGGAGTTTGTCCAGCATTCTATGCCGCGACTGCGTGCAGCGTGAAGCCATTCTTCACAGCCACTGAGTCCGCCGTGGAGGCTGGGCTTCAGCACAAGCCCATGGGGGCGGATGTGATCCAGCAGGACTTCTTTCTGCGAACTCAGGCATCCTATGAGCTGCTCGTCGAGGGCGATGCGTAGAGGGGGAGGGCAGTGAGCGATGAGCTCGGCGAGCTCTCTACTCATCGCTGGCGGGAGGGGCTGCTCTATCCAGCTGACGGCGAGATCCGCGAGCTGGGTGAGTCTGCGCTCCGCTTGGTCTAGGGGGAAGCTGCCATTCGCATCGACGCGTATTTCTAAGTCAGGGTGTGCGTCGCGTGTGAGCTGGATGAAGGCGAGCTCGTCTTCCCAGTCAAGATGGGCACTGCCTACCTTCATCTTCACGCAGCGGAAGCCTGCGTCTATGCCTGCCTGTAGCTCACCTTCCATCTCTTCGATGCTGTTCATCCAGATGAGGTGATGGATAGCGATGCCACATTCGCCACGCGTGAAGGGGCTGTCCCAGATAGGACGGTGCGACCCAGCCTGTGCGCGTAGGAGCGCGCTTTCGAGGGCAACGCGCAGGGAGCTCTGTGCTTTGTAGACCTGCTCGGGGAGGTGCTGGAGGGCTTCTATCTCGCGGCAGGCTTCGTGGAGGGATAGCTCATAGGAGCTCTCATCCACGTACTCGGGGGAGAGTCCTGCGATGGGGCAGGCCTCTCCGTGACCGAGATGTCCTGCCTCTGTTTCGCAGATGATGCTGTAGAGGGGGCGGCTGTGATGGATACCGCGTGTGGTGCGTCTCGCTGAGGTGAAGCGTAGCTGCCCCTTCTGCACGCGCAGGCGAAAAGGGGCTGACAGCGGGCTTTCAGCGAGGCGAGACGCGATCATTTAAGGATTTTAAGGGATCTTAGGATACTTGCTGTAGTCTGGCTTGCGCTTTTCGAGGAAGGCCTTTGAGCCCTCGTGCGCTTCGTCACAGAGGTAGTAGAGCATGGTGGCATCGCCAGCGAGCTCCTGTATGCCCGCCTGTCCGTCGAGTTCGGCGTTCAGACCTGCCTTAATCATGCGCAGGGCGATGGGGGAAAGTGCCATCATTTCTTCTGCCCACTGAACGTATTCGTCTTCGAGCTGGTCGAGGGGGACGACCTTGTTCACGAGCCCCATGTCGAGAGCTTCTGCGGCATTGTACTGACGGCAGAGGAACCAGATCTCACGTGTTTTCTTCTGACCTATGCAGCGCGCCATGTAGGATGAGCCAAAGCCTGCATCGAAGCTGCCGACGCGAGGTCCAGTCTGTCCGAAGATGGCATTCTCCGACGCGAGGGAGATGTCGCACACCACGTGCAGGACATGTCCGCCGCCGATGGCGAAGCCATTCACTGCGGCGATCACGGGCTTGGGCAGGGAGCGGATCTGCTTCTGCACATCCAGCACGCTGAGGCGTGGTATGCCTGCGTCGTCGATGTAGCCGCCGCGCCCCTTGACATTCATGTCACCGCCTGAGCAGAAGGCTGTGTCGCCAGCACCTGTCATGACGACGACGCCCACATCGGGCATCTCGCGGCACAGGCGCAGAGCGTCGCTCATTTCTGCGGTGGTGAGGGGGGTGAAGGCATTGCGATAGCGTTCGCGGTTGATCGTGATGCGGGCGATGCCGCCGTGCTGTTCAAAGAGGATTTCTTTATATTCCTTAATGGTGGTCCAGGTGCGTGTCATATGATGATGGGTGGGTTAAAGTGGGTTAAAAACTGCTGAGTTGGTAAAATTTCTTGAATGCTTCGATATCCTCCTCTGTCTCCGTGAAGGCTTCGATCAGCATAGGGGATGATGAGTCTGTGATGGGGGCTAAGAAGTCTTCGAGGCAGCCCGCCCAGTCTTCCATAGTCAGGACGCGCTGGTAGCTGTATCCCGCGCTCTCTGCCCACTCTGCTGCGCGTAAATGATGCGCAGCGACGATATGCGCTTCACTGCTGGGGATGATGGGGCGCGTGGGGAGAGCCTTGAAGAGTGCCCCTCCGCTGTTATTGATGAGCAGGATACGCAGATTCTTCGGGCGGGGGCGTAGGCTGAGAGCATTCATGTCGTAGAAGAAACTCAGGTCGCCAATGATGAGATAATTCGGACGCGTGTCATCCCCTTGCGCGTAGCCGATGGCTGTGGAAAGCGAGCCTTCGATGCCATTCACGCCGCGGTTACACTCGACCTGCACCATGCTGGGGATCTCGCAGAGCTGGGCGAGGCGTATGGAGAGGCTGTTTGCAAGGTGCAGCGTGGCTGGGGCTGATATACCCGCGATGAGTTCGCCGATGAGACGGAGTCCGCTGAAGCTGAATTTATCGTGACTAGGTATTTTTAAACGTGCGTCTGCTTGATACCACCGTGCGTGGTACTGCGCCGACTCATCTTCTGCCTGCATATCGGGGAGGAAGTTCACCAGCAGATCCCAGAGTTCGTCTTCACTGCCCTCGATGCAGTGTGTCAGGCAGCAAAAGGTGTCGAGTAATGCTCCATCTGCACTAACATGCCAGTGAGCGCGTGGCGGGGTTCTGCGCAGGTAGCTCTTCAAGCGTTTGGAAATAATATGCCCCCCACAGCTGATGAGTAAGTCGGGAGACCAGCTCGCATCAGGGCGACCACCTAAGATGAGATCTACCTGCGAAATGGCAGCGACATGCTGGTGAGCATTACTCAGGCAATCCCCTACGATGACGAATCCCTTGTCATGCAGCTCTTCATAGATCTGTGGGGGTAGCGAGCTCTGACCGAGCAATATCATGCGGCGTGGTAGTTCGCGAGCCTTGAGTGTCAGCTTGTCTTCATCGTCTGCATTCATGCGGGCAAACTCCGTGCGCTCGATGACGCGCTGGGGTGGTAGAGGGCTAGGGGAGCTAGCCCACAGGGGCTCGGACAGGGGGATATTCAGCTGCACGGGGCTCGCCGTTCTGTGCGTGAGTGCGAGCAGTGCCTCATTAATCAGTCTGTTACGATGCCATAGAGTTTCTGAGGATTCCTGTTCTCTATCCTCGGGGAGCTGCGCGCAGAGGCGTACGAGTGAGCCAAAGCACTCAGGCTGGCTAATCGTCTGACCATCCTGCTGACCTATCCATGCGGTAGGGCGGTCGGCAGAGATAACGAGGAGGGGGACTTGTCGATAATGGGCTTCTGCGACTGCGGGGTGAAGATTCAGCAGAGCCGAGCCAGATGTAACGACGACAGCGACGGGTGCCTTCGCCTGCGCCGCCCAGCCTAGGGCTAAGAATCCCGCGCTACGCTCATCAAACGCACCTCGGCATTCAAACTCCATCTGCGCAAAGATATTGGCAAGCGGAGAGTTGCGACTACCGGGGCAGATGACACAGCGTGTCACGCGATGAGCCTGCATCAGCATGGCAAGCTGGCGTATGGAACTAAAGGCTGGGAGGTCTGTCATGCATGCATCGTATCATAGAATGAGCGCTCTGACAAGTAGAGGAAATTCTAGATAATGTGTGACATTTTTTTGGATTACTTAGAGAATACTTGTCACAGTCATATAAAAATCTTATCATATCCACGTGCTCCGCTTCAGTTTACTTCGTACTTCCATCCTCATCCATCCCTCGGTGTGGATTAGCTTGGCTCTGTTCGGCGGGGTGTGGGGGGTAGAATGTGTGAGCAGCCTCATGTCGGTGCTCTACTTCATACTGGCAGGTTTTTTTTGCCTCCTGCTGCATGAGATGTCCCACGCGGTAGTCGGGCGTTACTTCGGCGGTGGTCATCCGCAAATTCTGCTTTCAGGGCTCGGCGGAGAATGCTGTAATCCCGACGCTCGTATGAGACGCTGGCAAGGCATGCTCATGACCATCGCTGGTCCCGCATCCACGCTACTCGTCGGGCTGGTCGCCATAGGAATTATCTATGTAGCAGGCGGCTTCGACACAGGGAATACCTTCGCGCGTGTCATCGCGTATATTAATGGGGATGTGCCCTATTTTTCCCTGAGCTTTATTCCTGTGGGTATTATGGGGCTGCTCCGAAGCCTTATCATGATCAGCTTCTGGTGGACGATGCTGAACCTGATCCCCATTTACCCCCTTGATGGCGGGCAGATCATGTGTGGACTCATGGACGTGCGCCAGATGGGAACAGCGCATGCGATTAGTATCTTTTCATCCGTGATATTCTTCCTAGTCTTTTTTATATTAGGCTGGTGGCTGCTATCTCTCTTCATGCTCGTGCTGCTTTATATCAATTTCAAGTGGTGGAGACTCTATTCTCAGTCTCGTGAAGATTGACAGATAGTGCGCAGTCTGCTATCATCGCTGCCCTATGGCACAACAGACTGCAATAACACCCACCCGCGCTCAGGACTTCCCTGAGTGGTATCAGCAAGTGATCAAGGCCGCCGATCTGGCCGAAAACTCCGAAGTACGAGGCTGCATGGTGATCAAGCCGTGGGGCTATGCGATCTGGGAACTCATCCAGCAGCAGCTGGATGCCGAGTTCAAGCGCACAGGGCATACGAATGCCTACTTCCCCCTTCTTATCCCTGTCTCCTATCTCGAAAAAGAAGCCGAGCACGCCGAAGGCTTCGCTACTGAATGCGCCGTGGTCACGCACCACCGCCTGGAGGCTGTGAAAGACCCTGAGACAGGCAAGACAAAAATGATCCCTGCTGGCGAGCTCACCGACAAGTATGTCATCCGCCCGACCTCCGAGACCGTCATCGGTGCTGCATTCGCACGCTGGACGGAGTCCTACCGCGATCTTCCCTTGAAGGTAAACCAGTGGTGTAATGTCATGCGCTGGGAAATGCGCCCTCGCATCTTCCTGCGCACAGCAGAATTCCTCTGGCAGGAAGGTCACACTGCCCACGAAACGGAGCAGGAAGCCATCGAAGAAACACACCTCATGCACGAAGTATACGAAGACTTCCAGCGCGATGTACTCGCCATCCCTTCCATCCCTGGTGAGAAGACCGAGCATGAGCGCTTCCCCGGTGCGCTCCAGACCTTCACCGTCGAAGCGATGGTGCAGGACCGCAAGGCTATCCAAGCTGGTACCTCCCACTTCCTCGGACAGAACTTCGCAAAGGCTCAGAATATATCCTTCGCTGGTCGTAACAACGAGCGTCAGCACGCATGGACCACCTCATGGGGCGTGTCCACACGCATGATAGGCACACTCATCATGGCTCACTCCGACGACGATGGTCTCGTCTGCCCACCACGCGTCGCACCGAAGCAAATCGTCATCATCCCAGTCACGCCTAAAGCCGATACTCGCGACGCCATCATCGCTCACTGTGAAGAACTCGCGAAGAAGCTCAGCCAGCAGTACTACGCTGGCATGCCCCTACGCGTCCAGGTCGACACACGTGACATCGGCGGCGGTACGAAGAAGTGGGAATGGGTGAAGAAGGGTGTCCCCGTGCGTCTCGAAGTAGGCCCCCGTGACATGGAGAAGGGCAGCGTCTGCGTCGCACGCCGTGATCTCGGCGTGATGGACAAGAGCTTCCAGCCTGAAGACGAGTTCGTCGCACGCGTCGTCGACCTACTCACGGAGATTCAGGACAAGCTTCTCGCCGCTCAGGTCAGCTTCCGCGACAGCCACATCCGCAGCTGCAACACGCTCGATGAACTGAAGGCGAACTTCGCAGACAGCTCTGATGCTGACTGGCTGCTCACCCCGTGGGATGGCAACTCTGAGGAGGAAGAAACGCTCGCGAAGAGCCTGCGCATCTCCATTCGCTGCATCCCCAAGGGAGAGATGGGAACGGCCGCAGAGGAACTCCCCTGCATCCTCACAGGTCGTCCTACGACACGCCGAGTGCTCTGGGCACGAAGCTACTAATACGCGATATGCGAACGAATATTTCAAGAACGGTAATTCTAAGGAGTTGCCGTTCTTTGCATATTAAGTGTTTAGTCTACTTGTGGAATATTTCTGTATTATTTTATGTAGAATTATTGCAGAGCTTGCCGTTCTTCAAGGTAACAAAACATTATTCAAACTAACCCGATAGAAATACAAGATCATGAATAAATTATCACTTTTAGCTGCCCTCGTTCTATCCCTTTCCTTTGCCATGCCAGCCTCGGCACATCACCATGGCAAGCATCACAAGCATGCGAAACAAGTCGTCGTGGTGAAAAAGAAGCCTGTCGTCGTGGTGAAAAAGAAGCCTGTCGTCGTGGTGAAGAAGAAGCCAGTCGTCGTGGTGAAAAAGAGACCAGTAGTCGTTGTTGTAAACAAGCATGCTCTATGCAGACGCTAAGATAAAAAATTTCCCTGGGAGAGAGAGAAAAACAGGGTTCGTAGGTAAAAGCCACCTTCATTCGTGAGGGTGGCTTTTTTCTTCGGCCTGTGATAGGATATCTTCATGAGCTCATTAATAACAAAACGCATCTTGAACGCTTCGGAAGAGAACTTCCTCTCCTGCTGGGCACTATACGAATCCGCCTTTCCAGAAGAAGAACGCCGAGACTACTCCTACCAGCGCGAAGCCATGGAACGTGAGGAATACCATTTTTCCGCCATTCTGAATGATGATGAAGTCGTGGGACTCATGGCGTGGTGGAGCTTTGGCTCCCTCATCTACATCGAGCACTTCGCCATCATGGAGAGATGCCGTAGTCATGGCTATGGGAAGAAGTATTTATGTGACTTTGTGCGCCATAGCGAAAAGCCTATTTTGCTCGAGGTCGAGCCACCTACGGAAGATATACGCCGTCGACGCATAGGCTTTTATGAAAGACTCGGCTTTCATTTGAATGCTCATGCCTATGCGCAGCCACCTTATCGCGGAGAGGACTTCGTGCCGCTCATGCTGATGACTTCACCTAATCCTATTTCAGAGCAAGACGTGGAAAGATTCAAGCGCGACTGCTTCCCCATCATTCATTTCCGATATTTTAAATAATCTCGCTAAGCGCGCTCTTTACCGCTGGGTTTTGAGCGTGCTTAGACTAGCTAGATCTTGTACTTTTTCCTGTATAAGCTTCAATAGAGGCTTATGCAAGATAATCCATACATTCTCGGCTTTACCGCGGGTGAGCTCAGCCCTTGGCTCTCGACCCGCTTTGATCTCGCTCAGTATAGCAAGGGCGCAGCGCGCATAGAAAACTTTCTCGTCGAGCCCTATGGTGGACTCACGAGGCGTAGCGGGAGTCACTATATATCAGACATACACGATAGTAACGGGATCTCACGATTCTTTCCTTTTATCTTTTCAGAAGATGACTATCTTCTGCTAGAGCTTTACCTCGGAGGGGTGCGATTTTGGCATCATGACGATTGGCTGCGTGGTGAGGATAATCTGATTTATGAACTCAAAACACCGTGGGATACTGAGAAGCTGCTTCGAAGTCTGCGCTTCATTCAGGTGAATGATGTGATCTATGTCACGAGTCCTTATATACACCCTTCGCAGATTAAGCGTATTGATGAGATTGAATGGGTCTATGAACGATGTCAGTTTAATCCTCTACCGAAGGGGGCGAATCTAGCCACGCAGGGCGAGATCTATATCAAACGCAACGATAGATATGCTTACGAGTATGTCGTGGACTTCCCTGATGATTATCCATTGAGTATTTATGAGAATAATATGGAAGAATTGGAGTACCTGATCACGACCTGTACCACGGAGTCGACAGATTATTTCTTGAATGAAAACTTGGTGATGAAGCCAAAACTTATTACTAATTTAGCCTTTGAGTTAGATCTTCCCGTAGGCCAAGTTGTCGCTGTTAAAATACCGAATACGGTACATTATCAGTACTACACCGTGATAAGGGCATGGACGGGGAGCTTTGTGGCTCATTCCAGTCTCATGCTCCCAGCTCATTATCCAGCTTTCTTTTCTCCAGGCTGTGCATGGCCATTGGCTAATGGAAAGCCTTACTTCGTTCCCGGTGGCTGGAGCTTGCAAACGTCGGGTACATGGAATTCTAACTGGGAGCTGAGACGATCCTATGATACAGAGAATGGTATTTATGGATCAGATTATACAAAGTGGAATTGGCATCGAGTGCACCAGTTCTCGCAATCTTCCTATACCGAAAGAAAAAACTGGGCATTTAGTGGCTTTGAGAAAGAGCCCTGCCATATGATGCTCTACTGCCTGAGTTCGTCAACTTATTCCGTGGATAGTCCCTTCTACTTCCGCATAGAGCAGGCGACACATGATGTGAAGTTCCGCGTCATCGGGCGCTACAACTACGCTGAAAAAAAGCTGCTTCTCATGCTGGAAGATACCATGGTGGACGTGCCCTACAGCTTCTACCCCACGGATGTGCGATTCGCTGCCTTTGGGGTGGTGAATGGTTACCCTAGCTTTGCAGGGATGCATGAAGGGAGGCTATGGCTAGGCGGTACCCCCACCCAGCCTACGACTCTGCGAGCCAGTGCGCTGGATGATTTTTACAACTTCCGACTAGGTTCAGATGCGAATGAAGCACTAGAGCTTACTCTAGCCTCCAGCCAGCAGAGTCGCATGTGCTGGATGAGTACAGAGCGCGGTCTACTGCTGGGAACAACCGATGCCGAATGGCTACTCACGAGCAGTGACTCAGGAGGCATCTCTGCCACAAGCGCATCATTCAGAAAAGAATCCACCGTCGGTAGCGAGAATAAGGAAGCGCAGGGCGTGGAGAATAGCATCTTTTACGTTCAGCGCGGAGGAAAGCGTCTGCGTGAGATCTCCTATAAGCTAGAATCAGATGGCTACACCTCCACCGATACCAGTCTGCTCGCGGAGCATCTGTTTAGTTCGGGCATTACGGAATGGGCTGTGCAGCGTGGCTCCAGCACACGTGTCTGGGTGCTGATGGAAGACGCTACATTGGCGGTGCTGACAACGAATGGTTCACAGCAGGTGAATGCATGGCAGCGCGTGAGTTTCAAGGGTGGGGAGGTACTGCACCTCGCCTGTCTTGTATCACGCACAAATCACGACGATGACGTCTGGCTCATCGTCAAGCGGGGTGAAAAAGTAAGCATTGAATGTATCCAAGGCGATGATATCTACCTAGATGCACATACCATCAGTAGCGTCACAGACGGTGCTCTAATAGTCCCGCATCTCGCTGGGGAGGAAGTAATCTGCTACCCAGTAGGAGATGCAGAAAGCTCTATGGCGATCACGCTGGATGAGAATGGGCGTCACCCTATGCCTGAGGTCGCAGAATCTACTGACTATGTCGTGGGCGTAGCGATAAGTTCACTCTTGGAGACATTCCCCGTCGAGCGACCTAGTAATTATAATACTGTTAGCCAGCAGGCTAGGATCAAGCTACGACTGCTCGCCAGTGAAGCGAGATTCCGTTACAAGGCGACGCATGTCGATCGCTGGGAAGAGTATGACCCTGAGCGCGATCATCTCGACTACCCCTACACGGGAGCTGTGCGCGTCACACAGATACCAGAGTCAGGAGTGGGGCAGGGCTTCAGCATCGCGACAGAGTCGCTGCGTCCCTTTAATCTCCTCTCACTGAGCATCGAGAATGACTTCCACGGAAGGTAAACTCATGATAAAAAATGCGGCTAGCTCACTGAGCTAGCCGCATAAAATTAACTTCCTCCGAAGAGCCCCTTGAAGGGATTCCCTCCCTTGCCACCCTTGCCACCGGGGAGCTTAGGCATGCCCTTACCACCCATGAGGGCGGAGAGATCAGGCATACCCTCTGGCATCTTGCCCTGTGGCATGCCGCCACCCTTACCCATCTTCTGCATGGCCTTCATCATGCCTCCCATCTTTCCCTTGCCGCTCATCATGCCCTTCATATCCTTGAAGTTCTTGATGAGGCGATTTACCTCTATCTCGGAGCGGCCAGAGCCACGAGAGATACGGCGGCGGCGAGAGGGGATGAGGAGCTTCACATTGCTGCGTTCCGCTGGGGTCATGGAGAGCACGATGGCTTCCATATGTTTGAGTTTCTTCGGATCGAGAGCCCCGTCTGGGAGCTGTTTCTTGAGCTTGCCGAAGCCAGGGAGCAGCCCGAGCAGGCCTTCGAGTGGTCCGAG
The DNA here is from genome assembly GCA_964370425.1 of uncultured Akkermansia sp. Lineage (GTDB taxonomy): Bacteria > Verrucomicrobiota > Verrucomicrobiia > Verrucomicrobiales > Akkermansiaceae > Akkermansia. Next base: position 26,329 of record CAYJJD010000024.1, on the reverse strand, counting down.
GTTCTGCATCATGCGCATCTGGCTGAGGAAGTCATTAAAATTAAACTCGCCGCTCATCATGCGATTCATCGCATTCATCGCGGACTTCTCGTCTATGTTCTGAGCGGCCTTTTCTACGAGACCGACGATGTCACCCATGCCGAGGATACGGTCAGCCATGCGCTGTGGTACGAAGTTTGTCAGCATGTCGAGCTTCTCGCCTTCACCAATGAATTTGATCGCCTTGCCAGTCACGGCTCGCATGGAGAGTGCCGCACCACCGCGCGCGTCACCATCGAGCTTCGTCAGGATGATACCCGTGAGACCGACAGCCTCGTCGAACTTCTGGGCCACGCGTACGGCCTGCTGACCTGTAGCAGCATCAGCGACGAGGAGGGCTTCCTGTGGCTTGATGAACTTGCTGAGTTTACGTAATTCTGCGATGAGTGTGTCGTCGACTTCCTGACGACCTGCGGTATCGAAGATGATGAGATCATGCTCTTGATCTTTCGCCCAGCGCAGAGCATCCTTCGCGACGCGGATCACGTCCTTTTCGCTCGCGCTTGGGGTGTAGATAGGGACATCTATCTGCTTTGCCAGCGTGGCGAGCTGATCTATAGCAGCAGGACGGATGAGGTCACAGGCGACGAGGAGGGGCTTGCGGCCTTCTGCCTTCATACGGCGTGCGAGCTTCGCACTCGTGGTCGTCTTACCAGCACCATTCAGACCGACGATGAGGATATGCGCAGGTGGATCGAGATTCAGCTCCTCTGCTTCACCCCCGAGGAGGGCTGTGAGTTCGTCTTGGAAGATCTTTACAATCTGCTCTCCGGGCTTCACCGTTTTAATGACGGCGACACCCATGGCTTTTTCTTTAACATGGGAGATGAACTCGCGCGCAACGCTGTATTCTACGTCAGCGTCAAGAAGTGCCATGCGTACGTCACGCATCGCGTCGGCAATATTGGATTCAGAAATCTTACCTAGACCGCGTAACTTGCGGAAGGTGTCATCGAGCTTGTCAGATAGGAGTGAAAACATGGGGATGATTTAAGTGGGATGAATTGATGTTAAAATGATGGTGTTGTCTTAGTCGCTAAGTCGGCCTTGGAGTTGTTCGTAGGCATTATGCCCGAGCCATTCGGGATCGAGCTTTGAGCCACGCTGGGTGACGCGTAGAGCTGCGCCATTCTCTGTGTAGTAAATAGAGCGGAAGAACAGAGTCTCTTGGATGAGCTCTGCATAGCCACCGACAGGTACGGAGCAGTCGGCCTGTAGATGCGCGAGGAAGCTACGCTCGCAGCGTACGCAGGTTTCTGTGTCCTTGTCATTGATCTGAGAGATGATGGCGAGCAGACGCTTGTCATCGCGTCTGACCTCTATGGCGACAGCACCCTGACCGAGAGCGGGCATGAAAGAATTCAGAGAAAGATCGACGAAGAACAGCTTCTTCCCCTCGACGACGACATGCTTATCCGTGTAGCCGAGGCGATTTAGCCCAGCACGTGCGAGGATGATGGCACCCATGTCGTCGCTTTCTGCGAGCTTACGCAGACGTGTACCGACATTCCCGCGTATCGTCTTGCAGCGAGCGCGACCGCTCCAGTAGCTCTCGACCATGCGGATGCGGCGTACACTACTCGTGCCGATGATGAGTTCATCGAGATTCGCCCCTTCCTTAACGACGAGCACGTCGCCTATGGCCTCGCGTGGGAGGAAGGCGGCGATGGTGAATCGCTCGTCCAGCGTACCGGGCATATCCTTCAGACTATGCACCGCGCAGTCTATCTCCCCAGCAGCCAGAGCCTCTTCGAGAGCGGCGATGAATACCCCCTTGTCTTGGGTCTGCGTGGCTTTATTCACCTCGCAGAGGGGGATGTCCTGACGCTGATCGCCAGCCGTGTTGATAATGCGGCGTTCTAGCTGAAGATGAGGATTAAGGGCGAGGAGGGCTTCCTCTACCAGCTGGGTTTGCTTCTGGGCGAGTTCGCTGCCACGTGTACCCAGTATAATCTTTTTGCTCATGCCTCCATTGTACTCACTTTCTGTCACTCTGCAAGTCCAATTGCTTGATAAGGCTTGATAAGGTGTCAGTCTGCCTGTTTTTGAACATAAGGGTGCTTGTTCTGCTCTGCTAGACATGAACTCAAAACGCTGGTGGCAAGATGTGGCAGAAAAAGCAAAATTGTAGAAAAATATCGTGTCACTGATGGGGACTTAGAACTTGTAATCACGCAAAATACATGTAGAATATATCTCAAGTTAGCCAATTTTACACTGTTCACGAAAAGAAAACTTTAAATTGATGAGCTAAGGCATCAAAAAAACAGAAAATAGATCCCACCTGGTTCTAACACACAACATACATCACATATGAAAATATCACAACTCATCCCATGCGCCCTCATTGCAGCAATCTGCGCGGGCTCCCTCACCCTCAACTCATGCGGAGGAGCGAACTCCTCCGCCTCTAGCTCAAAGGACTCACCGAACTTACTTGAGCCTTATACTGTGACAGCAATGTTGGAAGGTGAGGAAAGTGAATTTACTGACGACGGAAGTTATCCTGAGTTCGACATGGTGCCCACTACTGAAAGTGAAGGAAATTTTACAACAACGCTCATTTTGGATGATGCTGTCATCACGAGTTCTACTTTTAAATGGATCACTCTACCAAGTGCAGATACACCTCACGCAGAGCTGGAAATGATTGAAGAATATAGTAATAGTGACAAGCAGCAGGGTTCACGTAGGCTACACTTCACTCTAACATTTACTGATCCAAGGAGTGCTACTGCTACACTAGTAATTAAGATAGTTGAACCCGATAGGGAAGACACATTTCACGATGTAAAAGTATTATTCTCCGCCCCCATGTACTAGACCCTACTCTTGTATCGCGTAGGCGGCTTAGAATATAATAGGTATCAGTCTGCCTGTTTTTGAACATAGGTGCGCTTGTTATGGTCTGCTACACATGGACTCAAAGCGATGGTGGCAAGATGTGGCAGATTTATTATTGCTTATATGGAATAAGACGGGGACGGTTTCCGCGCTTGTGCTCTTAGCCAGTGCTGTGGGCATGGGGCTGTACTACTGTAGCAGCCCCGATGCAACCGAGCGGCAGGAAGAAGCCTATGAGAAGCTCATCCACGGTGAGGGGGTAGATCTCTCACCTTATTAGTCTTGCTATTCAGCAGCGGCGAGAATGATGGGCTCGCTTCCACCCCAGCCTATGAATTCGTAATAGACTTTCCCCGTAGCGTTTTTATCAGCTGAGCTGCTGCGATGATTGTAGGAGAAGTCGTCACAGACGACAAGCTTATGCTTCCCATCTTTCCATGAGAAAAACTGAGGTCCTATCTCATGCGTAGCAGCAGCTTGTCCGTACTCCACGATGACAAGGCCATCATTGTTTGGGCTCAGGTAGATGAAGAAGCTCTCTGTGTAGGTAGAGCTATCTTGTATCCCACCCTGTAGCGCGAAAGTAGGTTTCTTCCTTTCATTCTCGTGCAGGTAGCTCTGGCTTTCTAGCAGAACCTCATTACCGCGCCTCAGAGCATAATGACCGTAGTCATCATCATGATCTTCATCCTCTAGTGGTGAATAGAAGGCGAGGACGTATGGCGTGTCCTTTATCTGGTAAGCCCATTCTTCATTCGCGAGCTTCGCCGCTGGTGAAGCCCATGACTGGCTGTGATTGCCATGTATGGGGGCTGTTTTTTTCAGATTCACATCTCCTTTTTCACCGCACTGGAAGCTGGAGTCAGTGAGTGAAGAAGCCACAGATTCAGGAGTACTCGGAGTACTGCAAGATGCTAAAAATATGAGTGCTAATGCGAAATATGGCTTCATGTGTTATAGGTGGATTAATAGGTGAGCTCGACAGGCTTTGCCTCGTCTTTCTTCTCTGTCTTCTTTTTTGTGCTGCGGTAGTAGCGCACGTAGTCTATCTCGAAGCGGGCAGGGTAGTCGGAAGCCTTCGGCTCTTCTGGCCAAGTACCAGGTCCACCTAGCGCTGTGTTCATGATGAGGTAAGCGGGGGTGTTGAAGGGCTTTATCCCATTCGGGTAGCTCGCGACTGAGCTGTCAAAGTTCGCTACCTCCACGTCATTCAAGAAGATTCGAATGCGATCCATTTCCCATTCCATCGCGTAGACATGGAACTTATCATAGGGGCTGCGAATCCAGTGGGTGAATCCTTTCGACGTTGGCTTGCGCGTGCCATCTTTCCCCCAGTGGAAGGTGCTGTAGATGAGCCCTGGGTGCTGGGAGAGGTGCTCCATGATGTCAATCTCGCCATTCGCAGGCCAGCCGAGACCATTTTCGCCGAGCAGCCAGAGGGCAGGCCATGCGCCAGTGGCATTCGGGAGCTTCGCGCGGATTTCTAAGCGACTACCGGGGGCGAAGTTCTTAATCCCCTTCGTCGTGACAGAGCCGCTGGAGTAAGGGCGTGAGGGCATGTGGAGATTCCAGCCACCCTTGTCCTTAGACTTATCATAGCGACTATTCGGTGTCTCTTCGAAGCGGCTGGTGAGGACGAGCTTACCATTTTCCAGTGTGACGGCTTCCTTTGTGTAGGTTTGAGACGAGCCTTGATTACGCACGACTCCGAGCTCGTATGTCCATTTACTCAGGTCGAGCTTGTCATCTGAGAATTCGTCATTCCATTCAAGCTCCCAGCCACCAGGAAGAGTCTTCGGGGCTTGGGGCTGTTCTTCAGCGAGGCTGAGACTTAGTGACGAGAAAATGAGTAAGGCCTGCAGTGAAATATGCTTGTGAAACATGCTTAAAGCATAGCAAAAATCACTTCAGATATCAAAGTATTTCTGCGAATATTTCCTCTGCACTTTGCCTGCTGCTTTCTGTCCCCTGCTGAGGATCAGCGGCACGCTGTCTATCGAGAATGGGGCTGAGCCTGTCGCTTTCGAGTATGGAGACATACTTCTTCTGCTCGACGATCTGTCTCATGCCTGTGTCAGCGAATAGCTGAAGCAGACGCGTCGGCTGTGGTATGTCGCGTGTCGCGAGGTGCTGGGTATAGAAATGATAATACCCAGCCTGATCTAGAGTGCAGCCGTAGGTGATGATGCAGGCGAGATTCGTACGCGCGGGATCGTCGAAGGGATTAATACGCAGGAGCGTTTGGCTAAATGGGTGCTTGCGTATCTTTTCGCAGCTTGTGAGTAGCAGTGGCTGCTCAGGCGAGGCTTTTCCCTCGCGATGGGCGAGCCCTAGCTGGTGGTAATAGCGTATTTTTAGCAGATTAGCCCCATAGAATATACCAAGTGATAGCGTCCAGATGAAGAGCATCCCCATGAGTATGCTCATGACGATGCCCTTGCTGCTGGTCTTTCCCTGATTAAAGTTAAATATCTGGCTGAACCAAGAAAGACCTCGCATCAAGACGAAGAACACAAAAAGAGAAGCGACGACTGAGAGTGTCTGGAGCACCCAGGGCTCAGGCTGCTCTATGACCAGTGCTATGAACTCACCACCAGATCGCTGCATGATGAGCCATGTCGCGATGGCAACGGTCACGCATCCGAGAATGCAGATGAGTTTCATCGCGCCTTTGAAAACGGAAAAAATAGCAATAATGACGAGGAAGACGAAGAGAATCGCAATGCCTATGACGAGGGGATTGGAAAACATGGTGGGGATGTTTGATGGGGAAGCGCGCGGATTATATCACGAGTTTCCCTTCTTGGCAATATCGAGTGATAGTCGATTTTGGATACATTGCAAAATGAGCAGTATGGGACTTTTGCTAAAATTATCATTTTAAGATGCACTTCATTTTTCAGTCCTAGCCAAGTTGATTAGCTTGACGCTGGGGCTGACTCGTGATACCCTCTCAGCATGTCCAGCATCGACCTGAGAGAGGAAATTCTCGCCCTGAAAGAGCAGCGCAATGCCGTCATTCTCGCCCACAGTTACCAGCGTGGAGAGATACAAGACCTCGCCGACTTCGTCGGAGACTCTCTAGGACTCGCGCGACAAGCGCAAGCGACGAACTGCGACGTCATCGTCTTCTGTGGCGTTCACTTCATGGCAGAGACCGCTTGCATTCTGAATCCGAGCAAGACTGTCATCATCCCCGACCTGAATGCCGCCTGCTCTCTGGAGCAATCCTGCCCCGCTGAAGACCTAGAAGCCTTCTTGAAGGAACATGCCGATAAGAACTACTACGTTATCGCCTACGTGAACTGCTCCATAGGCGTGAAGGCGCTCGCCGATGTCATCGTCACTAGCGGGAATGCGCGTCAGATCATCACCGCCGCCCCCACAGACAGACCTCTGCTCTTCGTCCCGGATGAGAACCTAGGCGCATGGACGGCTCAGCAGTGTAATAGAGAAATGACCCTATGGAAGGGGCACTGCCACGTCCACCAGCAATTCACGCAAGAACAGGTCATGAAGCTGCGCTCCATGTACCCAGAAGCGAAGGTAGTCTGCCACCCCGAGTGCCGTGAGATTATCCGTTTACTCGCCGACCACATCTGCTCCACAGAGCAAATGATACCCTACTGCCGTGAGTCAGAAGCGCATCGCTTCATCATCGTCACCGAGTCAGGCATCATGCACCGCCTGCGCAAGCTCGTGCCAGAAAAAGAATTCATCGCTATTGACGCGGACAAGTGCTCCTGCGCTGAGTGCGAATACATGAAGCTCAATACACTAGAAAAGCTCCGTAACTGCCTCCGCGATATGAGCCCCGAAGTACGTATCGAAGAAGACCTGCGCCTGCGTGCGGAACGCTCCCTGCTGCGCATGCTCGAGCTCTCTTAATTTCTTCACAGAAAATAGAACTCACTCGATGAATATCTCACGCTTTATCGCGAATAAGGATAACTGGCTCTCCATGGAACGCTTCATGGACATCGCCCTCTTCGACCCAGAAGAAGGCTACTATAGTCAGAATGTGAGTGAGATCGGTCGAGAGGGCGACTTCTCCACCTGCGCGACACAGAGCCGCTTACTCTCTCGCGCCATCGTGAAGGAATGGCGAGGCGCCTGTAAGAAGCACAACTGCCGACTCCCCATCATTGAAATCGGTGGAGGCACGGGCAACATGATGCTCGACATACGTCGCCACCTCAGCTTCTTGGATAAGCTCGGTCTCCAGTACCATATGGTGGAGCGATCTGACCAGCTTCGCAGCCTCCAAAAGATGGTAGGCGGTGTCTTCATCCGCTCACATTCTGATATGAATCAGGCCTTAAAAGCGGCTAAGGGACGCGCCTTTATCTTCAGTAATGAGCTCCCCGATGCCTTCCCTGCTCGCCAATTCGTCTTCCAAGAAGGGGAGTGGTACGAGCTGGGGCTAGCCTCAGTAGATAATCAATATATACGCCAAGCATGGAAACATGAACTCCCTGAGTCCTGCGTCTTCGATCGCTGGTGTCAGGATGGGCAAGTCGTCGAAGTACACGAGAGCTACCGAGACTGGTACCTCGGCTGGCAGGAGAACTGGCGATTCGGCACGATGATCACCATCGACTATGGTGACGTGAATGAGAAGCTCTATTATCGACGCCCGCAGGGCAGCATGCGCGGCTATAAGGCGCATCAGATGCTTGACGTAGAGCGTCTACCCTACCTTGCAGGACGCTGCGACATCACCTGCGATGTGAACTTCACCGATCTGCTCCATCTCGCGCAGCGTAGCAGCGGCGATATCGCGCGTCTCATGGATCAGCATGACTTCCTCGTCGAGCTGGCCGACATGGATGATGCGGCGGATAGACACCTCATCGCGAAGCCAGGTGCGGGTGACCACTTCAAGGTGCTGCTCCACGATAGATTTGATTTTAATACGGGGAGCTAATACTTAGACTTAGCGTGGATTCTCAGTCTCAGAGAGTTTCACATAGAGCTTCCCCTCATACATGCGGCAGTAGCCACGGTGTGGAAAGCTCGGCATATCTCTGAGCTCAGGCGCGAGCTCATCATAGGAATAGAGCACGAGTCTATCCAAATGGATAGGGTAGGCGAGGACATGCTGGAAGTAGCCGTTGTAAAAGTTTGTCATCGTATCGGCTATGGATGTTTTTTGCGGTGCTGCGAGGAGGTAATTCGCGCGGTCGAAGCCAGGGCGTTCTAGTAAGGCCTCCGAGTTTTGCAATCGCCCGATGAAGACGATGGGGGTCTTCCCGAGCTCGTAACCCTCGATGCGCTCCATCTCGGTGAGGATGCGTCCGTAGGTGAACTGCGTATTTCTGAACACGAGGTCGCGTTTAAGAAAGGCCTGATTTGCCACGATGATTTGGCTGAATGTCACGATCGCGACCATGATGACCATGATGCGTCTGGATCGCTGAGCCACGCGAGCCTGTGGACCGAGTAGACGCGTATACAGGCTGATCATGATGATGGCAATGATGGGGAAGTAGATGCTCGCGCAGCGGGTCGCGTCATGGCTGATGCCATGCGATAAGATACGCGTCGCGTCGATGGCTGGCGCGAGCATGAGGAAGAGTAGAATAAGGACGATCCCCGTACGCTGGCCTCGTTCTTTCTTCATGACGATGAGTTGAGCGTGGCGCAGGATAAAAAATCCAGTCGCGATGCCGATGATAATTAGCGGTACGAGATAGTAACTCTGTAGCATGAGCACCATCCATGTCGCATGGTAATAAGAGCTGACGAAGTTATTCCAGTAGGAGTCGAGTGTGTATAGAATACTCGGACTAGGTACGCTGTTATATCCTGAGGCTAGTGGGATGCCTGTGCAGAGTATGGTCAGCTTATAAATGAGCATGTAGACTGCATATGCGATGATGAGGCTTAGCAGCATGCGTAGAGCTAGTGCTAGTATATCGCGTAGGCGCTGACCTTCGAGTAAGCGATACGCTGCGAGAGTCAGCATGAGGACGAGCACCACGGCGAGGTAGGGCTGGTAGAGCCCGAGGCAGAGTATGATGAAGAGGCTGCTCACAGGAATAGCCCAGCGGCGCAGGCGCGCGATGGCGAAGACGCTAAGGCAAGCGCAGAACTGTGCAAGGGTGAAGGCGTCTATCTCGTGAAGGAAGGCAATATGCGTCGCTATGAGGGCTGTATTCGTCGTCAGTAGAGCGACGATGGCGTACATCAGGGAGTGGGCTTGGATGCGAAAGCACTTCACGATGACGTAGCTCGCCGCTGTAATCCAGCAGAGTGAGAGGACACCCAGTAGCCATGGGACAGCGATGTAACCGCGCCACTCTAGGTTTAGCACCTGCACGAAGCGACCGAGGCTTATCTTCCACGCTGCGTCACCTGTCTGCATGATAGAGCCAGCCCCGTCCTGTGCGTAGATGGGATTAAAGAAGCTGTAGCCGTAGCAGAGCATGCCGATGATGAAGCAGCAGATGAGGAGATGCTTCCATGTGCTGAGGTCGAGTAGATCGTGCTTTTCGAGCTTGGAAAGGAAGGTTTGTATCATGGCTGAGTGAAGGGGTGAGCTCCAGTATAAGCTTTTACCTGATCGGAGGAAAGGTCGAGTTCTGGTATATAATACTCCGTCTCAAGCTTCATGATACCTAAGAGCGTATGGAAAATATGCTCGTGACTCACACGCATGAGTCTGTTCTCGCGTAGCTGCGCCATCGCTTGCGCGTAGTGCGGGTGTAGCGCGTCAAACTCGGGGGAGCTGATGGCGAACATCCCTACATGACAAGCAGGACCGGCGAGGTAGAGATGCTGCTTATCACCGAGAGCACCTCGTCCCCATATACCGTCCTCTCCCAGTATCTCGCCATGATCGCTGATGTAGATGTAGAGATAGGGGCGGCCCTCTAGCTGCTTTAATACGCGCGCGATAAAGCGGTCGGTGTAGTGTACCGTGTTGTCGTAGGCATTATTGATGGAGACTCCCTGCGTCTTCGGGTCATTGAATGAGTCAATGGTGGGGGTGAAGGGTGGGTTCTGCTTGTCGTAGTGGTTGAATGGCGTGTGGCTTCCTTCATTACAGATGAAGAATATCTGATTCTCGCCGCTCTGGAGTGACGCAAGATGCTTCGCACTATGCTCGGCGGACTCCATGAAGAGACCTTCGTTATAATACTGCTTGCTGGCCAGCGAGGAGAGGAGCTTCATCACCCTGTCATGCTTGAGCTGCTGGGTCACTTTTCGTCCGAAGAAAGACGTGAGCTCGAAGCCATGCTTCACGAAGAGGTCAAGAACAGAGCCTGTGGACGCACGCATGCTCATATCCTGCTCTTCTATGGTGCGGCGCGCATCTGTCAGGATGCAGATATGCGCCTGACTGGTCTCGCGCGCGACAGCGACGCAGTAGGGGAAGTTAATCAGTCGCTCTATCCTATCGAGATGCGGCGTGGTCTCTCGCTCGTATCCATTGAGACTCATGCGATCAGCACGCAGGCTCTCACCTACATGGAGCACGACGATGATGCCTTCATCCCCCGAGATGAGTGGCATGCTGCTGGGCTTTAGGCTAGGGGAGCTTAGCCTTTCTACTTCGCTGATTGTGGCTACATTATGCGCGACCGCCTCCTTCACTGCTCCTGCGAGCTGGACGCTTTCATCCAGTGGCCACTTGCCCGCATCCTGCTGCTGGGGAAGTACGGAGACGAGGCTGGCGATGGAGCAGAGCAGGAGCCCGTGGAAGAGTAAGGTCCCTCGATGTACAGGCTTGAATAGCTTAAACTGCGCGAAGAGCAGCAGCGATAGGATAAGGATGATGACGACAGTGGACAGGATGCTCGTGATGTTGATATATGCCTTGGCATCATCAGGGGAAGTCTCGAGCACCTCTGCGATGATGAGGGAGTTCAGCGTCGAGCCGTACTGGCTATAAATGAAGATCTCCAGCATGCCAAAGAAGAGCATGAGCACCCAGAAGATCACCGCCCAGCGCTGAAAAATAGCCCAGAGGATAGCGAGTACCCCAGCACACATCAATATATTAGAAACGAGCAGGTCGGGGTAGGCGAAGTGCGAGATGTTCCCGAGCACATTGTACAGCCATGCCAGCCCTAGAATGACAAGATACCTCCCGCTGGGTAGGTAAAAGTCCAGCTGCTTACGCCTCCCTATCAGGTAGGTGAGGATGAGCGCAGGGATGAAGGCACAGAAGGCGAAGTAATAACCCTCTTCATGACTCCATCCATTAGACCACGATGCGAGGGGGAAGGCCACCACCACGAGGAGCATGAGTATGATGCAGGTGAGCCAAGATAGCGGGAAGGAGGATCGCTTGCTCGTGTCAGAACTAGACGCGCTCACTGGGGCGGAATCACGCGATGACTCAGGCATGTTCGTGTGGGTAGAATGGGGGGACTAGTAGTGGCTAGCTTAGTCGGAAGTCTGGTTTTCAGGGAAGACGTTTTCTTGCTCGCGGAGGAATTTTACTTCTCTCTTAAGCACCTGACCGACGCGATGCTTGCTGAGGTAGATCTGAGCGATGCTGACATCAAGTCTCGCTTTCACCTCCTTGACAGAGAAGCCACGCAGGACGTAATAATCAAAAATCTGGAACTGCTGCGCCGACACCTTCACCTTCACGCGGTCGATGGCTGCTTTCATCAGGTTCGCCTGCCATTCTTCATCCCAGATATGGTCAAAGTTCTGCGTAGAGATGTCTTCTTGATTCTCAATGGGATTAAACTCCTCGTCATCTGAGCCGCTGGAGCTCATCGCGATGGGTTCTTTCTGGCGGGCACGTAGGCGGTCATTGATACGCCAGCGCGTGATATTCCACAGCCACGACTTAAATGAGCCTCGCTCTGGATCGTAGGAGCTCTTCTTACTCTGCTTCGCCACCGTGAGAATCGTTTCTTGGACGACATCCCAAGCCTCCTGCTCTTGAAGACCAGTCTTCAGAGCCGCACTGTAAATGAGTCGCCAGTATGTACGATAGAAGTCATCCCAGCTACGCTGATCTTGCCAGTCTTGTAGACGCAGGATGAGGCTCTGCCGCGTCTTGTCGGCGAGCTTTTCTATTTCTGGATCCTGCGGCGGGATCACATGTGTGGAGCTGTTTGAATGCATAAGTACGAGATTTGCCCCACAATGTTATCTAATATTGTTACACAATGCAAGGAATTATTATTGAATTTGTCATACCGTGAATCTTTTTCTTATCCTCGGGGACGAGTGTTGCGAGGCATCCCATGAGTCGTGTTCTCTTGATTTTATGGGTGTGAATGTAGTAGGGACATAGGCGCACGCGGCCTCGCATTTCGCGTAATTCCCCCGTCACTGGATCGTAAAATGGGTGTGAAATAAGACTCGTGTCACTGTACTCCTGCATGATCCAGAGGCTATGGGGGAAGTTCGCATGCGCTTCTTCGACGCATCGCTTCCACTCTTCCGCTGACAGGTCATGACCGATGTAGACACCGCGTGCCCCCCAAGCGCGCTCGTCGAAGCCTGAGATCTTGAGAACAAGCCGACGCTCGCTCTGACTCAGTGACGCAAGATCACGCCAATCATTAATCTGAAGCCACGGCAGGCTCGCGTGTGGCGGAAGAGGGCTGGGATCCATTAGCCAGCTGCGCGGGATGAGGGATTCTAGTCTCTGTCTGTGACTCGCGCGCAGGTGCGTCTTCCACCAGTTCTGAAGCCCTGGTAAGTGGAAGAGGGCGAGCCAGGCTTTTTCTTCGAGATGGGCTAGAGGCGGCGCGTCCATGCACAGCTCCTTCGCCGCCCAGCGTTCGATGAGGGTGCGCGCGGCAGGGATGTTCTTCGTATCGAAGAGCTCGAAAAATCTATACAGGCATGCTGTGTCAGAATCCTGACGGAGATTTTCTGCGTCTAGGTAATGATACTCTTCCCCCAAGGCTGAGACAAGGTAGCGCATCTCAGGGCGGTAGTCGGCAGATTCATCAGACACGGCGAAATGCGTGCCGTGTGGGTACGCCTCTCGCAGTCCATCGCGTACGCCATCCGCGCCCCCGACTAAACGCGCGGTGTATCCTGCGCCTGCGTAGAGCTGGTGTAGGAAATGTAATAAGCCTAGCCCACCAGGGACGCTGTCTATTTCTGTCAGACTCAGCCCTGAATCACACCAGAGCAGGTCAGGACGGATGACACGCGAGAGCTCACAGTTTACCCCAGCGGCATGCTGCGCGTGCACGAGCCAGTCTGGCTTCCCTGCGTCGAGGAATTTTGCGAGCCATGGGAATTGCTTCTTTTTCGCACTGAGCTGGTAGAGCTGCTGGCTCGCTTCTTGGAAGGCGCGCAGGCTCGGACCTATTCTCTCCAGCTCGCGGACAATGGATGGAGTTAGCTTTAAGGGCTGCGGTGAGAGATGAAAGGGGATGCCGGCCTCGCGAAATAAGGCTTGATTAGAAAAGGCATCTTGCGCTTGATCCCAAGTAAGCATAGAACTAGCTGCGGATTAGTGCAGGCGTTCTTCTGCGAGTATGCCTTGGAGTTGCTTATGCGCGTAGTGTAGGCGTGAGCGCAGTGTGCCTTGGGAGATATTGAGAATCTCGGCGATTTCTGGGTAGCTCATACCCTGCACATCACAGAGGATGACGACTTCGCGATGCGCGGGTGACAGGCTGTTAATCGCATCGAAGAGCTTCACCTTCAGATCCTTCACCTCAGCTTGGCGTACAGGATCAGACTCCAGCCCCTGATCGGCGAGGCGTGCATCGTTCTCAAGGGGATTACCGCTCTCGGTGTTGTCGAGGCTGTAGGAGTTCTCCCTCTTGCGCTTGCGTAAGAAGTTACGCGCGTGGTTCGCCGCGATAGAGTACAGCCATGTGTAGAATGCACTCTTACCGCCGAAGTAACGCAGTGAGTGGAATGCCTTTAAGAATGCTTCCTGCCCTACGTCGTAAGCATCCGCTTCATTCCCCACCATCTGGAGGAGCATGGCATGTAGCTTACGACTGTGACGGCGGATGAGCTCGTCAAATGCACGCGTCTCACCGCTCAGCGTGGATTCGACCAAGCTGGCATCAGTCACGTTTTCATAACGATCGTAATTCATGCGGTGAGACTTTTAATTGCGTGTGATATTGTTGTGTGTGTTGTGCACTATGCCCGACCTTAGACAGGGAGGGAGTAGGCGCGACCATCGCGTCCTTCAAACCAGTTGATGAAGGCGAGGTTCACGGTGGTATAGCCACCCGGGGTGGGGTAATCTCCACTGAAGTACCAGTCACCACAGGGACCTTCGATCGCGCCGTGTAGGCCCTCGAGAGTCTGGTAAATGACCTGTACTGGACAGGGGGAGCTATCAGGAGTGACGAGCAGGGAGATTTCCTCCGTGATCTCATCGTGTGTAAAGGGGGAGTAAATAGCCTTCACGGGATTGCTGCGCTTCTCGACTGGAAGGGTGAGCTGGCGGCGGCATTCCTCGTAGATGGAGTCGATGTAGTCGTACATGCCACGCTTCTTGAGTAGAGAGATAGCTGCTTGGAAGGCGATGAACTTACCCAGCTCGCTCATGTCGATGCCGTAGCAGTCGGGATAGCGAATCTGAGGCGCGGATGAGACGATGACGATCTTGCGAGGCTTCGCACGACCGAGCAGGCGCAGAAGCGACTTCTTCAGTGTCGTACCTCGAACGATGGAGTCATCAATGGCGACGAGAACTTCATCTTCAGCGACGGCTCCGTATGTAAGGTCATAAACCTGTGAGACGAGCTGCCCGCGATTCGACTCTTGGGTGATGAAGGTGCGCAGCTTGATGTCCTTGTGAATGATTTTCTCAGCGCGAGGCCAGCGGCGCATGATGAGCTCTTCGATGAGTTCTTCATCGAGCTTGTTGTTGCGGAAGGCTTCGAGCACAGACTGCGTGACGCGCTGACGGCGGAAGGCGCGGAGACCTTCGAGGAGACCGTAGTAGGCGACTTCAGACGTGTTCGGGATATAGGTAATCGCGGCCTTAGAGAAATTTCCATCGAGGCTTTCGACGACTTTTTCCGTCAGCGCACTACCGAGTGCCTTACGTACACCGTAGACGATAGGATCGTTTCCTCGTGAGAAGTAAATGGCTTCGAAGGAGCAGGGCTTTGGCTCAAGAGGCTTCGTGTACTCCTTAATTGCGACCTTGCCATCTTGCTTCACGCAGATCATGTTCGCACGTGGAAGCTCGTGTACATCGTCACTATCTACTTCCATGACACTCATGAGTGGGACACGCTCGCTAGCGATAGCGAGGTACTCGTCATTGAGTACATAGTGGCAGGGGCGTATGCCATGCGGGTCACGCAGGCAGAAGAAATCACCATTACCGACGCCACCCATGATGCAGAAGCCACCGTCCCAAGCCTGAGCGGCCTTTCCGATGATGTCATACATGTCGAGTCGCTCGGAGATCTTGTGAGGGATATCCTTACCAGAGATATCGGTGCGCAGTTCGCGGTAGATGTCGGTATGTGCCTCGTCGAGGTAATAGCCGATTTCTTCGAGTACGGTCTGCGTGTCAGTGCCAAAGATAGGGTGCTGCCCACGGTTGATCAGACGCTGATTGAGCTCTGGCGTGTTCGTCATGTTGAAGTTCCCCAGCACCATGAGCGTGCGGGTGGACCAGTTCGTACGACGGACATAGGGGTGGCAGCTTCCTTCGTCGAAAAGACCACTCGTGCCATAGCGGAGGTGACCCATGAGAATCTCACCGCCGAAGTGGAAGTGCTCCTTGTAGCTGTCTGCGTCTTCGGGGAGGATCTCTCCGCGCTCGCGCATGTGGCGCAGGTTACGCTGCTGTCCATTGAAGATAGTGCCGAGCGCGTTTGGTGTGGCATTGCGCTGGCGGTAGAGGTAGGGCTGTCCCAGTGGCATGTTCAGCTTGATGCAGCCTATGCCTGCTCCGTCTTGACCACGGTTGTGCTGCTTTTCCATGAGGAGGAAAAGCTTGTTAAAAGCCCAGTCGGCTGAGCCGTACTTTTCTACAAAGTAGGAAAGCGGCTTAAGAAGGCGGATGGCTGCTACGCCACATTCATGTTGGATAGGGTCTGACATGATGATGATCCCAGTGGATGAGTGGGGGAGAGGGGGGAGGCTGGGATTATTCTGCGATCTTGACGCTGATGCCTGCTCCGTCGCGGAGCGTGCCGATGACGAACCCGCCAGGTCCTGCTTTCAGAGCCTGATCGACGTCTTCTGGCTTCACAATACTGACCCAGCCTATACCCATGTTAAAGGTATGGAAACGGTCTTCTGCATCGACGTGTTGAAGCACTTTCTGCGCTGGTGTGTTGTTCCAGTATGGAATGCTGAGGTCAGCTCCGCGCTCGCCGAGGAATCGCTCAAGATTCTCAGGAAGCCCCCCGCCCGTGATGTGGGCATAGGCCTTTGGCACGATGTTCATGCTGCGCATGTCGGTGACCACATCATAGTAAAGACGTGTAGGAGCGAGGAGTTCGCGGAGCTCTTCTTCCGTGAGTGTGTCTGGGTGCTCCTTGAGAACGCGACGGACGAGACTCCAGCCGTTGGCATGGAAGCCGTCACTGGGGTAGCCGATGAAGACATCACCTGCTGTGAGCTGGCTGGGGTCTATCATATCGCTCTTTTCGACGCAGCCGATGCAGAAGCCCGCCATTTCGACGATTTCTTCAGGGACGACACCTGGCATCTCTGCGGTTTCACCACCAGCGAGGATGCACTTGCAGCTTTCGAGATAGTCGCACATGCCTGCGACGAGGCGCGTGATGCGTGGGCGTTCTTTCTCCAGACTGGAGATGCCGAGGTAGTCGAGGAAGAGGAGAGGGTCACCGCCTGTGGTCAGAATGTCGTTTACATTCATCGCGACGAGATCCTTACCTGCTACTTCGAGCATGTCGAGGTCGAATAGTATCTCTGTTTTGGTGCCTACGCCATCGGTACCTGTGACCATGACAGGTTCGCTGTAGGATGAAAGATCATAAGCAGCAGCGAATAGTCCGAAGGCATTGCAAAGCTGGCGTGCTTGCTGTGTTCTTTTGACGTGTGCGCTAATATCTTTAACGAAGGACTGCGCCTCAATGGTGTCGACGCCGGATTGTTTGTACGTAAGCTTACCAGACATAGGAAATCATGCATATAGCTGCGCGATCATTATAGATGATTTCCCTAGCTTTGACAAGTGGTATTTTTGCATGTCACCAATTACTTCTCGCTATATCCAGACTATTCGACATCTTCCCAGTTGAGAACCGAGGGGATCACTTTACGGATGATGTCCTGAATGTGCGCGTCCGCTCTTTGCTCGTCAATGTTTACAGCCTCTCCCCAGTAGCTGCCTACTTGGAGGTAAGCCCAGCGCTGGACGTAGCCATTAAAGACGCGGTCATACATGTCGCGGAGGGTACGGCCGAGGTGGCTTGACTGCACGCTTTCGTGACCGATGAAGATGTAGTAGTTGATGTGATTAATATGTTTGACTGGTTGATCCTTAAGTGGAGAAGGGTAGCTTTTTGATGTGAGGCGTGTGAAGCGCAGCGTGCGCTCATCATCCAATTGAACGGTGAATTCATCAGAACGCAAGTCATTGTGCCCCTGTGAGGGAAGGCATCGTTCGGGGCGGTGGATGGAGGAGTTCATATCACTGCCAGAATAAACGATAGAGACCTCTACTGGTGGGGCAGGGTCGCCATTAGCCAAGGTGTAGCGTGCCTTACTGAAGCGCGTGTCCGCGGCGAGCGAGCTGCGCTCCTGCTCACTTTCTTGGATGCGCTGCCCATACCATGCACTGACTGAGTAGTCAACGGGGAGGTCGGGACGAATGGCTGACTCCTTGAGGCGCGTGTCTTGTGGGAGGAGGTAGATGATGCTCAGGATGAGAGTGAGAACGATGGGGGGGAGAATGGACTGGAGGAGTTTTTTCATGGCTTAGGCAGAAGGTGTGGAGTCATCAGAGGACGGAGTGTTGTTCAGCTTGCGCACGACGACGCGGCGACGCTTTAAGAAGGGGATCTCTCCTGCTAGAAGACCGTGCAGGATGGCAAGACCCAGCATGCTCGCAGGGAAGAAGAAGATAAGCCCTGACCAGTCATGCCATGTCTTGCTAGCGAAGGCTGGGTTAATATACTCCGCGCAGATGAATATACTAGAAACGCGGAAGCCATTCCCGACAATGGAAAGCGGGATGGCGCTCAGTGCGAGGACGACGCGCTTCCACAGGCTGATATTGTCGGCGAGGTAGCCCCAGCAGAAGGAAATCATCAGCAGTGCCATCAGAGAACGTATGCCTGAGCAGCCACCCGCGATACTGTAAGTGTCCCAGTTGCCAGAGGCGGAGCTGATATTTGTACCATCGAGGATGGTCTCGACACCGAAGAGGGCTGCTCCGTAGTGGGCGAGCTCGGATGCGAGAAGCTGTAAGCTCACCGTCGCTTGCTGGAATCCTGGTAGGGGGATACACATCCATAAGAAGAGAAGGGGGAATGCTGAACGCACCATCATCTTCCAGCCCCAGTAGCACCATGTCAAGCCCACGAGGATGATAGGAAAGGCACCGATAGCGACGCGCCCCTGCTGCGTACGGACAGAAAGAACGCAGAGAATAGCACCGAGAGCCACAAGCCAGAGACCGTGGAGGGAGGGGGACTTTGCGACCTTCTTGCTGTTCACCCACGCATGACCGAGCATGTAGAGGGAGAGGAGGGGGACGAGTCCGCCATGCTCGTAATCCGTTTCTGGATTCCATGCGCTTTCTATCCATTCGAAGGCGCTTTCGTGCCCCGTGGTGAATGCGTCATAGAAGCTCATGAAATAGAGCGTCAAGAGAATTGATATGGATAGCGATATCCAACTTATTAATGGTAAGTTGAATGAGTGGTTTTGTGGTACTGTGTGCTGCATGTTGGTAAGAAAAAAAACTCTAATTAGCTGTTTTTAGTATTGATATTTTCGCCAAAATGTCAAGAATAGTTGTACCCACTTCTAACTTTGGTTTATGAAAATTATCAGCGGTACAGCACACCCCCAGCTCGCTCAAGACATAGCTTCTGTCATGGGTCTTCCCCTTTGTGAAGCTAAGGTAACGACCTTCCCCGATGGCGAAAGTTTCGTTCAGATTAACGAATCCATGCGCGGAGAAGATGTCTACATCATCCAGCCCACATGTCCTCCTACGAACCATAACTTCATGGAACTGCTCGTCATGGTGGACGCCGTGCGCCGAGCCAGTGCTGAGCGCATTACAGCGGTCATGCCCTTCTATGGTTATGCACGTCAGGATCGTAAGGATAAGCCCCGCGTTCCCATCACGGCTAAGCTCGTAGCGAATCTGCTTACAGCAGCTGGTGTGAATCGCGTCTTGACTATGGATCTCCATGCAGCGCAGATCCAAGGATTCTTCGAAATACCAGTCGATCATCTGCACTCGGTACCAGTCCTGATCAAGCACTTGAAGGAAAACTACGTGAAGGATACGAAGAACCTCGTCGTCGTCTCCCCAGACATCGGTGGCGTGAAGAATGCGAAGATCTACGCGAACATCCTCGGTACGGATCTCGCCATCGTTGCGAAGCAGCGTATCTCCGCGACAGAAGTCGATGCCCACGCAGTCATCGGTGATGTCGCAGGTAAGGACGTTCTCATGGTGGACGATATGACAGAATCAGGTGGCACACTCTGCGCCGCAGCCGAGATTCTCAAGCAACATGGAGCTGCACGCATCTTCGCTGGTGTCTCCCACGGTGTCCTCAACGATACCGCTCGCGCCCGCTTGGCAAACAGCAGCATCGAGCGTCTGCTCTCCTCCGACTCCGTCCCCATGGCCTATGGTGATCTTGTCGATACCGTGAGCATCGCACCGCTCTTCGCTCAGGCGATACAGAATATCAATGCGAATGACTCCGTCTCGCACCTGTTTGATATCTAAAAGCCTCCTAAAAAATTAGCAACTTTAAGAGATTATATAAACACCCCGTACGGCGATGCCGAGCGGGGTGTTTGTGACTCTAGACTGAATGGGCGAACTATATGTTTTCATATGCAAGGCGAGAAAAGTGCTTACTTACTTTTCACCTTGTTTTCACCTCTTACCGTAGCGTCGTTCACGCCGCGCGTAGTTCTCCAGCGCGAGCTCAAAATCCTTTCTGCCGAAGTCTGGCCATAAAGTCTCCGTGACGTAAATCTCACTGTAGCTCAGCTGCCAAAGCAGGTAATTTGACAAGCGAAGCTCACCCGATGTGCGTATGAGTAGATCTGGATCAGGCATAGCCGATGTGTAGAGATGCTGGGCGATGAGCTCGGGGCTGATGTCTGCTGCCTCTATCGCTCCAGCGGCAAGTTGCTCGGCAATCTTGCGTGTGGCATGCACGATTTCTTGTCGGCTGCCATAGGAGAGGGCGAGCACGAGATTCACCCCTGTGTTCCCCTTCGTCTCTTCTATGCAGTCATCGAGGAGTTCTCTGACATCATCGGGAAGCATGTAGAGCTCACCGATGGCGTGCAGACGCGTATTCTTCGTCATCATGTCCTTGCGTCGCTCCTTGAGAAAGCGTTTTAGGAGGTTCATGAGGCTGGTGACTTCCTTTTCGCTGCGTCCCCAGTTCTCAGTGGAGAAGGCATAGAGAGTCAGCCAAGGAATACCCTTTTCGATGCAGAGGTCTATGACCCGCTCCACCGTTTTCCCGCCACGCTCATGCCCTGTGGCACGTGGAAGAAAATGATTCTTAGCCCATCGGCCATTGCCATCCATGATGATGGCGATATGTTGAGGAACTTTCATATTAAAACGATAAAATGCGATGCTACTGGGCGAACTCTCCGAACTCGGCGAGGATGGCTTCGACGCGCGCTATGTCCTCAGGAGAGTCCACGCCGCTGCTTGTCTTGCGGCCACGGTAGTCTACTTCAACCATCTTGATGCGCATGCCATGGTAGAGGTAGCGCATCTGCTCCAGCCCCTCGATGCAGCCGAGCTCGTAGTCCGACTCCGCGAGCTCGAAGTAGCTCTTTAGCGCATCATGCGTGTAGGCGTACAGACCGATGTGGCGGCGTACAGGGCTCTTCGCTAGCTGCTCACGTGCCTTCTCAGGCTTTCTGATCGCAGGGATCGTATTCTTGGAGAAGGCGAGGGCGTAGTCATCCTTGTCAATGAGAACACAGGTGCCGCTGTAAGGCGTGACTTTCTTCGCCTCTTGCAGTCTGTCGAACTCGTCCCAGCTCAGCTGGATGAAGGGGGTGAAGACATCACCTACGCTGCTCTTCCAGCTGTTTATCAGATCCTGAATCACCCAAGGAGGGCAGAGCGGGTTATCACCTTGTAGATTGATAATGAGGTCGGCGTCGAAATCTTCGTCCTGCTGCACTACATCCCAGCATCGCTCCGTACCGCTACGGCAGCTCTCCGAAGTCATGCGTGCTGGAATGGACTTTTCCGCACAGAAATCAAGAATACGCGCGTCATCAGTAGCCACGACATAGTGGCAGTTTTCGTTCTGTTGGCACACACTCTCTGCGATGAGAGCGACGCGCTGAATCATGGGTATGCCAGCGATGGGCACGAGCGGTTTACCTGGAAGACGGCTTGATTGGTAACGAGCGGGAATGACGATGAGGATGGAAGAAGATGACATAAATAATCGCGGTGGGCTGATCTCGACTCATTGTACGGACTTAATCCATTCTTGGCAATGAAAAAGCGAACTCCCAGTCACGATTCATGTGGATATGCTTTTAAGTAGTAATTGTAATTCTTTTAGAAACAAGTAGCTTTTATGCTCGACAGCAGGGGGCTGTTTTGCTATCCTGTATGGATATGCGAAAACAAATATTGTTATATACGCTAATGATGGGTCTCGCAAATGCTCAGGATATGCAACAGATAGCCAATACTTTACCAGTAGGTGCTACTCTGTCTGCTGAGCAGACGCAATTACCCATACCGTTCGTGAAAGACGCTACTGTTAAATTGTTAGGAGTGGACTATGAAGAAATCATCACTGAAGATGGTGTCATTCGTCCTGTGATTTCTCCTACTCGCGTCGCTGTCAGCTTCGAGGTGACAAAGGGCAATACGAAGGTGACCACGAAGGACTACTTCATCGAAGTCATGCCCGCCACTCCTATCCCAGCAGGAGCGAATGCGAAGCCAACCGTCATTCCTGAACTTCTCCAGTGGCGCGGTGGCAAGGGCGAGTTCAGCTTCGTCGATGCGCAAAAGCCTGTGAAGATCGTCGGTGCTAGCCCAGAATTACTCGCAGAAATCAAAGCCACCGTCCCCCAAGGCCTCAATCTGAGCGACGCGGGCACAGCGCAACTCAGCCTGAAGGTGACTCCCCAGACAGTAGCACAACTAGGCGAAGAAGGCTACACGATGAAGATCAGCCCCACGGCTATCACCATCGAAGCAGGCACGGAAACAGGCCTGTACTGGGGGACACGCAGCCTGCTACAGATTCTCAAGTTGAACAAGGGGAAAGTCCCCTGCGGTGATGTCATCGACTTCCCTCGCTTCAAGATTCGTGGCTTCATGTTCGATGCAGCGCGCACACCATTCACTCTGAATGCACTTGAAGAAATCGTCGATACCATGTCATGGTACAAGATGAACGATTTCCATATCAATCTTAATAACAACTACATCTTCCATGAAAACTACGTGGATGCTGGGAAAGATCCCTTCAAGGAAAGCTACGCTGGCTACCGTCTGGAATCTGACTATAAGAACGCAGAAGGCGTCACCCTCCACTCGACCGACCTCCACTATAGCAAGAAGGACTTCGTGCAGTTCATCCAAGACGCGAAGAAGCAAGGTGTCGCCATCGTCCCAGAAATCAACAGCCCTGCACATGCGCTGAGTTTCACACGCATGCGCCCCGACCTCATCTATCAAGGTCCGATGAACAACGAGAAGCGTCGCTGCGAAATGCTCGATGCCTCACGTCCCGAGACGCTAGAGTTCGTCTCTAGCATCCTCGACGAATACCTTCTCCCTGACAAGAAGACAGGTAAGGCCGTCTTCGAAGGCCTCACCTTCCACGTCGGCTCTGATGAGTTCTACGGCACGCCTGAGAGCTACCGCAAGTACACAGACTCCATCTTGAAGTATGTAAAGAGCCGCGGCTATCAGCCACGCGTCTGGGGTAGCCTCAATAAGAAGCAAGGACCTGTTCCTGTCATCGCCGAAGGCGTCCAGCTGAATCTCTGGAATGGCGGCTGGGCTAAGGCTTGGGATTCTATCAATCAAGGCTATGATGTCATTAACACGAATGACGGAGCTCTCTACATCGTGCCTTTCGCTGATTACTACCGCATGGACAAGAACCAGAGGTGGGTCTACGAGCACTTTAAGCCTAACCATGTCGCTAATGAGACCGTGCCCTCTGGTCACCCTCAGTTCCTCGGTGCGACATTCGCTGTCTGGAATGACATGATAGACATTAAGCACCCTGGCTACCACTACCGTGACATCGCAGAATGCATCAACAGCTCCATCGCCATCGTCGCCCAGAAGACATGGAGTGATGACGTCGTTCCTCGTAACTACGATGCACATCGCGCCCTCGTATCACAGCTCGACTACTTCCCAGTCGCAGCTAAGAAGCTGGAAAAAGCCATCGAGCTAAAGGATGTGAAAGCCCCTATGGCTCTGAATGCTGACTTCGTGAATCCAAACTATCATCTCGTTGCAGAAATAGAGGTCAATGCTAGCGCCGCTGGCACGGATCAGATTCTACTCAGCGATGGTAAGGCCGCCTTCATGCCAGTCATGGCCGATGGCCGTGTCGGCTTCCGTCGCGACGATACGCTGAGCTTCGCCTACGACTACAAGCTGCCACTTGGTAAGCGCGTGAAAGTCGAGCTCATCGGTACACTGGGCAAGACCCAGCTCTGGGTCGATGGTAAACTCGCCGCAGACAAGCCTGTGCTCACCACCTTCCAGAGCACACACGCGGAGAAGATCTCCACCTTCCCCCTCCCACTGAAGACAGTAGGTGAGAAGATGGACGGCAAGATTTATACCCTCCAAGTCACACAGAAGCCTTAATATACAAGTAAATTAAGATAAAAAAAGAGCTGCGAGTCATGACTCGCAGCTCTTTTCTTATCTATAAAATTAGTTCTGAACTTTCACCGCAGGTGGAAGAACTGGGAGTGGCTCGGGGGGTGCTGACTGCGCCGGTGGCGCGACATCTTCGGGAGTCAGCTTATCGAGAGGCTTACCCTTGTACTCACCCGTCTGGGCTTCGAGGAAGGCGGTGACATCCGCTACCATATCGTAGCTAGGTTCGACGTCGGCCTGTGTCTTGAACATGAGGCTCACAGCATCCGCGAGCTTCGCGACCTTTCCTGTGTGCATGTAAGGAGCCGTGAGCGCGACATTACGAAGAGTAGGTACGCGGAACATGTCCTCGTGAGCCTCATCCTTCGTGAAGTCCATGCGACCGCGTGCACCATCGTCGGCTGGCTTCTCCATATGCTCGCGCATATCAGCGTACGTATTGATATATTCGAAGCTACGACCACCGAGAGCCGCGCCCGCGTGGCAAGTGTAGCAGCCATGCTCGGTGAAGAGGGCATAGCCATTCTTCTGCTGATCAGTCATCGCGGCCTGATCGCCCTTTAAGTAGCGGTCAAAAGCACTATTCGGCGTGACGAGTGTCTTTTCAAAAGCGGCAATCGCATCGGTGATACTATCCGCTGTGATGCCCTGCTCAGGGTAGACCTGCTGGAAGAGTTTTACGATGCGCTCATCCTTTTCCAGCTTCGCCGCGATGGCCTTCCAGTCGTCAGGATGGGAGTAGCCCATTTCCACAGGATTGAGCGGAGGTCCACCTGCCTGCTCCTTCAGGTCAGCGGCGCGTCCATCCCAGAACTGCTTGATGTGGTGCTCAGCATTGTAGACCGTCGGGGCATTCACGCCACCGAGCTGTGCCTTGCCATCCTTGAACACTCCTTCCGATTTTTCTAAGTTGTCCGTGCCACCCTTTGTCAGGTCATGGCAGCTAGCGCAGGATACGGTGTCGTCGCTAGAAAGACGCTTGTCAAAGTAGAGGAGATGCCCGAGCTCTACCTTCAGGGCATATGTGCCTATGGGGGTAGCTGCATTTGCGATAGGGCTGTACTTCACCTGCTCAAGCTTATCCTGAGGGATGATGGTGTGGATGAGCTTCACGTCTGCATCGCTGATATAATCGCCCCAGTGCATGATCCTGTACTGGATAGGCGGCATACTCCTCTTCGTTAAGACGCGGTCGAGCTTCAGCATATCGACGCTGAAGTGACGCAGGTCGCTGTCAGGCTGGAGTAAGTAGCTGCGCTGCGCGCCGAGAATATCCTGCTTCATGAGACCACCGCTGAGGATGTTGATGACAGGATTCGCCTTCGCATCGGCATTGTGACACAGACCACATTTGCGATCGAGCACGCTGGCGGCGAGTGTCTCTCTTTCCTCCTTGCTCATGGAGTCAAGGGTGTTATTAATCGTGGAATTCGTGCGCATCGTCATGGCTACTTCTATGAGCTGGTAGGCTGTGAAGCCGACGACGGGAAGCGCGAGCGCGGTAATAAGGAGCGTTTTTTTCTTCATGGGCGATCTAGGTTAAAATGATTAAAATCATTCTACTTTAAAAACCCTAACGGATGCAAGAAAAAATATAGATTAGTTTTATCTAACTCTCTGTAAATCAAGCCTAGTGAAGAAAGCTCTATAGAGCTTTCTTGTAGAGTATACGCCTGCCTCCATCGCCGTCGACGAGTCCACGGGGCGTGAATCCCATCTTCAGGTAGAAGCGATTAGCGCGAGGCGAGCCCTCGAAGCACTCAAGCACGACTTCGGAATGATGCTGCGAAATATGCCCCTCCGCGTAGGCGACTAACAATTGTGCAATGCCTTTCCCCCAGTAGGGCACATCGACTGCCAGCCCCTGTATCTCATTTTCATGAATGAAGATAAAGCCCAGCAGGGTCTCCCCATCAAGGATCACACTGGCATTCCCATAGAGAGACGCCAGATCTCTGTCACAAGCCCCGCTATAGAGGTAGCCATCTGTGACATCATCACCGAGATGTGTTCTCTCGTAGACATCGACGATCTTGCACCCCAGCTCGATGAGACTGTACTTTTCCTTTTCTGTCGCTTTTTTGATACTGTACTGTGGCATAGTATCTATTTTAGAAATTAAATTTCTTCACCGTCATCTAGAGGATAAGTCTCATCGTAGATTTCCTGTAGATTACGTCCATCATAACTCCAGTAGGGAGTCGGCTGGATGCTGTGCGTAATCCCTCTGATTTCCATCGTGACCGAGGTGAGATAGCGTATCTCGCCCAGATAGCTAATTGTTCGCCCTGTGACGACTTCTACACTGATGCTTGGATCGAGAATATAGCAAAGTCGAGCTCCTATAGGGCACCTTGCGAAATTAGTGTGCTCGTCCCCCCTAGAGGCGCATTATTGATTTTTTTGCGCCCTATTGTTTTCATTTTTGCCTTTTTGGTTCTGATTTATGTGTAT
>CAYJJD010000023.1:0-40179 GCA_964370425.1 uncultured Akkermansia sp. | reverse complement strand
ACGGCAGAAAACATGCCCCGCATTCACGCAGCGATTCTGACGCAGTGCCAAAAAATCAATCAAAATCTTGGGCTGCTAATTGCGAGAACCTGCCATAAGGAGACCTTGCAAAAATTAGCAGCACCGAATTCGGCATGCACTTTGGATGATAATTTACGGCGTTTGGGTGCGCATAGCGAGCTATGTAAGCCCAAAAAGCTGTAAATTCTCGACAAAATGCTGCAAAAGTCGTGCTGTTTGTTCATTTTCGAGATCACCATTCTGCACGGACTAATTTCGCAAGGTGCCCACAAGGACACCTGCAACATCAGAAGATGCTAATTTTGCAAGATACCCATTTGCGCGTCTAGTGGGGTTGCTCTTAATGAAGTATTGTGCTTCATCGCGGCTCATTGGGGATTTTCACGCCTTTTTTATTGTAAAACTACTTCTTCTTTTTCAGCGGAACGGGTCGGAATGGAGCACTACGAGGTCCCTTGTAACTCTGATCCATGGAAGCGAGATGCGAGTTACCGATGTAGAAGGTAAAGCTACCACCCTTTGCCTTATCTTTCGCATCGAGTATATGCTCGAAGACGACAGTAGGCTGCATCCCCTCCTTTTCAGGCATGACGAAGATCCCTATGGCGAAGCTATCGCGCGGTGCTCCGTCAGCATCATTGATCGTGTAGTTGACCGTATTCTCACCACGGCGCAGTCCGCCGAGGATGACATCCGCGCGTCGCTCATCATGGAACTCATGCGTCGAGACACCATTGATCTTCATCGTCACGGCGCGCCCAGGGATATCAAGGAAGACTTTCCCCAGCAGTTGTGGGTCACCGACGAGTGTAGGCACTGCTGGCACGGAGGCGTAGGGGTGGAAAAGCTCTACGTCACGCAGGACTTCCACCTCCTTCTTACTCAGGCGTGTCGCATACTCAGGTAGATGTTCCAAGGACACGAAGCGGCTCTGGTCGAATGTCCACGTCCCCTTCCCTGTCTCATCGACAAAATACAGCACATAGGCCACCGTCTGGGTCTGCTCCTCAGCGACGAGCAGGCGACCGAGGTAGACGAGATTCATCGTGCGACGCTGCGCCCCCGCTATCGCACCAATGAAGCGGAAGTTCTCCAGCATGGGCAGAGACTTCGCCTCTTCTCCGAAGAAGTCCTCAGACATCTTCCCTTTCATCGAGCGGACGAGATTTCGCACCTTCTGCTGCCTGGAGCGCGGAGTTACTTTCTGCCATGCTTGCTCATCACGCCTCTGCATGGCGAGTCTCCATGTATTGTAAAGAGTCTCCCCCAGCTCACGGGCACGCTCCTGGTGGGGGTAGCTGAGTGCCTCCGTCGATGGTTGAGACTGAGCAGGGGCAGTGGGAGTGGTCGTATTCTGTGCGCTTGCAAAAGTGGCCATCAGAGGGAGAAATGCCAGTAAACAGGCTGGGCGAGCAGTAAATATTCGTGCATTCATTATAGATATAATATATATGAGGCTTGCAATTTTGTCAATAAGATTGCATACTATGCACCCGTCCCTCTATGAGCAAGCTCCTTTCCTCTCCACTAGCTCCCAATCACACCTCACTGCAAACCAGTGATACCGTCGTCTGGAAACGCTTCGCAGACGGGGTGGAGCTCCGCGTCCACATCTACCGTCCTAGTAAGACGGATACTCAGAGACCACAGCCTAGTATCGTGTTCTTCCATGGTGGCATGTGGATGAAGCGTAATCTAGAAGAGATCGAACCCTGGGCTCTGCACTTTGCCCTGCGCGGAGTCACCTTCCTCATCCCAGAGTACCGCACACGCGAGCACTTCGAAATACTGGGTGAAGATATTATCAAGGATGCTGAGGACTTCTGGATGTGGGTACGTGAACATGCTGAGGAACTAGGTATCAGTGATGATCTAATCACGCTTGCTGGTGCAGACGCGGGCGCGCTCATGGCACTACATCTAGGCATGCCCGCGCTCCCAGCTCGCTGCTGGTTACCATGGCATAAGAAAATGCCACCACCTGTCATGCCTGCGTCCATTGCCATCTTCCGAGGCATCGTCGACTCTGAGGCTATAGAAGCACAGATGCTAAATATCTCATACGAGACTCGCCAGCCTGAACGCTTCAATCCAGCTAAGCGGCTGAGAAAGAAGCTCCCACCCCTCTTCTGCGCCCATGGTGATCGCGACCCCTTGCAGGATGTAGACGCGAGCACATGGTTCTGCGAAGAATGGAAAAAGCGTGGGAACAGGTCCGTCCATTACCTCGGCGAGCGCATCGACCACACGCTGATGAACTTTCAGGTGAATCCACGCTGCTTCGAGCAGATGACGCGCTTGTGGGAGAATTTCATGATTGATTTAGGTCTGTGGGTAGAGCCAGATGAAGAAGATGATTCCACCTTGATGATTTAACCTTGACAACTTCGCGTCCACTTGCTATAAAATGCCCATCTTTACGTTATGCTCCAAGAATACTTTTCAGCTCTCATCCAGTTCATCGCAGGCTTCGGCTTCGCGGGTATGATCATCGTCCTGAGCATGGTCTTCGGTCGCCGCGTGCGCTCTCGTGCTGCTGCTCAGATACCTTATGAATGTGGTGTGATCCCCGAAGGCGACGGCTCACCAGCTTATTTTTCTATTAAGTTCTACCTTGTCGCCATCCTCTTCCTCATCTTTGACTTGGAAGTGGTCTTCCTCTACCCATGGGCAGTTCAGTTCAAGGATGTCGTGATGTATAATGCCGATGCCTTCATCACCATGATGATCTTCCTCGGCGTGCTCTTCATCGCCTACCTCTACGCTGTCGCGAAGGGAGTGCTGCACTGGCACCGCAATCCTGCACCACGTCAGTACTAAGAGACACGAGACACACTTTACCTTTTCTGGAGGCCTGCCTATGGCAGGCCTTTCTTTTACTTCAACACACACGTATCACATGAATAATCATTACGCACTCATACTCGCAGGTGGTAGCGGCACGCGCTTCTGGCCACTTTCTCGTAATAATAAGCCAAAGCAGCTCCTCGACTTCGACGGTAAGGGAAGCATGCTCACGCAAGCTATCAATCGTCTCAGTGGCATCATCCCACCAGAGCGCATCCTCATCTTAACAAATGCCGTCCAGCTCAATGAAGTACGGCAGCAAGCATCGAACATCCCGACAGAAAATATCGTCGCTGAGCCAGCGCGTCGCGACACAGCTCCCGCTGTCGCTCTTGGCATCGCCCTCGTCGCCCGCCGCGACCCGAAGGCCAGCATGATCATCGTCCCCAGCGATTCACTCATTCTCAATGACACGGCATTCCAGAGCCTCGCGAACGAAGCACTGCACCTCGCCGACAGAGAAGAAGCCCTCATCACCATAGGTATTAAGCCCACATGGCCCTGCCCTAGCTATGGCTACATCGAACGCGCCGCAAAGCTCGAAGACAGCAGCCTCCAGTTCAACTGCAATGAAGTGCATCGCTTCTGCGAAAAACCCAGCCCCGAGAAAGCTCTGGAGTACCTCGAGCAGGGTAACTTCACATGGAACGCTGGTATCTTCATCTGGAACATCGCCCACGCACGCGAGCAGCTCGCGACACACACACCTGAGCTCGCGAGCTTTATTAACGACTTCACCGCCACGGAGGACACCAGCAGCTTCATCACAGAAAAGTTCCCCACCCTCACCCCCATTTCCATCGACTTCGCTCTCATGGAGAAAGCACCACGCGTGCTAAACTTCGAAGCAAACTTCGATTGGGACGACGTAGGTTCATGGATTTCTCTCGCGAAGTATCTCCCACAGGATGAGGCGAAGAATGCCGCGAACACGCACCTCAGCAGCATAGACGCTGGCGGAAATATCATCTTCTCGACAGAAAACAGACGCATCGCCCTCCTCGGTGTCGATGACCTCATCGTCGTGGACACAGGTGACTCCATCCTCGTCGCCCGCAAGGACAGAGCTGACGACATCAAGAAGATCGTCGATCAGCTTCCTGAAGAATACACATAACCATGCACCCCGCACTAGGCATAGACTACGGGATGGCGCGCATAGGGATAGCTGCTACTGATCCAGTAGGCATCCTCGCCCATCCTGTCGAGAGCATCACTGTCGCGACGACTCCACCGCTTGACCGCATCGCGGAGCTGGTGGAGCAGCGCGGCATTCAGACACTCGTTCTAGGTCTCCCTCTGCGCCTTGATGGCTCAGAGGGGACAGCCTGCGAAAAGGTGCGCGCCTTTGGTCAGCAGCTCGCGGAGAGAATACCCCAGCTGCCCCTCATCTACGTCGACGAGTACCTCACGACGCAGCGAGCCCAAGAAAAACTCCATGCTGCGGGGAAAAAGGCAAAGCAGTTCAAGCCCATCATCGACCAAGCAGCCGCGGTAGAAATCCTCAATACTTGGCTCGATTTGCAAACCCCATTCGCCAACTACCCCGATCACGATGGAGTGTGGTAAAAAATATCTGAAAAAAAGTGCGTCTGGGCTAAGAAACTTGCTTGCCAGATCATCATGCAACTGTTAAACTCAATGCAGTCCGCGAAATGGACTTTTTTTAGTTTTTACAGAACACACACATGTCCCTCCAATCGTTCTTCAGCCCAAAGAGCATCGCCGTCGTTGGCGTATCTAACAACCCCAACAAGCTCGGTGCCGTCGTATTCAACAACATCATAGAAGCTGGCTTCGCTGGCGTTCTCTACGGGGTAAACCCGAAACTAGCTGGAGAAACGGTTTACGGGATGCCGTGTTACGAAAGCATCGAGGCTCTCCCTACCTCCGTCGACTTAGTCGTCATCCTCGTGCCAGCACGCTTCACCGAGCCAGTCATTGACCAGTGCATCGCTAAGGGGATCAAGAACATCTCCATCATCACAGCAGGTTTCTCTGAAGTCGGTGAAACAGTACTTGAAGCTAACATCGCCACGAAGTGCATGGACAATGGTATCAATCTTCTTGGCCCCAACTGCATGGGTCACATCTCCACCTTCGACAAGCTCAACGCCACCTTCGCTGACCGCTTCCCTCTGCTGGGCAATGTCGCTTTCGTATCTCAGTCTGGAGCCTACTGCTCCGCGATGATGGACTGGGCAGGTGGTAAGGGCATAGGCTTCTCCCACTTCATCTCCATCGGTAATAAGGCAGCACTCGGTGAAGACGGTCTCCTCGAAGCATTGAAAGATGATCCGAACACAAACGCCTTCGTCTTCTACCTTGAGTCCCTCAAGAATGGTAAGAAGTTCCTCTCCACCCTAAAGGAAGTCACGAAGACGAAGCCATGCGTCATCATGGAACCAGGTCGCAGCCAGAAGGCACAGGCAGCCTCCCTTTCGCATACAGGCTCACTCGCTCCTAACTACCGCGTACTCGAAATCGCGCTGAAGTCCTCGGGTGCTATTCAGGCATACAATGACCGCGATCTCTTCGGTCTCTTGGAAATTCTCCAGTACTCCAGCCACAATGAGTTTGATGGTCAACTCGCCGTCCTCACAAATGCTGGTGGCGTAGGTGTACTGACATCTGACCTTTGCGAAGAAGCCGACATCGACCTCGCACGTCCTAGCGAAATGACCATTTCGAAGCTTCGCGCTGTGCTCACGGCAGAAGCGGCACTCGGTAACCCCATCGACGTCGTCGGTGACGCAGGTGCAGATCGTTACGAACATGCCCTGCGCATCCTCTGCGAATGCGGCGAGTACAAGAACATCCTCGTACTCCTCACCCCTCAGCGTGTGACGGACAGCATGGGCACAGCTCAGGCAGTTATCAAGCTGGCAAAGGAATTCCCGAAGGTGAACATCTTCTGCTCCTTCCTCGGTGACGCGTCTGTCACAGAAGCACGCAAGGCACTTTCTGACGCGAAGATCATTAACTATGAATACCCTGTCGATGGTATCCGCCTCCTCGGTCTTCTCAAGGCTCAGATGAGCTATCGCGGTGTCGAAGCAGTCACAGTCGAAACGCAAGAAGTGCCAACTGAGATCAAGGTAGCCGTGAAGTCCGCTTGCGACGCAGGTCTCTCCTCACTCCCTCAGGAAACAGTCACGATGATCATGGATCACTACGGCATCGACTATCCGAAGTCAGGAAACTTCATCGACAAGGATACCGCCCTCGATTTCTGCCGTAATCTCTTCCCGAGCCCAGTCGTCTTAAAGCTCTCTGCCCCTGACGCACTTCACAAGACGGAGATGAAGGGTATCTTCCTCAACATTAATGATGAACTCAGCTTCAACAAGGCATGGGCACAGCTATGGGAATCCATCAGCAAGTTCGAGCTCAAGGGCGCGTCCGTACTCATCCAAGAGATGATCACAGGTGCTTCCGAAACCATCGTGGGTGTGAACTCCGATGACAACTTCGGTCGCGTCCTCGTCTTCGGCACAGGTGGTGTCTACACAGAAGTCATGCGCGACACATCCATGCGCATCCTTCCCGCGAACGACTTCACCGACATGATCGCTGAGACAAAGATCGGCACCATCCTCAATGGTGTGCGTGGACAAGAGCCTAAGGCTGTCGGCGCACTCGCTGACACGCTCGCCAAGGTGCAGAAGCTCGTCCTCGAAATCCCAGAAATCACCTCCATCGACGGTAACCCAGTCCTCGTCACAAAGGACAGAGCCGTGGTCGTCGACTTCAAGATGATTCTCAAGTAAGAAGCAAGGGTTTCATATAAACCTCACTCAAAACCGCCGCATGAGCCTCTGAGCCCATGCGGCGGTTTTGTTTACATTCTGAATGTCGCAGCTATGACACTGCTCTTCTGACGCAGTGCGCCAGAATTTCATTACATGTGAGTCGATTTTACTCGCTGGCCTTGAAATTGTAGATAGGGATGATACGATCGACGATTTCGGCAGTAGGGGTGATATGCTTTACGATGCTCTCCATACTCTTATAGGCCATGGGGGCCTCATCCAGCGTAAGCTCGCTCACGCTCGTGGTATAGATACCCTCCATCTGCTTCTTGTACTCGTCCATGGAGAGCTGCTTGAATGCCGTCGTACGGCTGTAGAGACGGCCAGCTCCGTGAGGCGCGGACTGATTCCAGTCGTCATTACCCTTCCCTACGCAGATGAGACTACCGTCTCGCATATTGATCGGTATGAGCAGTCGCTCTCCTGCACGGGCTGAGACTGCCCCCTTGCGCAGCATCATGCTATCTGTGTCGATATAGTTGTGAATGGTGGTGAAGCGATCCTGCTCATGCAGCCCCATCTCTTCGAGGATGACGGCGGTCATGGCACGGCGATTCAGGACGGCAAAGTGCTGCACGATCTTCATATCATGCAGGTAGTCGTCAAAGAGTGCTCCTTCCACATAGGTGAGCTCCTTGGGCGGCAGGTTTCCCTGCGCATGCTGTGCCTTAAACGCGTCGAGTGTAGGAGCTATATCTTGATAACGTCCCTCAGCTTTCAGCGTCGCGATGATTTCCTTCGTTTTCTCAGCAAGAGTGCCGTAGAGCTGCTCGAAGGCGGTTTTCTGATAATAATCCGCGACTTCATGCCCCAGATGGCGACTACCCGAGTGGATAACGAGGTGGACGCAACCATCAGAGCCACGATTAAGCTCAATGAAGTGATTCCCCCCACCGAGGCTGCCGATGCTACGGCGTGCGCGACCGAGGTTCACCTGCTTCACGCAGCGCAGCTCATCGAGCTGTATCTCATCATTAAGTGCGTGGGCACTCTCACGTACGCTGCGACCAGAGGGGATATGCTTGCGAATGACCTCGTCGAGTCGCGCGAGGTCGATGTCACTTTCCTTAAGTGTCGTGGTCTCCATGCCGCATCCAATATCGACACCGACCATTCCAGGGACGATTTTATCACGTATGCTCATCGTCGTACCTATGGTGCAGCCCATGCCCGCATGCACGTCAGGCATGATGCGTATCTTACAATCAGCGAATGCCTTTTGCAGGCAGAGGGTCTTGATCTGAGCGGCGGCCTTCGCTTCTAGCTCATCGCAGTAGCAGATAGCCTCGTTGTGCGTTCCTGTAATCGTAATCATAGTGAAGAGAGCGAGTCTATCACAAGACGCACAGTGTGTCAATCAGTCAATGTGTGCGTAGCGTTGCAGCATCGCTGCGGCATCGAAGGCGAGGCGATGCAACGCGGACTCCTTGCTATGGATAGCTGGCAGTGTCCACAGGGTGAAGTCGTCATGCGCGACGATATTAAAATACATGCCGCGCAGGCAGGTCAAGCACCAGAACCAGTCGCCGCGCGTCACACTGGGATAGCACTCAGAGAGAGCCTGCTGCCACTCCATCAGGGCAAAGGAATAATGCGACTCGTAGACCTCGTGGGTGAGCTCGCTGGACTCGTACCCCATCTTATTCAGGAAGCAGAGCAGCTCCTCACCACCGACGAGAGCGTCTTCAGCCCAATGGGTATAAGGAGCGGCGAGCCATGCGTAAATCAGCTGCTCTGCATCGGCGGAATCTCGTGCTAAAACTTCATGTAAGGCTTTTAAACAAGCAGTGTTATAAGGCTCTGCCAAATGTGCGAGCGTGTCTCGGTACAGATCGCCCTTCGTGCCGAAATGGTAACGTATGAGCCCCATGTTCAGCTCCGCTTCATTCGCTATATCGCGCAGGGAACTCCCCGCAAATCCGCGCTCCGTAAAGAGCCGTATCGCAGCACGCATGATCAGAGCCTTCGTCTGATCGGACTTCGTTCCCCCTGACTTCATCGCGCTCGAGGCTTAGTGGCTTTCTTTTCCTGTGGCAGAGCATCGAGGTATTCAATATCATGCGCACTGAAAGCGAAGAGATTTAGCTTATAGGACTTCCCAGACTCTTCGACGAGATACACGATATCTTTTGCACGGTCAAAGCGTCGCAGTTTTGCGAAAATCTTCTTATCTCCCCGCGCGTTCTCCCACTCTCGGTAGCCCTTTGATTTCAATTCGTCGCGGTGATGATCGTAGATGCTCTGGGCTTTCGCAACAGCTTCTCTGATCTCTAGGCTAGCCCCTGCGATGAAACCATCAGATGCATCTATCTTCTCCACGACTTCGCCTGTGGCACTGATGACGACAAAACTTGGTATGCTCTTGATTCCGTAGCGACTACGTATGGCACGGATGTTTTGTGTACCCGCATTCCCACTCTTCATTCCTGACTCATCGAAGCCAGCACTAGAGTCGAGGCGCACGCCTATAGCTTTCCCCTTCATCCACGCGAGGAATTCTGGTGTGTCGAAGAGATCCTTTGCCATGGCTTTACTCTTCGGGCTGAGCAGGGAGTCATGAAACCAGATGAGCAGGGGGAGCTTCTCGCGTCTTGCGACTTGTGAGGCGTGGGAGAGCCTCGTGAGCCAGCTCATGCGCTGTCGCGCCCCTTCGAAGGCGACACTGATGCCCTCGATGTCTGCGTCTGGATTATCGGGATCAGTGAAAAACACAGGGCCTTCCGCCTGATTGTCTATCTTTTCCAGCTGCTCTGAGGTGCTGACGCTGAGGCTCTGCGCTGTGGGATTATTCCCCGACATGGCAATCTCATCGATGCTGCGCTCTCCCGTGGGGAAATTAGGATTATAGCCCTCGGGATTCTGCGTCTCCTTATCTTCTGAGGATTCTGATGAAAAGAGGCTACAGCTTGCCTGAGCTAACATGATCAGTGTGAGTGTTGTCCATTTCATACTTTTTCCTACATCCATACGATTCTCCCGTTCTTGGTGTTTCTATGTTTCAGTTTGCTTCGACTGCTGCCATGCCTGCTCCATCTGGTCAAGGCTGGCTTCTTCGAGGCTAATATTCAGGGAAAGAATACTCTCCTCTACCTGATTAAAGCGGCGTACGAATTTCGCATTCGCCGCACTGAGGGCGAGTTCTGGGTCTATATCGCACTTTCGGCAGAGATTCACCATGCTAAAGAGCATGTCGCCGAGCTCTTCTTCTAGGTGGGCTCGATCTTCTGGCTGTGACAGGCATTCTTCGACTTCGCCGAGCTCTTCTTTCACCTTCGCGAGGGTTTCCACGGCGACAGGCCAGTCGAAGCCTACCTTTGCGGCTTTCTTCGAGAGCTTATTCGCCTTCATGAGTGCTGGAAGACCCTCTCCGCAGTGGTGGAGGTAGGGCATGCGCTCGATGGATTTTTCTGTGCGCTTGATGGCATCCCATTGATTTAAGACAGCCTCGGTGTTATCCACTTGCGACTGGGCGAATACATGGGGGTGGCGGCGCACGAGCTTATCGGAGAGTTCTTGCGCCACTTCAGCTAGCCCAAAGGCGGCTCTCTCCTGCGCAAGCTGCGCGTGAAAAATAACCTGCAAGAGCACATCGCCGAGCTCCTCACGCATATGTGCATCGTCACCACTGCGTATGGCATCGATGCACTCGTAGGATTCTTCGAGAAGGTTATTCAGGATGCTCTCATGTGTCTGCTCTGCGTCCCATGGGCATCCGCCCGGCTCACGTAGGCGCCGCATGATGGCGACGGCGCGCTCTACCTGCTTCGCAGGATCGACGCAGTGTATCATATCCTCTTCTGTCATCGGCGGTCGCGACGTTCGTTCTTTTTCTTACCTGCGAGGACCTGGTCGATGTGATCGACGAGTTCCCATGAGACACGGCGGCGGCGGTACTTATTATACAGCATAGTGCGAAGGCTCTGCCAGATATCTTCATTGAACTCTGCGGGCTCGAACTCCACCTCGTCGCGCTGGGCGCGACCGAGCTTTGGGGCGACTTCTAGCTGCCACCAGCCGCCGAAGTAGGTCGCGCGGTACGTGACCTTCTTGCCGTCTTCATCTTTATCTTGCCAGGAAAATGTATCCATAATCTTTTTTCTAATATCCTATGATCTTATTGTCTACCTTCGCGGTGGATCTGCTCCACTTCTTCTCGCATCGTAGGTGCGATGTTGGGACTCTTATGCTTACTCGTGCTCAGTGAGACAACGATAGGCTTGGTGCGATTCCCTATCTCGTCATACTTGTAGATCACGCGCTGCACGAGCTTTCTATCGGGATTCGAGTACATGCGCTCTTCGATGAGGCGCGCATTACTATCATAGCCGTATGCGACCTTATAAATGACGCGGTACTTGCTATCGTAGATATTGCACCCCACGAGCTGGGAGTACTTCCCCTCGATGTATTCGTGGATAACAGCGAGGTTTCCATTCGCTGTGTAGGTCATAGAGAGCATACCTGAATCACCACGCTGACGCTTGTAGATGGTACGCGTGCCGTCAGGATGACGCGTAACGCGCACGACGTCGCCCTCCTCGCCCGTCTGTGGGCTCTGAGCGTGTGCAGGAGTAGAAAAGCAGCCCAGCGCGAGCAGTGCAATCGTGGGCAAATAGGATAAGAGTGCTTTCTTCATAGCGGGATTATAATCGTTCTCTAGCGAAATGACAAGATTCTTTCACGTTCACGGCTACAGTTCGCGGAATGCACGCGCCATGGCGGCGATGGTATGGTCTATATCAGCCTCGCTATGGGCGGTGGAGAGGAAGCCCGCTTCGTAAGGAGACGGAGCGACATAAACGCCCTCGTCCAGCATCAGATGGAAGTAGCGGCGGAAGCTGTCAAAGTCACTCTTCATCGCGGAATCTAGATCGTACACAGGCTCATCGGAGAAGAAGAGTCCGAACATCGAGCCGACGCGGTAAAACTGGTAATTCTTCCCTGCGTCATGAATCGCACGGCGTACACCGTCTTCAAGACGCGCACCGAGCACGTCAAGACGCGTGTAGGCATCCTGTGCGCGCAGTTCACGCAGCTGAGCGAGACCTGCGGCCATGGCGACAGGGTTTCCGCTCAGCGTGCCAGCTTGGTAGACTGGACCGAGTGGAGATAGCGCGTCCATGATATCCGCACGTCCGCCAAAAGCCCCGACAGGAAGCCCCCCGCCTATGATTTTCCCCAGACAGGTGAGATCAGGGGTGATGCCATGCTTACCCTGTACACCTGATTCAGAGATGCGAAAGCCCGTCATGACTTCGTCAAAAATAAGCAGCGAGCCGTAGCGCGTCGTGATCTCACGCAGGAACTCTAAGTAACCTTCGCGTGGGAGGTAAAAGCCTGCATTCCCTGGGTATGGCTCGACGATGATGGCAGCGATGCGATCGCCGTAGGCGTGGAATGCCTCTTCCAGCGCATTCGTATCATTATAGGGGAGTGTCAGGGTCAGACGTGCGAACTCGGCTGGTACGCCAGCACTGTCAGGGCGGCCATGGGTGAGAGCCCCACTGCCAGCTGCGACGAGTAGGCTGTCGACATGCCCATGGTAGCAGCCGATGAACTTCACGATCATGTCGCGCATTGTGAAACCGCGTGCGAGGCGTATCGCGCTCATCGTCGCTTCTGTCCCACTGTTACACATGCGGATTTTTTCGATGGAGGGCACCCATTCGCACACAGTCTTTGCCATGTCTACTTCGACGCGGGTCGGCGTGCCGAAGCTGAGACCATGGCTTGCGGCTTCTTGTACTGCCTTAATCACTGGTGCAGGCGCATGCCCAAGAATAGCGGGTCCCCACGTGCCGACGTAGTCGACATACTGCTTTCCATCTTCGTCGATAAGATGCGACCCCTGTGCACTCGCGACAAAGAATGGCGCACGCTCAAGTCGCCTAAAGGCGCGCACGGGTGAGTTCACACCACCGGGGATGTACTGACAGGCCTCTGTGAATAGTTCTTCTGAAATGGGCATGGCTCAAGTATAGGGCAGAAAAGAGGGATAGCTCAAGTATATTCTTACTTATCGGGCACGTATGCTTCATTTTTCGATTGCATTACCGTAATATCTATGCCATACTCTATTTCAGCTATGGCACTTGTTTTTATTCAACGAAAAGATGGCACGAAAAATAAATATAGACTTCCCACAAAGGAGGGGCTAGCCATAACTATGGGGCGTAATCCCGACTGCGTCATCAGCCTCCCCGATGTCGTGGGTATCTCTGGTCTCCACGGCACGATCTGCTACAAGGATGGTGCATTCTATATCAAGGATGAAGAGTCGACGAATGGTATCCAGCGAAACAACGTGAGCCTCACTGCAGAAGAAGCCCTCCAAGAAAATACGGATTATATGCTAGGCGAAGCCACACTCACCTACGACGCGCAGGGTGTCACCGTCCCTACTCTTCCCTCAGCGACTCCTGCACAGCCAGCCGCAGCCCCCGCCGCGCCAAAACCAAGCAGACCAACGAATGCACCCAAGGCAAAGCCTGTCGGACAGGGTGGGCAGCGTAGTCCTAAACCTTTAGCAGATACGATCATAGACTACTCTCAGCACAAGAAGGTCGATGACGGATTCGTCACCACTTACGCCATCATCATCATCATCGTATCTTTCCTAGCAGGCATGACTCTTCGTCACTGGAAGGACACAGGCGGATTCTTCCCGAAGGAAGCCTTCCAAGAGCGTCCTACCGAGGTGACAAAAGTAACGAAGAGTGCTACACCCAGCGCAGGCAAAGCGAAGCCCTCCCCTGCTCCTAGCACCGCTGCGCCCACCGTTACGCCTACGCCTGCAACTACACCAAGCTACACAGGCGATGACTCGAAACGAACAGCTCTTGGCACGGCGAAATAAGCTGAATATTGGGCTTGCTTTTTCATGGTTTCGGGTGTAGGCTTTCCGCAGCAAGACCTTCTTGCTCGCATAACCCGCATTCCACCATGGAAACAAGCATTCAACCCGAAAAAATCAGCCGAGCCCTTATCTCCGTTTCTGATAAGACTGGTCTCGATCAATTTGCAAAAGGCCTTGTCGAACAGGGCGTCACCCTCATCTCTACTGGAGGAACATGCCAGTATCTCAAGGAATTAGGACTCCCTGTCACTGAGATTTCTGATTACACAGGCGCGCCTGAACTCTTCGACGGTCGCGTGAAGACGCTCCACCCGAAGGTACACGGAGGTCTGCTCCAGCGTCGTGATCTGGAGAAGCACCAGCAGCAGGCTCGTGACAATGAGATCCCCACGATAGACCTCGTGTGTGTGAATCTCTACCCATTCGAAGCGACAGTAGCCCAAGAAGGCGTGACTCTGGCTGAAGCTATCGAAAAGATAGACATCGGTGGGCCTTCCATGCTGCGCTCCGCTGCGAAGAACTACTCTTCCGTCACGGTTGTTTCCGACCCTGCGGACTACGGTACTATCCTTGAAGAAATGGAAAGTCATCAGGGCAATACGACTCTCAAGACTCGCGAACGCCTCGCTGTGAAGGTATTCACCCGCACATCTGAGTACGACAACGCGATTTCAAACTACCTCGGTCATCGCGCCGCTGACTGCACGAAGAACACCTTCACCCTATCCCTCCCATTCGCCCAGACGCTGCGCTACGGTGATAATCCTCACCAGCCTAGCCACCTCTACGGAGACTTCGACAGCGTCGTCACTCAGATCCAAGGCAAGGAGCTTTCCTACACAAACATCCTTGATGTCGAAGCAGCGGCTTCTCTCATCATGAACTTCCGCCGCCCTACGGTCGGCATCTTAAAGCACACGAACCCCTGCGGTGTCGGTCAAGATGATGAAGACCTCGTCGAGGCATGGAAGCGCGCCTACCAGACGGACACGCAAGCCCCATTCGGTGGTGTCATCGTGATGAACCGCCCCATGACAGAGGCTCTGGCACGCATCGTCGGTGCTATCTTCACAGATGTGATTATCGCTCCTGACTATGAGCCAGAAGCACGCGCCCTTCTCCAGAAGAAGAAGAACTGCCGTATCATGCGCCTCGACATGGACGCATGGAAGGAGTACTGCAAGCTCCCTATCGTGCGCTCCGCACCGGGTGGAGTCATGACGATGAAGCGTGATGATTACGCACTCGGTCTCGACAAGCTACAGGAAAAGGTCGTCACGAAGCGCATGCCTACAGAAGACGAGCTCGAAGCTCTCACCTTCGCATGGCGCGTGTGCAAGCAAGTTCACTCGAACGCCATCGTCTTCTCAGACAAGAATGGCACGCTCGGCATAGGAGCAGGACAGATGAGCCGCGTCGACTCCGCTAAGATCGCCGTCTGGAAGGCGGGTCAATCTGGCCTTCAGCTCAAGGGCAGCGTCATCGCATCCGATGGTCTATTCCCCTTCGCTGACGGACTCCAGACTGCCATCGACGCGGGTGCTACCGCCTGTATCCAGCCCGGTGGCTCTATCCGTGACCAAGAAGTCATCGACGCAGCTGACGCTGCTGGTATCGCGATGATCTTCACAGGTGTCCGCCACTTCCTGCACTAAAGAACTCGGACTCTAGCTATTTTATACCCGACCGCATCTTTTTGATGCGGTCGGCTTGCTTCCCAGCCCAAACATTATTCTCATCACCATGCTATTAGGAATCAATATTGACCACGTTGCCACGCTACGCCAAGCACGCTACCAAGGGATGCTGAACGCCCCTCATGTCGAACCCTGCATCCTCGAAGCCGCCGAAGCAGCCATGCAAGGAGGCGCAGACTCCATCACTATCCACGTACGCGAAGACAGAAGACACATGCAGGTAGAAGACGCCTACCGTGTGCGTAAGCATATCCCCCTCCCCCTGAATCTAGAAATGGCAGCCACGCCAGCGATGCTCGCCTTCGCCCTTGATCTGAAGCCCGACTACGTGTGCCTCGTCCCAGAAAAGCGCGAGGAGGTGACGACGGAAGGAGGGCTTGACGTGGCAGGTCAGCTTGAGACACTGCGCCCCGTCGTCGCGGCACTCAGTGAGGCGGGTATCAAGGTCAGCATGTTCATCGACCCCGAGCCAGCGCAGATCCAAGCGAGTGCTGATCTCGGAGCTCCGATGATAGAACTACACACAGGATGCTTCGCGAATACGCAGGGCGAAGCACGCAGTGACGAGGCGGCACGCCTGAAGGCGGGAGCAGAACTCGCTCATTCCATCGGTCTACGCGTTCACGCGGGACACGGTATTCAGTTAGCGAATCTCGCCGAGCTCGCAGTCGTTCCTCATCTACAGGAGCTTAATATAGGGCATACCATCGTATCACGTGCTCTGAGTATGGGCATGCAGGTCGCTGTACGTGAAATGCATGATGCCATTGCATTACAAAATTGGACATATTGATTACAAAAAATGACTGCAATTCAGCTATTTTTTCCTCAAAAAGCTAAAAAAACAGCTCATTTATCGTGTAAATCGCAATTTTCCGCTTGCGTCGCTCTGTAAAGATGTTATCATGAACTCCTATGAACAAAACTCAACTTGTAGATAAGATTCAAGCCAAACTTGGCGAAAACACATCAAAAAAATGTGCCGAAACCGCGCTTAAAGCAGTACTAGACTCCATCAGCGAAGCAGTACTTCAAGAAAAGGTTCAGATCATTGGATTCGGCACATTCGAAATGAAGAAGCGCGCTGCGCGCACTGGTCGTAACCCACAGACTGGTGACACGATGACAATCGAAGCTTCTCAGACTCTCGGTTTCAAGCCTTCCTCTGTCTTCAAGACAGCGGTTAGCTGCAAGAAGAAAGGCGGCTGCAAGAAGAAGTAACTTCTAGCCCCCCTCTTATATACATTTACACCGCCTTCTTCATGGGAGAAGGCGGTATTTTTGTGCCTCAAATGTTGAAATCACTGCGGTTGAAATCACTGCGCGTAGCTATGCAGAGACTCCACCTTCGGTAGGAGGTTCACGACAAGAAAGGTCACCAGCAGGGAGCAGAATGCGAGAATGAGCAGCGTACGCCTCCACTCAGGCGCAGCACGTCTCACGTGGAAATACATGATATAGAGCAGCCATGTGATGAGCGACCACACCTCCTTAATATCCCATGCCCAGTAGCCACCCCACACGGAGTCTGCCCAGAGTGCCCCACTCCAGAGTCCAAATGTCATCAGGGGGAAGGCGAGTGTCACCGCCTTGTCAGCCACGCGGAGGGCTAGCTCTTTCTTCTCTCCCCAGAAGCTTCGAATCGTTACCAGCGTCGCGACGAGCATAAGCCCGTAAGAGACGACATAGCTCGTCACATGAGGCACGAACCATGGAGACTGTAGCGCGGGCATTTGTCGCCAGCCTTCTTGCAGAGGCATACAGAGAGCCCCTGTGAGAGTGAGGACAGCGGCGAAGGCGAAGTAGCCTATGTAGCTGCGCGGGATGCTAGACTTCATCATCAGCAGACTAGGCAGCAGAATAAGCGGGAAGAAACTCAGCACATGGCGCATATTCCCGAAGGGGGGAGCCTGCGCGAGGATAGCATTCGCGATGAGCAGCAGCAGGCCGACGATCCACCCAGCGACCATCAGGCGAAAGGCAAGCAGCTCGCGACGCGCCATGAGGACAGCGAGGACGTGGAGACCTAGGCATAGTCCCGTGAGGGTGTAGACGAGTAGAGCGAGGTTCATGCTGTTGTTTTCTCCTTTCTTATTCTAGAAACACTGGGAATCCAGCACCATGTGGCGATGCTGATGATGAGGGCGATCATGCCACCGCGCGCCCATAAGCGACCGGGGGCGTGACG
Source organism: uncultured Akkermansia sp. (assembly GCA_964370425.1). Lineage (GTDB taxonomy): Bacteria > Verrucomicrobiota > Verrucomicrobiia > Verrucomicrobiales > Akkermansiaceae > Akkermansia. The sequence continues at coordinate 22,758 of CAYJJD010000023.1, read as the reverse complement.
TGCTTCGAGTTGCACCAGCACTTGATCCGCACTAGCCAGCTCGCGGTAACTCATGAGACTGAACTGCCAGCCTTGGTATTCGATGGGTTCATTGATACGAAGCTCGCCGCAAAGGATCTCTCCCTGTCGCTTATCCTCGAGTATATAATCCACCTTATATTGCTTCACCGTAGGCTCTGCCTCATAGATGAGGCGCATGGGCTTCCCATCGATGAACAAGAAGGCACGATCGCCCATGCGCTTATCGTGCTGGAGTTCACTGAGTGACCAGCTGGTGTTTTCAAAGTACAGTTGCTCATCACGCAGCTCCATCCCACCGAGCACTTTCCACTCTCGTCCATCCTGCTCATACATATCATAGCGTGTCGCCTCATAGTGACTGAGCTCGAAATTCTTTAAGGAAAGGGAGAAACCGAAGGGCACGCGCTTCTCATCGGTGAGGCGCAGCGTCTCTGTCGCCTCGACGTGATCGACGACGACAGGGAGTGCCCCATTCAGCTCAAAGGCATAATCTAGGTACGCCCCAAAGGCAAGCGGCAGCATAGCGAGATGCGCCCACGCAAGCGACATGCGCTTATCCAGCATACGCCAGCAAAAATACGCAAAGCATAGAGTCGCAAGAAACCCCAGCACTGCCCGAGATGCAGTAAAACTTAACTGCCCCCAGCTCATACCAGCATCGTCTAATAAGCCCAGCAGCCCTGAACAGGCAAGCCACGCACTGGCGATCGTGAGCAGAGCGAGAGCGGTCACCTTGAGGAAAACGAGCGGTCTATCACTAACGATACGATAGGTGGCGATACAGACGAATACAGCCCCTAAGACACCAAGCAGCAGCATCGCACCACTGTGGTAGACCTCCGGCACACCGAAGCGAGGGAATCCCCCAGCAAAGAGCAGAAGAGCAGCCCCACCTATGAGCATCTGAGCAAGTTTGAAATAGCGAGTCATGCCAGCGGTATTATACGCCCTGCTTTAGAATTAGTCAAGAATAGTCTGGGCTAAGTTTCCATAGATGATACGTCATACACATATTCTGCATTGACAAGAGGAGGGCGATTTCTCTAGTATACTTACATATGCACCTCTCATCCATTGTTGCCCTCACACTAGGTCTTTGCGCCCTGTCCACGACAGCACATGCGCAGCAGAACATCATCCCTAAGCCAACAGTAGTTAAGGCAGAGAAAGACGGGAAGGCATTTTGCATCCAGCCAAATTCACGCATCATCGCCATCGTAGAGAAAGGCTCAGCCGAGGCACAGGCTGCGGTAGACTTCGCCCAGCTCCTACGCGCAGGCACAGGACTAGAGCTTCCCCTCATCATCCATGAGCCCACGGAGACTGTCGAAGATCTCGGAACAGGTGAAATTTATCTCAATTTCGAGAAATCACTTTTAAATAAAGGCAATGAAGCTTACGCCCTCATGGCGAACGACGCGGAGAACCCTTACAAGGAAGACCTCATTATCCACTTCGCGTCAGCCGCAGGCATCATGCGCGCCTATGCGAGCATCGCCCAGATGCTTCCTCCCGCCTTTTTCAGCACCGATGCTGCCCTGAAGGCATCCACCACATGGACGATGGGCGAGTCGGCCTTCACCCTCGAAGACGCGCCGCGCTTCAAGTGGCGAGCCTTCATGCTGGATGAGGCTCGTCATTTCTATGGCGTGAAGGAGGTGAAGCGCATCCTCGACACCATGGCCCTGCTGAAGATGAATATCCTGCACTGGCATCTCACCGACAATGACGGCTGGCGCATCGAGATCAAGAAGTACCCACACCTCACGGAGGTCGGCTCTTCTCGCGCAGATACAGAGGCGGGTACATGGAGAAGCGGAAAGAGTGTCGGCAAGCCCCACGGTGGCTTCTACACGCAGGAGCAGATTAAGGACATCGTCGCCTACGCAGCTCAGCGTGGTATCACCATCATTCCCGAGTTTGACGTACCTGGACACAGCAGCGCAGCGAGCGTAGCCTACCCATGGCTCTCCCTGAAACCTCTCAAGGAAATGCCGACAAAGTTCGGCTCAAACGCCGCGCTCGACCCGACAAAGGAGAGCACCTATGAGTTCGTCTCCGACGTCTTCGATGAGCTCATCACCCTCTTCCCCTCACCCATTCTACACTTCGGCGGCGATGAGGTGCGATTCAGCAAGCAGTGGGAAGGCGTACCCGAGATAGAAGCCTTCATGAAGCAGCATGGCTATACCTCCTTAGCTCGGGTACAGATGCACTTCACGAACCGCATCGAGCAGCTTATCCGAGACAAGGGGAAACGCGCCATGGGCTGGAATGAGATCATGGGCGGAGACATCCATGGCGACGGCGGCGGGGATGTCGTCTCAAAGATTCACCCCAATACCATCATCCATTACTGGGCAGGGCCTAAGGCTCAGATTAAAAAAGCCGTGAGCAAGGGGCATGAGCTCGTGAACTCCTCACACGTAGACACCTACCTTGACTATTCTTATGAGCGTATCCCTCTGGAGAAGAGTTACAGCTTCGACCCACGCGCGGGTGACTTCACCCCAGAAGAGGCGCAGCGCATCATAGGACTCGGCACACAGATGTGGACAGAGTGGACACCCACTGTCGCGGACATGCACCGCCAGAGTTTCCCCCGCACGATAGCCTACGCCGAGGTGGGCTGGACAGAGAAGGAGAACAAGGATTACCAAGACTTCCTCCGCCGACTCGAAGAGCTAAAAAAACGCCTTGATATCATAGGAATCGGCTATAAGAAATAAAGATTAGCGACATTTGATGAAAAATAGGAACTCCTCAGCATCTCCTGCGTCCAGTAGCAGGGTGTATGTGTGAGGAGTTTTTCATAAGAAATCAAGTGGGTGGCTTTCTTTTAGCTTGAAAAGCTGTTTTCAATCCTTATAATTTCATGCAGCCCATGTGAGTCCCATAACACGCTCGCACAGCCTTTACATTTATGAAAACACTGATTAAAAATGCTCGTATTATCTCACCAGGCATCGACGTGGCTGGTGGCGCCGTCCTCATCGAAGGCAAGCGCATCGCCGCTGTCTACCTCGAAGAAACAGCTGTCGAAGCCGATAAGGTCATCGACGCACAGGGTCGCATGCTGCTCCCCGGTTTCATCGACATTCACTCTCATGGTGCTGGTGGTTGCGACACATGCGACTGCAAGATCGAGAGCCTGCGCACCATCGCAGACTGCAAGATGAAGGAAGGTGTCACAAGCTGGCTTCCTACGACGCTGACTCTCGGCACAAACACCCTTCTTGATGTCGCACGCACGGTGAAGGAATACTCCGAAGCCCCTAATGGCTCGAAGACACCAGGTATTCACCTCGAAGGTCCTTACATCAATCCTAAGCAGTGCGGCGCACAGAACCCAGCCTTCGTACGTCCAGCCGACATCGAAGAAGTCACCATGATAGACGACATCTTCCCTGTCCTTCTCATCACGATGGCTCCAGAAATGCCAGGTGCTCTCGACTTCATCGCAGAAGCGAGCGCAAAGGGCATCACCTGCTCCGCTGGTCACTCCGCAGCAACTCATGTAGACTTCGCGAAGGCTAAGGCTGCTGGTCTGAAGCACCTCACCCATTTCTGCAACCAGATGAGCCCTGTCCACCACCGCGAAATCGGTCTCGTCGGCTCTGGTCTCCAAGATTCCGAAATCAAGATCGAACTCATCTGTGACAAGATCCACCTCTGCTCCGACATGCTAAAGCTCACCTTCGGCACGAAGGCAAAGGATCAGCTCATCATGGTCACCGACTCTCTCGCCTGCTCATGGATGCCTGATGGTCCTGGCGATCTCGGTGGTCTTCCCATCATCGTGAAGGGCGGCGTCGCTCGTCTCGAATCTGGAAACCTCGCTGGCTCCACTCTTCACTTCGGTCAGGGGCTGCGCAATGTGTACGAAATGACAGGCAAGCCACTCAGCGAGCTCGTCTACAGCACCTCTTACAATCAGGCTCAGTCTCTCGGTCTTCACGACCTCGGAAAGATCGCCCCTGGCTTCACTGCTGACCTCGTGCTCCTCGACGATGAGTTCGAAGTCGTCCAGACCTACATCGACGGCGAGCTTCGCTTCGAAGCTTAAGCCTCCAGAAAAGCTCAGAACTCCCCCACCCCGCTCTCCCTATCCTAACTATCCTCATCCATGTCAGCCATGAAGCTCCTATCTCCTCTCGCCCGCCGTCTCGCACACACACATCAGCTTGATGTGTCATCCATGCGTGGCTCGGGACCTAGGGGTCGCATCATGGCTGCGGATATACAGCGAGTACTCACGGGTGAGCCTGAGGCTGTGTCTGAGCTCTCAGAAGCATCATCAAGCAGTCCCACCCTTGGTAAGACGAGTGTCGCGGCAGACCTCCTGCCCCAGACGCGTCCTGCCAAGGGGGGCTACTTCGTCTACGATTACCGCGTAGACATGTTCGCCCTCGCGAATCTCAGTCGCCCCATCGCCGTGCAGTGTGACAGGCTTCTAGAAAGCCGTTACTCGCTGATGGATTATATCCTCCGCGCCGTGATTAAATCCTGCGCTAGCCTGGAAGTGACGAAAAACGGCAGCCTTGACGTGCTCCTGTTTGAAGAGTGCGGAGAAAAACTCCGTGCCCTCACCGATGTCTCAGACAAGTCTCTGTACCAACTCGCGCGCCTACTCCAACGAGGCGGTGAAGTACAGAACAACTTCGCACCTCACGTAGTCGTCTGCGACGCTAAGACGACGCGCGAACAGGTGAGCCAGTACCTAGATAGTAACTCTGCCCCACTCGTTGCCTTCGTGACGCGCGGGGACACGCAAAAGGTGGGCATACGCGTCGGCTGTGACGTGAAGGACGTCGCGCTAGAATACACCTTTTACGTGTCGAGCAAGCTGCCTTCGGATCAGGCAGATGCGATCGCTGCGCGCCTCCGTAACTATCTCTATGATCCTGTGAGCCTGCTGCTCATCGACTAATTTTCCTTTTTTATCTTTTCACTCTCATTCATTCACACACATGTCTTTCTTCATTAACGATATCGAAATCGGTGGCGCTCAGCCCTTCTACATCCTTGGTCCTTGCTCTCTCGAAAACGAAGAGTTCGCATGGGAAATGGCTCGCGAGATCCAGACCATCTGCACGCGCCTCGGTGTCCCCTTCCTTTTCAAGGCTTCTTATGACAAGGCGAATCGTACGAATGTCAAGAGCTTCCGCGGTGTCGGCATAGAAGAAGGCTGCCGCATCCTCTCCGAAATTTCCAAGGAGCTCGGCGTGGGTGTCGTGACCGATGTCCACACAGAGGAGCAGGCGGAATACGCCGCTGAGCACATCGACCTCCTCCAGATTCCCGCCTTCCTCAGTCGCCAGAGCGACCTTCTAGAAGCCTGCGCGAAAACAGGTCGCCCTGTGAATGTGAAGAAGGGACAGTTCCTCGCGCCTTGGGACTGCTTGAACATCTGCGAGAAGATGGAAGCTTTCGGCTGTGAGAAGTTCATGCTCTGCGAGCGCGGTACTAGCTTCGGTTATAACAACCTCGTCGTCGACATGCGCGGTCTTCACTGGATGCGCGAGTTCGGCTGCCCTGTGGTCTTCGATGCGACGCATTCCGTCCAGCGTCCTGGTGGTCTCGGTGGAGCGACGGGCGGTGACCGCGAGCTCGCTCCTGTCCTTGCGAATGCTGCCATGGCCGTCGGCGTAGATGGTGTCTTCATGGAAGTACACAAGAACCCCGACAAGGCGATGAGCGATGGACCTAATCAGGTCTTCCTCTCCGACCTAGAACGCGTCATCACGAATATGCAGCTCATCCGTGCAGCCTACGCACAAATGAAGTAAGCCCCACCCTATTTTAATTCCTTAATTCCAGCATCGTGTTTCGACACCGCTTAGGTTCACCTTTTTATAAGCTCAGTATTGTAAGCATACTGGGCTTATTGAGCTCTTCTCTGGCAAATGACGCTCTTAAAACGAAGAGCGCGCCAGGTGAGTTTCCCGCTATTTCGATGCTTCCCCCCGGCACAGTAGTCGAGGGCATCACCTTGCCTCGCTACGAAAAGGCTCGCGTCAGTTCACTCATCAAGGCAAAGACCCTCAGTGTCGTCAGCCGTCAAGAGGTTAGCATCAAAGGACTCATCGCGGAGATCTACAACAAAGAGGGCTTCACGACAGCCATGAGCGCGGAGGAGGGAAATTACAACTTCCTCACCAGTCTTGTCCAGTCGACGAAGGATACCATCGTGACGGACCCTCGCTTTCGCGCGCAGGGTAAGCAGCTGAGCTATTCCGTGGAAAAGCAGCGCGGGATGCTACGTGGTCCTGTCCGCACCATTTTGTCTTTATCTTCAGTGAAGGAGGAGAAAATCGCAACGCCATGATACCAGCTTCATTCAGACTCTCTATTCTGCTTTTAGCCGCGCTGCCTTCACTAGCGCAGCGCAGTGATACGAAGCAGCCAGCATACCTGAAAAGCGATCTTACACAGCTTTCTCCCAGCGAAGAACTCATTTTGCAGCGCAACGAGCTCTTTAATCCCAAAGCATCACAAGAAAGCCGAGAGAAAGCTACAGGCATCATCACGGAGCTCAACGAGCAGCTCCTCGCATGGGATGAGCACATGGAGCCATACCTCCAGGATGTCGAGCAATACGAGCCACTGGCGAATCTGGGCGAGAGTGATCGCCGTGCTGATGAATCACAGGTTGAGAGCACGAAGGGGCTTTACTTCGACACAGCTCTTTCACAGCTCAGCTACCTCGGTGAGGTAAAGCTGCGTGACAAGAGACTTCACCTCGACTGCCACGGTCTCTATGTGCAATTAGAGAGAGAGAGTACCTCCGAGCATTTAAAGGAGGAAAAGGAGCAGATCATTAGCAAAGAATCAGAAGCTCCTGCGGAACAGAGCAAGAAATCAGGCTCATCCGCTTCTTTAGAATACACGGGTGAGCCCGTTATCGTCACAGCGCAGCAAGCCCTCCTCGACATAGACAAAGAATGCCTCTTCCTGCGGGGGGACAATGCTGGCATCACGATACGGCATAGCCACGGTGAACTCATTGCGCGCGGTGCGAAGCCACTCGCTATCATGAGTGAGGCACTAGGTGCGTTTTACCTGCTGGCTGAAGATATCGAGGGATTTTATCAGAATGAAGACGGCAGTCGCAGCGAGATCAGGGCAAAAGGGTCTCTGCTCTTCTTACTGCACGATGACAGCGTCTACTTGCAGCGCGACGTGCATATCAAGCACCAAGACCAGAGCTTCGCAAGCGCGGGAACGATGCGACTCGCGCTAAAGCCTATCAAGGGGCAAAAGGCAGCCCAGCCCCCCTTCGCCTCCTTCCAGAGACAGTACGAGGGGCTAGCCCATGTGGTCGCGGAAGATGAGGTAGCACTCCAGATAGCAGGTGATATAAAAGCACAGCAGCCAGCGACGCACATACACGCAGATCGCTTCAGCTATGACGCCCAAACTGGTGCCATCATTCTCAGCGGTGAACGTAGCCAGCTAAGCCAAGGCAAGCAAGAACTCGTCGCACAGGGGGATAGCCTCATCTACTGGAGGGATGATGGCTCGATCTCCATCCAAGGAGACAGCATCAGTGGTCAGTATGAACGCCCCATCGAATCGGAGGAGCAGGCTGAGTCTAGTGCGGTCATGGGAGAGTTCAAGACGAGCGAGGAGCTTTACTTCATCGCGAGCGAGCGAGCGTTTTATTTCCCTCACGGATTACGTGCAGAGGATGAGTACTCTTCACTGATCTCTACGCGAAATCTCTATATACCATTCTTAAAGAAGGATGAAGATCATATTCATCAGCACGAGCCTAGCGAGGCGGACTCGGACGCAGAGTTCCGCTTCCCGCCTCTCGTGTTTGCAGAACTAGGCGACCCCGAGGGTATTTACACAAACGCCTTACTGGATGTATCGAATCGTGCACACCCCCACTTCGCTCTGCGTGGCAGCGCGATGAAGCTCTCGTTCTCTGCTGGCCTTGCCGAGATTTCAGCCGATAAGGGGGAGAAAGCCATTTTTGATTACGGTGGACGTCGACTTGAGGCTCTCTCAGAAGACAAGCCCTCGCATATCATCCTTGATGAACAAGGTGATCTGAGAATCACCGCCACAGACATCACCATGCAGCTCCCCGATGATCAGGGTATGCAGACACTACTGAGTCACCATAGTCTCATTCTTGAGCGAGAGCAGGCACGCATCCTCCTCGGCGAAGACACCCTCATCACGAGCCCTGATATGAAGCTACACACACAGGGGCAGGCCATACTCCATCTCAGGAAAATCAGCGATGAAGAGCTAGCGAAAACTAATCCGCAGAAAGGAAATGACCTCCTCGCGCAGCATCCCCACCTCTCCTATCCCTTCTCGGGCGTGGACAGTGCTATCTTGAATGGCGGCACATCCATTCAGACAGCGGAGTTCTCCCTTCAAAACGCGGGCAAGCTACATATCACACTCGCAGACGCAGAGAAGAAGAAGACCCACCCCAGTATGCGCGGTATCGCTCATCTACAGGCAGAAGACAATGTGCGACTACTCATGCGTAGCTCTGACAAGCGTATGCTCTACGGTCGAGGAGACACATTAACGATTAATGGCTACACGGCGAGCAAAACTCTTACAGGGCACGTTGTATATCTCTCAGACGAGCAGAGCACACATGAAGCCAGAGGGAACGCACGCCTGCGCCTCGATGCGCAAAACACGGCGACCATTAGCGGCGATAAACAAATCACACGCGCAAAAAATCTCCGTGAACAACTATCCACTGAGAAGAAATAGCCAGCACACCAATCCCCCACCCCACCCACCACATATGAGCGTACTTCTAGATGCACAGGGACTGAGTAAGTCTTACAAAGAACGTAAGGTTGTCGATAATGTCAATATTCACGTCGAGTCAGGCGAAATCGTCGGCTTATTAGGACCAAATGGAGCGGGTAAGACCACCTCATTCTACATGGTCGCGGGTCTCGTACGACCAGACGAGGGTATCGTGAACTTCATGGAGCAGAACGTCACGGGGCTACCTATGCACATGCGTGCACGTCTCGGCATGGGCTACCTTCCGCAGGAGGAGTCCATTTTCCGCAAGCTCTCTGTCCATGAAAATCTCCTAGCTATCTTGGAGACGCGCGCCGACCTCAATAGGCGTGAGCAGAAAGAGCAGGCTGACGTACTCATGGAGCGATTCAGCATCACGAAGCTGCGCAAGAGTCAGGCACTACAATTATCAGGTGGGGAGAAGCGACGTTTAACGATAGCTCGCGCACTTGCGGCGAACCCTAAGCTACTCATGCTCGACGAGCCATTCGCAGGAGTCGACCCCATCGCGGTGCAGGACATTCAGCGTATTGTCGCCTCCCTACGCGAAACGGATGGACTTTCCATCCTCATCACAGACCACAATGTACGTGAAACTCTCGGCATCGTCGACCGAGCCTACATCCTCTTCGAAGGTCGCGTTATCAAGCAGGGGAACGCGGAAGAAATCGCGAATGACCCGAAGACGCGCCAGATCTACCTCGGCGAGCACTTCAAAATGTAATGATTGTAATAAAGATCATTTATTTAAACAATTATCCAGTTCTCTCTTGACATATCCCTGTCTATTTACATATAATACAGGAAGCATCATCAATGCATGATGGTGTCTTAATCAATTAATTATACATATGAAAAAAATCGCAATCATTGCCGCTTGCGCAGCTCTCCTCAGCAGCTGTGGTGGACTCGCTCCTTTCGGAGTTATTTATAACGACAGCACACTCGCATGTGAAGCTACAGGCACATCTGGCAACCGCGTAGGCAAGGCAAAGAGCGTTAACTACCTTGGCCTCGTTGGTATCGGTGATTCCTCACTTCAGGCAGCTAAGAAGAATGGCGGTCTTACCACCGTTTCTACACATGACGTGCATGTGAAGAACATTCTCGGTATCATCACCGAAAAGACCACAATTGTCACAGGTAACTAATTAATTATAAGCTGGCTCTGCATAGAACCAGTTCTCAGCACCCTTGATGAGGCATCGCGCTCTCAAGGGTGTTTTTACATATAGAGTACGAAGCTTAGCTAAGACATCTTGACTTTAAACCATTCTTATGCTACCTTACTATACGTGAATACCTCATCTACTCAGTGGCCTGCGATCAGCATTCTTGTCATGGGATACGGACAAGAACCATTCATTAGAAAGACTGTACAATCAGTCTTCGATCAGAAATACGAAGGAGAATTAGAAATCATCCTCTGCGATGATCGCTCACCTGATGCCACTTATGAGATCATGAAAGAAATGGCGGAAAGCTATTCTGGGCCTCATCGCGTCATTCACCATAGAGCAGAGACGAATGGGCGCGTCGCGATAAACATGAACCGTGCTGTCGCACTCTCCAGTCACCCATGGCTCATGCGCGTGGACGGAGACGATATCTTACACCCCGACAGAGCTCGGCTCACCGCCCTAGCAATCATGCGCTACCCTGATGTGAAAGCCATCTCGGGTCATCTTGTACCCTTCTCAGACGAGCCCGCGCCAGTGACAAACCCTAGCGATGATGAACTCATCTTCGTAGAAAGCCGAGCTAGCGATCTCGATAAAAACAAGAACACACACGGAGTGGAATGGTGGGGCTGCATGATGACGATGTCTCGAGACATTTTTACAGAGTTCGGAGATCTACCTGCGGAATGCGCCGTACTCGACGACACGATGTTCGCAACGCGCGCGCTCATGCTCGGCAGCTTCGTCATCGTGAAAAATGGCACCATGCTCTACTATAGACGGCATGCGGGAAACATATCATCAGCAAGGAGCGAACTTCACACGGCACGTGAGTTTTACCTCGCTGACAAAGCGTCGCGCGACTACTACAGAAGGGGCTGCATCTGTCACGAAGCCATCCTCTCTGAGCTGCGCACACGTGCCGAGGCGCATGCAGAGAGAAGCGATCTTGCGGGGCTACTGCGCCACTTTGAGCAGAGATTCGACCAGTTACGACATCTAGGCTACTTCTGGGAAATGCCATGGAAAAAACGCCGTCACCTTCATCATGCTGGACTTATCGCGCGCTGTTCATGGGCTATTCAGACAGCCCACCCCTATCTACACGCACTGGGCTTGTGGCTGAAAAAGCGCTAGACCGCCTACTGCATGACACAGGCTATAGAGGAGATGTCACGCTATGGGCTTCTTCTTCTCGAGAATCCATAGATAATAGAGACATAATCACACGAGCATGAGCACGACAAGAAAAGAAATCCACTTAGCAGGCGGCTGCTTCTGGGGAGTAGAAAAGTACTTCCAGCAGATACATGGTGTCATCGACACAGAGGTAGGCTACGCAAATGGGCATACTGATGCCCCCACCTACGAGCAGGTCGTTCAGAAGAACACTGGCTACGCGGAGACGGTGAAAGTCACCTATGATGATGCAGTCGTCAGCCTCCCCTTCATTCTCGACATGTACTATCAGGTCATCGACCCGATCTCGGTAAACAAGCAGGGAAACGACATCGGACCTCAGTACCGCACGGGAATCTTCTACACAGCTCCTAGCGATGAAGCCATCATCCAGAGCTCCTTGGATGCTCTACAGAAGAACTACAGCGAGCCTCTCGCTATCGAGCTAGAGCCGCTGAAGACCTACACCTCAGCCGAGGAGTACCATCAGGACTATCTGGAGAAGAATCCGACGGGATACTGCCACATAGACTCCAGCCATTACGATAGAGCGAAGGCATCATCAGACCCTACACGCGCAGAAGAAGGCTTTAAAAAAAAACGCAACTAGAGCTTAAATCTCTGCTCACCGCGGAGCAGTACGCGGTCACACAGCTCTCAGCCACGGAGAGCCCCTACACAAACGCGTACGATCAGCACTTTCAAGAAGGCATCTACGTCGATATCACGACGGGGCAGCCGCTCTTCGTCTCCACGGATAAGTATGACTCCGGCTGCGGTTGGCCGGCGTTCGCACGCCCTATTGACGGCACTCTTCTGTCTGAGGAAATAGACCTCTCGCATGGGATGAATCGTGTCGAAGTTCGTAGCAAATTAGGGGATTCGCATCTCGGACACGTCTTCACAGATGGTCCACCAGAGCAAGGAGGTCTCCGCTACTGCATTAATAGCGCGTCACTGAAGTTCATCCCCAAGGATGAGATGGCACGTGAAGGCTACGCAAAGTACCTTCCTCTGCTAGAAAAAAAAACGACTGAAACTGAGCTAGAAAAAACGCAGAACACAGAGTCACAGCAAGCCGCTCAAGCGAAAGTGCTCATCATCGAGCCTATCCGGATCTGCGCCACAGGCTGCGGCTCAGCACAGTCACAGAATGGTATCTTTAGCATCGCGGGACTCATCACGCTGCTCATACTCGCTCTTGTTTCGCGATGGAAGATCACGAAGAAGTGCAAGTAAATGCTCAATCATCACACAAGAAATCAAACGAATCCTGACTCCCTAGCAGCTGCGAATATATGCACGCAGTCGCTTAGATGAAAATTAATCCGAGCGCGATAGAACACAGCGATTCTCACGCTACATTCGACTCTCCACGAGCCCCGTAATAGCCGAGTCGAAACCTAATCAAAGCTCACCTTATCACTAACGCGGTCTTGGTTACGATCCCTCGCCTTGCTCGCACGTTCTTTATCACGCAGAGCTTTCTTCTGCTCGCTCGTCTTGCGAACGCGATCCATTTCCCCCCATTCCTTGACGAGACCGACCATCGCCTTCCCGTAGAGCGTATCTTCCCCCACCTTCAAATTATTACGTATGGGTGTACGAAGACGACTGCCTGCCGTACCATCGCGACGCATCGCTCCCAGATAGAGATTATAAGCGGCCTGCCTGTCAATTGGACGGTAGTTCTCATCCTTGAATATCTCTGTACTCGCCTTACGAATCGTAGCCACATCTTCGATGAAGTCCTCCTTCAGGAAGCCGTCCGTAGTATCTAGCTGCTTGTACATGAACTGCAAGGCATCATGCTTAAAATAAGTCAGCATCTTCTGTGTCGCAGGATCATTACCTTCTTCCAGCAGGGCTTTCGCACCCTGTGGCGGTGCTATACCGAGCTGGCTAGCTTCTATAAGTAGCTTCGAACGCTCGATGCCAACAGGCATAGCCTTAGCAGCCTGCATCAGCTCATCGCGCTTTCGAAGCAGCTCCAGATTTTTCTTTATATTTTCTATCCCGACGCTACCTGTCTCATCGCCGAGCCCATCTAAGCCGACAAGAGTCACGTAGAGTCGCCCCTCGGAGTCGAACATCATCACCGTGGGGCAGACATCGAAGGGAGGCTTAGGCAGCGAGCCACGCACTTGGGAAGGGCTAATGACGTTCTCCCCCATCTCCTCAGCCGTGGGAGGTCTCTCGTAATAAGGAACGGATAGCAGCACCGCCTCACCTGCTGCAGTCATGAGATCGGGGCGAGCCCAGAAGGTCTCAAGCATGCGCACACTGCGCCTATTCCAGTCAGGACCGTAGCAGTACACGATCAGACCGTCTGCACCTATCTTCGGCAGAGCCTCACTATGTGTCTCGACTCGCTCAGCGGACTGAAGAGGAAGCGGCGCGATGAGCAAGGAGCTGAGTAGCCCCATAGCCCAGAGGCTACAACGATTAATTTTTTGCGATACCGCTCTTGCTGTTGTCATAGATTTGGATGGATTTGAATTGAATACCATGGGTTTGGTTCTTGCCTGAATCGATGCGGATATACTTCGCACTAGGCGCATCGCGGAGGATGTTCAGACGGAGATATGGCTTATTATAAGCATCGGGGAGCTCGATGAATGTCTCCCATGTCTTACCGTCCTTCGACACATCGATCTTCCATTGAATATAAGGAGTTAGCGAACCTTCTGGCACGATAATGATCCCCCCTATACGCTTCTGTCGCTCGAGCACGACGGTTACCGTTTGGTGCTTGCCAGGTAGACTGTTGATACTACCACCATTCTTAGTGAGCGCGGCAGCGTGGTAGGCGACGCTTTCTGGCTTATCAGGATGATAATCGCTCAGTAGCACCATAGCATTTTCTGAAACCAGCTTACCTGGGAGAGGATCTATCTCCGGAAGATTCTTCTTACCTGCTAAGTAAGGGGCGCTATACTTATGGAACATTTCCTCATCTTGCAGCTCCTCGGCTGCTCGAATGACCGCAGCATCAATGCGTGCTATATTCTTACAGGTCTCTCTCTTGCTGTCAATGTACTTCATAACAGCTTTAGCAAGAGGCGCGTTATCATTATGCGACGTACGTACAGCCCATGTAATCATGTTCGAAAACTCAGGCTTAGCCATAGCGGTGTCAATAAGAGCCTCGAAGTACTCCATACGCACACTCACCGCCTTCGGTAGTGGCTCATACTGCATCTGAAGCAGCGGCTCTATATCCCAGATGGACTCTTCCTGCTTGTCAAGATTCGCAAAGAAGACCTTATTAGCCTCAATTTTCATCTTTGTGGAACGCACGCGCTTCAGCATAGCGGGATAGATAGTCTCCTTCAGGTAATTCGCGCAGGATTCGGGGCTCTCTGGTGCGAGAGCCTCACAGAGGAACTGATTCACCGCCAGCCATTTCTTAGGACTGCGCGCAAGATGCTCGCTCGCAGTGGTGACATACTGCTGCCATGCCGATTGAAGCAGAGGCTGTGAGGTAATCGCCATCTGATAGACATCGAGCGCGAAGACGGGATTCCTGTTCTGCGCGAGCATGTCTGCGAGCGTCTTCACCATCTGCGCATCACGCGTCACGGAACCAGCATTATACATATCAGTATAGGCTGTCAGCGCACTCCACGAGCTACTCCCCCAGAAGCTCCAGTGCATGGAGCGCTCCTTGGATATAGAGTTACCCGCATGCCAGCGACCATCGACGAAGACGGCGTAAGCACAGTGACCAGGCTCACCCATCGTCATCCCTGGGACACCATTCGCATTAGCCGATGAAATAGCGAAGTGAGACACCCCGCCGCAGACCGCACCGATATCGCGCACCATCTTCGACATATTCTCAGGATAGAGAGGGCGGAATGGCGCGTAGTAGAATGGACCATGGATGCTGTCGCCGAAGATATTCGTCGGCAGATAGGGCACCTGTCCCCCCATACCGATGTAAGCTCTCGCGGGGGCGGCGACATTATCACGCAGCCAGCGCATCGTCGTCGGAGTACCGTACTCGGAGTTCCCCTTCCAGCCGCATGTGAAGCGCATCAGCCAGTTAGGCATGACGTAGAAGTAATTATTCAGAAGACGCTTCTCGACACTCTCTGCAAAGAATTGGTAACGCTCGCGGGCGAGCTTATACACATCAGCATTCCCCTTTCGCCCCTTTGCCGTACGTGGCATAGGGATGCCATCACGCTCCATCTCGCGAACCTCACGCGCACTGAGTTCTCCCGTATTACCATACCAGTTCTGACGTGCATACTCAGCGGCTACGGCCGCAGCGATGCGGCGTTTAATCATAGGAGCTGGGTGAGCGGAAGCATCCTGCTCACTCATCTCTATCATATCCATATTCGGATCGACCTGACGCAGGTGTAGAAGAATCCCAAGCGCGACATCCGTGCGCTCCAGCTCGCCGTCGTAGACAAAGCCAGATACCCAGCGCAGATCATTGAGGAGGGGCTCGAGCAGCTTGTAGCCATTCCCCGCGCTCATCACCTTATTGAGAGCATTCAGATCACCGCGGTTAAGCAGCTCCCACTGCGCGAGCGCGAGACGATTCTTCGGATCTTCTAAGAAGGTCGCGACGTCCTCGGGCTTATTGCTCTTAAGACGCGCACGCATACGCCCAGCTAATAAAGACTTAAATCGCTTCGGATTTCTCCACAATGTCTCTTGCCGCTTGGCTATATAAGGCTCCTCCAGCACCGCCTGAGCCTTCATCCCGCCCTTGCGCGTGAATCGCTTCAGAGCGACAGGCGCGTCATCGCTCTCATCTATTGTGATATCTTCGAAGCTAGAAGCATCGATATCGTCCTCCTCATTCGCGGCGATCACCTGATCCTCCGTATCGACATCCACAGAGCCCTCCTCGCCTATACGACCTATACCACCGAGCAGATCATCGACATCGACGTTCTTCTTCTCCTTGCCAGGTTGCTTAGCAATAGACTCAGGCTCGTCAGTAGTCGGAACTTGCGCCACAGTAGGCGCATCCTGCTCCACGCCAAGCATGGAGGCTAATGACGATCGAAGTGCAGGCTCAAGCAAATAACCCGCTACGGCACCTATCCCAATAGAGCCAGATATAACTATAGAACGACGAAGCTTCATTTCCTTATCTATATAACACAGATAAGCCCAGCCTGTCAAGAGAGGGCTTCGCGAATACAGCGAAATAGTGTAAAAATATCTAAAATAAAAAACCGCCCAGCAGAGGATACTGCGGAGCGGCTGAAAATAATACGCTATCTTTAGCGATTAACGCTGAGCGGTCTTACGATGGCGCTGCTGCTCAGCGAGCGCAGCCTGCATCTGAGCGCAGTGCTTGTAGCGTGTGCGCGAAGCGAGCTTTTCCATGCTCTGGCGGGATGAGCCCCACTCGATGACTTCGATCTCCACGACACGACGTCCCCACTTATTCATCATCGAACGCGTAGGCTGGTAGATGTCGATCGTACCCGTGCCGACGAGAGCACTACCATAATCATCAATGATATAAGTATAAGGCTGCCCCTTGACGCGGAACTTTGTACCGACTGGATATACGGACCAGTCAGCGGCGGCACTACGAATAGTGTCCGTGTATTTAAGGCGTGTCCCTATCGCATTCTTTGCACCATAGGACACATGATCACTTTCCGTGTGCGTATAGGCGGTCGTGCGCACCACACGGTTTAACTGCTTGGGATGGTAAAAAGGCATACCATGCTTGTCTCTACCGAGCTGAGGCAGCTTAGTAGAAGGGCGGGCGGATGGAGTAGGAGCAGCAGGAGCTACGAAGCCCTTACTCGTTACCACGGGCTTGCTCTTCGCTTGAACCGCTTGAAAACTGATAGCTAGAACAGCCAAGGGTAGTGCCAAGAGGAAGCGGAATGCAAATGATAATGATTTTCTCATTCAATATAGTTGTTGTTTCCCTCGCTAGAAGGTGCTTATGGGGTCATCCTGCGAAGTTGGCGTGAAAGTAGCACAGAATTAGAAACGTTGCAAGCCCAATCGACAATTTATATGCCATCTAACTAATTTTTAACACATTAAATACGCGTCATACAATGCAAAACGCCCCTAGCTATCGTATAACTAGGGGCGCGAAAAATTAGACCGAAGCTATTTTACTTATCAGACAGCAGCTTTTCCAGCAGCGCCTGAGAGTTCTCCGCCAGCGACGCAGGATTCTCCAGCATCCCCGCACGCAGCAGAGCCGTATCAATCAACTGTCCCGCGAGCAGAGCCGCGAGAGCCTCATCACTCTGACGCAGAGAAGCCAGCTTCATCACAATAGGATGCTTCGGGTTAAACGCGATCTCCGCCTTCGACTCCGGCACACTCTGCCCCATCGCCTGCAAGTAAGCACGCACCTCTTGTGAGATACCCCCAGCACTCTGGAGAGCGATCGCAGGCACACCACTCGCGCGGTCACTCGTCGACACCTTCTCGAACTGATCCTTGAACTGCGAGTTCACCCACTCCGTCAGCCCCTCAGCTTCGGCAGCATCGAGACGTGGAGCAGCATCATCCGCATCAGCCTCCAGCTCAGGCAGGTCGAGATTCGCGCGGTCAATGGACTTAATCTCCTTCTCCTCCACGCGCATCAAGCTATCAACGACGAACTGATCGCCATTATCCACGAAGAACCCGACCTCGAAGCCACGCGCCTTCAGCGCATCGAGATAAGGCGAGCTCTCCATCTGAGCACGAGACGTACCATACAGCACATAAATATCCTTCTGATTCTCCTTCATGCGAGAAATATAATCCGCGAAAGACGTCATCTTACCCGCCTCGGTGAAAGTGGACTCGAAGCGCAGCAGCTTCCCGAGAGCCTCCTTATGCTCCCAGCTCGTCACGACCCCCTCCTTCAAGAAGCGAGAGAACTGCGCGTAGAACTTCTCATAAAGCTCGGCATCATCCTTCGCCATCTCCTCCATATGCTTAATGAAACGCCCCGTGATGATTTTAGAAATCTTACGCAGCAGCGTATTATCCTGCAGCATCTCGCGCGAAATATTCAGCGGCAAGTCCTCACTATCCACCACCCCCACAAGGAAGCGCAGCCACTCAGGCAGCAGCCCCTCAGGCTTCGCATCGATCAGCACCTTATGACAGTACAGAGACACCTGAGGCTCCGTGCGACCGAAGCCCATAGACTCAGGATTCTCATCAGGCACATACAGCACAGACGCGATCGCAATAGGAGCCTCCGCATTAAAATGCATATGACTCATCGCCTCACGATCCGTATGCGCGATGAACTGGTAGAAAGACTGGTACTCCTCGGCAGTGACATCCTTCTTATTCTTCAGCCAGATAGCCTGCACCGTATTCAGATGCTCCCCGTTAAAATCGATGGGGAAACCGATGAAATTACTATAACGCTGGACAATACCACGCACATGCTCCGCCTTCGCATACACATCAGCCTCCTCCTTCAGACGGATAAGAATACTCGTACCGCGCGGCGTATCCGCAGCAGCCTCCTCCAGCGTGTAGCCCTCACGCCCATCACTCGTCCACAAGACAGGCTTCGCCTCAGGCTGCCAAGAACGAGACGTCACGACCACCTCATCAGCCACCATGAACACACTGTAAAAGCCCACACCGAACTGACCGATGAGATCCTGCGTGCTCGAGCCCTGTGACTCCTTGAGCATCTCCAGATACTTCTTCGTCCCCGAATGAGCGATCGTCCCGAGGAACTCGACGATCTCCTCCTCCGTCATCCCTATACCACTATCAGCGATCGTCACCGTGCGAGCCTCCTCATCCGTGGTGATACTCAAGCGCAGATCGCGCTCAGGCTCATAGATAGCATGCTCAGTAAGCTGCTTAAGACGCAGCTTCTCCAGCGCGTCAGAACCATTCGACGCCAGCTCTCGGACGAAAACCTCACGATCGCTATAAAACGCGTGAATCACAATATCCAGCAACTGGCGAACCTCTGTTTCAAAAAGACGTGTACTCATATGAATAATAATAAATAGATGCACACCATTCTAATCAAGAAGACGATCACGTCAAGATGATAGTGCGCAGAACCCCACTTTTTTTCACCATCCGCCCCCCTCCCTCTCGTCATTCACATAGAAAACACACAGAAAACACATACAAAATACCACAAAAAAATCATAAAAAGCCCCCAATTCGCGCAATAATAAGTAAAAATACTAAAAACTCTTGACTCACTCCGCCATTCAAGCATATAAAAACGCATGCGAATTGTGATGATGGCCACAGGCGATATCGCCCTCCCCTGCTTCCGCTCCCTCCTAAACTCAGGGCAGCTCACCGCCCTATTCACCCAGCCCGACCGCCCCGTCGGACGCCATCAAGTGCTCACCGCCCCACAGGTGAAAGAACAGGCACTCAGCGCAGGCATCCCCGTCTACCAGCCAGAAAACATGAAAAGCCCCGAGGCACTCGCAGACCTCCAGCAGCTGCGCCCCGACATCCTCGTCGTCATGGCCTACGGACAGATACTCACAGAAGCCGTCATTAACACCCCCAGCATCGCCTGCATTAATGCCCACGCCTCCCTCCTCCCCCGCCACCGCGGAGCCTCCTGCATCCAAGCCGCCATCGAAGCTGGCGACGAAGAAACAGGCGTCACCATCATGCACGTCGTGAAGAAACTCGACGCCGGCGACATCATTAAGAAAAGCAGCATCGAGCTAAACGGCACAGAAACCGCCGAGAGCCTCCACGACCAGCTCGCCGAGCTCACCCCCGCCCCCCTCATGGAAGCCATCGCCGAGCTCGCCACAGGCACAGCCCCGCGCATCCCCCAGCTCGAAAGCCTCTCCACCTACGCGCCAAAGCTGCTACGCCATCACGGCGAGATAGACTGGACACAGCCCGCCTTCCAAGTCGCACGCAAGATACGCGCCTACCACAGCTGGCCCGGCACATTCACCATTTATCCCTCGGTAAAGAGCCAGTGTGACAAGCCCCTAAAACTATTCCCCCCCGTCGAAGTCTACGGACGCTATGAAAAACCCGCCGACCCCCCCGCAGGCAGCGTCCTGCACATCGACGACCACGGCATGATGGTCGCCTGCGGCGGACCACACGACGGAGCCATCCTCATCCAGACCATGCAGCCAGCCGGCGCACGTAAGATGAACGCCGAGAGCTTCTTTGCAGGCCACCGCATCGAGCTAGGCACCATTCTCGGAGGCAGCAAGCCCAGCTAAAAATAAAAAAATCACCACAACACACACTTTTTTCTTGTCAATCCCCTCCACATCCTGTAAGATTCCTCCGCACAGATGAAAGTCTGGCACACAGAAAGAATCTCAGGAAGCAAGGCAACTTGAAGAAGAGATCACCCACTCGGGGTAAAACGGGGTATTAGCTCAGTTGGTAGAGCGCTTCAATGGCATTGAAGAGGTCAGCGGTTCGAACCCGCTATGCTCCACTCCCTAAAAAGGCTAGCAATGAAGATTGCTAGCCTTCTTCTTTTAGCCCTAATTGGCTCATTTTCTGTACGTCACGTATCACTTCCCCTGCACTGAGTTTCACGACCCCTAAGCCCGCACCAAGCTCCGAGAACGCTCATTTCCACCCCCAAGCACTCGCGAGCACTCGGCAGGGTTTACATCACCTTATCGAGACCTTTAGGGCTTCAAACCAAGCTAAAACACTCACCACGAACGCAAGTAACTCTCGCCCCACTGTACTCTGGCTTGCATTCTGGGTTTGTGACAATCCCTTCCCTAGACCATTACGATTTTGCGCCTAGCATATCAAGATAGCTTTACGATATTCAAACAGATTTGAAACTCCTTTTTTGGTTTCGCTGAGTGTGAGGTTCGCATTTCAAGCCTATCATTTCAAGAAGGGCGAGCACGGCTTCTAAGCCCTAAAAAAGCAGGGCAAGCAAAAGAAACGCTTAAACCCTAATAGAATAAGCTTTAAATACAATATGAGAATAAATCCATATTTGGCGAAAAAAATTGGACGACATAGTGCTCTACCGCAAGGTGGTGGCAAATGAAGCGCATTTAAGAGCCGACTAGAGCATTTTTAAGGGCGAGAGTTTCGAACTCGGGGGATTAGGGAATCGCTGAAATCGGCATAAATAGGCGATTTTAGGTGCATACCTAGCAAAGCGGATTTTGAAATGAAGGAAAGAATTCTGGCGTATTGGCTATGCGTAGGGGGTCGCGAAAGTTTATGAAGGCTTTAGCTCAATCGGTAAGTGAGAAATGAATAATTTTTACAAGATAGTAACAAGGAGAAATTTTTCATGAAAAATCAATAATATCAGTTATTAAGCTTGCCTACGCATAGCCAATGCGTATATAATGGGGGCACGACACACATTTCATCTTATGCTTTTCAAAAATATACCTATCCTCCTCGCAGCGGCACTCGCTCCAGCCCCACTCTTTGCTGCAGATTATGAAGTCACGCCTG
Source organism: uncultured Akkermansia sp. (assembly GCA_964370425.1). GTDB lineage: Bacteria > Verrucomicrobiota > Verrucomicrobiia > Verrucomicrobiales > Akkermansiaceae > Akkermansia. The sequence goes on along the minus strand of CAYJJD010000023.1, from coordinate 1,174 downwards.
ACCAGTCACTTGACCTTTCAGACATTGAAATAGACTCTCAACCTACACCTAACACCTTTATTATATATAATCTTAATATTGCCGTGCAAAATCCTAATGAAACCGCACAATCGACCATTGAGCGAAGTGATACTCCTATCAGCTCACTCAGCTTAAGGGAATCAAATCTGAATTTAAACCAAGGCGTGTTAAATATAAATAATGATAACCAAATGTCTTTGTCTTTTCTAGGTGGTTTTGAATTAGGTTCGGAATTGAGTTCAGCTACAGTTAAAACAAATGGAAATCTGAACTTTAATTTTAGCGGTGTCAGTGGTCCTGATAGTAAAATCGTCAATACTGATTTACATATTCAAAGTTATAGCGTACAATTAATAAATAACAGTACCCCAAGCGCAAATTTTAGTACTATCAAAGTCTATGCGTATGCTAGTTTTGTTCTTGGAACTAACGCTGTGCACCGCTCAGCTAATTTACATATTGACCGCAACTTGCTAGTGAGTTCTAGCGCCAGTCTTGCAGGAAACAATTCATCTCAAGCAGGATTCATCTCAGATTCTACCCTATCAAACCTTAATATCGAGCACGCAGCTATCACCCACACATCACACCTGACGCTTGATAACGTAGTACTCACGGATTCAACCCTCACGGCAAATAATTTAACCCTTGTGCAACGCGATGTTGATGCATCCCAGACTCTAAGCATCGACACTGTGGCGAGCATCTCAGGAGACCTGACTCTAAATGTGTATTTAGCAGACATAGCCAGCTTAGGAGTTGACTTTAGCTTCTCAGCCGATGGCATCACAGGTCTTATAGATAGCAATCTTGCCATCAACTTTTACGATAGCCTCACCAATGAGATCTACGCGACAGGGACTGACTTCACCCTAAATAGCGGTGTCTATACAAGCTCCGTTGAGTTCATCCCAGAGCCCAGCACCGCCACGCTGAGCCTCCTCGCTCTCGCAGGTCTCCTCGCTCGCAGAAGGCGAAAGGCGGCTTAAACCTAGCTTTCGTGCATTTCTTTTGCAAGCCCCGCTCTCTTTTTGAGCGGGGCTTCTTTCTTCTTTCTATCTCATTTCAAATAGCTGCGCCTCAATCTTCATCACGCCTTGATTGAGCATGTTGAGCAGCTCTGCTAGCGTGTTTCGGCTAATCTTTGTTCGCG
>CAYJJD010000022.1:0-42238 GCA_964370425.1 uncultured Akkermansia sp. | reverse complement strand
AAATTACGGCAGAAAACATGCCCCGCGTTCACGCAGCGATTCTGACGCAGTGCCGGAAAAACCCTTAGCTCAAGAAATTCTAATAAGATCTAAATACGCTACCCCTATCATCATTAAGAAAAAATAAATAGAGGAGCTTGTCAGCTTAGTTACCCGCAGTTAGAATTCGACAACTGTCACAATAAACTACCTGATAGATAACAACATCCCTGCTAGGAACGCTTTTTTAACTCGTCAAGCGGGAATGCGTTTGCTATACTAGCTCACGCAAAACATTTTCTTATGGCTAGTTATTTGAAATCCATCTACACAAGCGTCATCAGCTGCGGCATGTTGCTGCTCACCGCATGCTCCGATCCCCCTTATTCCCTCATGTTCCTAAACGAAACTGATAATGCGAATGCAGGCGCGAAGCTCACAATCATGTACAAGGAGCGTTACTATGACAAGCTCCCTTTACTTTCGCTAAACCAGTTCAGCAGCTTCCGCTCCTTCCCTACTAGGGATGGTAGCTATGGGGTCGCTCTATACGTGGATAAGAAGTACTCGCAGCGTCTCTTCACGGCCACGGCCGCGAAGCGGGGTAAGCTTCTCCTCCCTGTCGCAGGTGGGTTAGCTTATGAGCCTATTCGCATCACGGGTCCCATCACGGATGGGGTTCTCGTCGTCTGGGGTGGTCTGTCAGGCTACGACCTGTACCGTATTTCTGAAAAGCTCCGCGCCCTTAAGCCCAAGGAAGAAGAGAAGCGTTATGTGAAAGAAGATCCACGCCCGGCTCCGAACTTCAAGCCCTCGGGTGATATAGAGAAAGATGAGCAAGGTCGCCTCATCCCACAAATTCCATCTGCGCTCTAATGAAATCTCTTCTTAGCCTCGCACTCATGCTCGCGTCTGGACTGACGCATGCAGCAGATAAGGCGACATCGCCTCAGTCGCAGCTACAGCAGCTGTCTCAGCCAATCGCGCAGGATCTCGCCTATACTCTGCCGACGAAGCATCAGGGCTTCTTCGGTAATGAGCCAGAGAAATACTACATGTACGTGGATCGCTTCTTTGAAGGTGAAGCCAGCAGACCGTGGCAGGGGGGGACCTATGGATTCACCCGCACGGCATTCCGCGATGGGAATGGAGAGATACGCTACCTGAAGTTCCACGAGGGTATGGATGTAGCTCCTGAGCATCGTGATGAGAATGACGAGCCGCTTGATCTCATCTACCCCATCGCTCCTGGCACCGTGGTCTATGTCAATAACAGCTCGGGGGCTAGCAGCTATGGTCGCTATTTTGTCATCGCGCACCGCGTGCCTGAGGGTGTCATTTTCTCGCTTTATGCCCACATGATGACTATCACTTGCAAGGCAGGGGATCAAGTGGACGCGACTACTGCCCTAGGTCGATTAGGCTATACGGGGCGCGGGATTAACCGCCGCCGCGCGCACCTGCATCTGGAGCTCGCGCTCATGATAAATCATCATTACAAGCAGTACGCGCCCCCTAGTAATCCGCATGACAGGTTCAATGGGCTGAATCTTGTAGGCATGAATCCTGCGGATCTGCTGCACGCGAGCAAGGGAGGGAAAGCAGTCTCTATCAGCAAGTACTTTTCCACGCTCAAGGAGTTTTACTGCATCCGTGTGCCTTACCAGAAGAGCTTCGATCTCATCGAGCGTCACCCCTTTCTTTACAAGAAGGATGACTCCATCGCCACGCCTGCATCCTACGAGATTAGCTTCACAGGGGGTGGTCTACCTATCGCGGTGCGCCCTTCGGAGGTGAAGGCTTCGGGTATCAGTGTCGTGCGCACGACACCTGTCCCCACAAGCCAGTTAAATGTCACAGTCAGGCGTCTGAAGAATAGCAGCAAGAACCCTGAACTCACGCCTAGTGGCCGCCGCTACATTGAGCTATTCATGTTCCAGCCTTCGGGTAGCTAAGAGCATTATATCATTCACGTGCTAGCATAGGTCATGAGTCACCGATTCATCAGTCCCCTGTCGCTTATACGCTTCAGCTCTTTTATCCCCTTTGCGCTCTCGTCCATGCAGGCACTGAGCGCGATGGGGGAAGATGGGGCGCGTCTCCCTACTCCTGAGCAGGCGGCACATTATCTCGAAACATGTACGGCAGAGAGCCATAGCCCCAGAGATCTTCTCTTCATGGCTCAGGCTGAGCTCAGCCTAGGGGACACATCTCAGGCTCTCGCTCTTCTCCAGCGCATCCCGCCCTCCGAGCCGCTTTTCTTCTACGCCGCGAAGCTACGTATCTACATCGCGCGGCAGCATGGGGAAGCTCCACTGCAAGCTCTGCTCGAAGATCTATACAGCAGCACGCATCTCGAAACGAAGCAGATGGCGACGCTCATGCTCATCGAAATCGCCATCCGGCAGGCGCAGCTGGAGGCGCTGGAGAGCTACATGAGCAGCATCGCCGAGGCGACTCTGCCTAAGAACTTCGCAGAGCTACGTGACCTCTATCAAATTGATTTATTGCGCCTACGTGGCGACTTTCAGAAGGCTCTAGACTACGGCCGCAGCCTAGAAGCTAAGAGCGGCACGGAGCTATCGGCAGAAACTCGCGCGAGCATTCGACTGAAGCTAGCTGAGATCTACTACACTCGCGCTGAGCAGGAAAACCATAGCGGGCGTGACCGCGATAGGGGGAGAGCGGAAGAGACGCTGCTGAGCTTTATCTCGACGTACCCAGAATCAGCCTATATCGCAGATGCCTTTCAGATGCTCTATGAGCATAAGAGCTTCGAGGAGAGTAATACGGCTCTCACTCGCCTCAAGAGATGGGTAGAACCAGAGGAGCTGATGAAGACGCGACGCGCGGCACTTTGCCTCAAGATGCTCTTCCTCCTCCAAGATCCGCTTGATCGTGAGCCGCAGTTCAATTATGTAAACACGGCTCTCGCCTCATTCCCTGAGCAGGAGGAGAGCAAGCAGTTACTCATAGAGGCTGCCCGCCGCCTCCTGCGTGCTGGTCAGACAGAGCAGGCGTTCCAGTATATTAACCTCATAGACCCGTCATCGACTTACGGGCTATTCTTCACCGCCCAGTTACTCGCGGAGAAGGAGCAATACAGGGACGCAGCAGAGCTCTTCCAGAGCGTCGCTGAGACAGATACATCCCTCAGCACGGCCGCTCACGTGAATGCCATCATCTGCGCGCTTCGCAGCGATCAGTACGAGCTCGCCGATCGACTCATACGGCAGACGAAAAGCAGTGAGTCCGAGCTTGCTATCCTTAGCGCGCGGTGCGCTCATTATATCCACCGCAAGCCCGAGCGAGCTCGCGAGCTCGCGCAGCAGTTATTGGAAAAATTCCCTGATTCACCACAGGCCGTAGACGCGCGACTAGACCTCGTCCAGATGGAACTAGACGGACAGCTGGCACAGCTAGAGCAGGCAGAACTCGCTCTGCTCAAGCTCAGCGAGCTCGAGCAGGAGCACTGGAGCAAGAATCAGTGTGGGCGCTATTACGCGCTTAAAGTTCTCCTCGCGAGAAAGCTCTATGACAGAGAGCAAGCCGCACTCGCTCGCCTCACCACAGCCGAAAAAAGAACACGAGGAGGCAGACACCCTCATCCCATCATCGTCATCAAAGAAGCCTTAGAGCAGAGCGATGATGCTGACACTACGGCATTCCTAACCCTCTACTTAGGCGAGCTTCTCTTCGAAGAAAAGAAGTACGCGGAGGCCATCAAGCTCTACACCGACTATGCGCGCAGCACCACGCGCTCGCAGACAAAGGCACTCGCCTACTTGCTAGCAGCTCGTAGTTCGGAGAAGCAGGGCACTCTCCCTGCCCTCAAGAAGGCGATTAAGCTCTACTACAAGTCTAGCGCAATAGAAAGCCGCTACAGGATAGATGCACTCATAGGCGAGGCGGCTATACACGTACGTATCGGAGAGGAGGAACTCGCGCGTGAGCTCCTGAGCCCCACGCTTGAGGAGGAGCTCCCCCCTGTGCAGCGCAGTCTCATCCACAGCATTTTAGCGAACGCATGGGCTTACGATGCCATGAAGAAGCCAGAACTCATCACGACCGTTCTGGAATATAGTGCCAGCATGCTCGACTCCAAGGAGCTCTCTTTAGCGTGGCTGAACCGCGCTCGCATCCATCATGCCCATCTCTGTGCGCGCTTTGGGATGCTTCATGATGCCATTGATTACAGCGATCTTATCATCAAAAGCCTACAAGAAAAGAAGACGCTATCGCGCGCCGAGTGGTATCAGTTTTTCCACGCTAGCAGCGCGAAGATCACCTACCTTATCGAGCTGAATCGCTTTCGTCTCGCATCGGATGCAGCGGAGGAATTAGGAAACTGGGTGCGCGAGCATCCCGACACGCAAGAATCCCCCCTGCTAAAAGATCTCGCTAATAGCCTCCGTGAATGGGTATCTTCTATCAGACAGCAGCACTATATCCTACCGAACCAGACAGCAGAGCCGATGCCGTCTTAAAGCATTTCGATTGCTGAGATCTCTGAGAGCGTGCACGATGCTCTATCAGAGATCCATCCACACTGGGCGGTGATCGCTGGCAGCCTTCACTTCGCTGCCTCCTAAGATGCCAGATTTTGCGCCGACGCTGCGGCGTGCTTTTAGGACATTATTGACATAGATCTGGTCGAAGGTGTAATAACTGCGCCCTTTCTTATAGTAAATAGTCCATTCCTCACCCTGTGAGTCCTTAGCGGCTATACGCGACATCGCGGATTCCTTACTTTTCCCCTGCTCCAGCACGGCTATGGAGGAGGAGAGAGGAGGGTCATTCCAATCACCGAAGAGTAGGATAGGCATATGCGGCTGCTGCTTCGAGACTTCAGCTAGATGCTGTGCCACGGTTTGAGCTTCGCTGCTGCGCAGTGCCGTCGCCTTCGCCTGATCATCCGTGACGCGTGACTTGAGATGAGCCCCCATGATACGTAGCTTTTCATCTTCGCTCAGTTGCACAGTCACATCGAGGATTCCGCGCAGCATCATGCGACGATGAGATCCATACAAGGGGTACTGTGGGCGGGAATTATCGGCTATGATGGGGTAGAGAGAGAGTATAGCGAGTGCGCGGTCTTCCCCCTGTCTCTCTAAGACGCGATGATGTGGGTAATCTACGCCCCTCTTCGCCAAGCGCTCCCGGAGATCTTCCAGCGCCATGCGTCCGCCTATCTCTATGACTCCGACGATGTCAGCTCGGGAGTGAGCGATCACATCCGCGACAGCATCGCGGGATTCTTCCGACTTCGGGTAAGAGATGTAGTCCGAGCGTGTGCGCTCTCCCTTCACGAAGTAATTGCGCACATTGTAGAGGAGGAAGCGGGGCTGCTCGCCCTTCGCAGACACGGGTAATGCGGCGAGTGCTTCACCGTCATCCATCAGAGCACTGCCATGCGCCTGCGCTGCACCCTTGTGAATAGCAAGAGGCTTATTATTGACAAAAAACTGAGTGTAGAGCGCGGCACTGATCATGATGAGGATCAGGAACAGCAAGCTATCCACGCGCAGAACTTTTAGAAGCTTGCTTTTCTTTGGGCGATGTTGCTTACTGTGGCGCTTCCAGCCCGAATGGCGAAACTTAGAAATGTCATTCATCTTATTTTACATCTTGAAGCCACTCTGCTACTTGAGCTGCGGCATAGGTTAAAATCATATCTGCTCCAGCGCGTCGTATGCTCAGGAGGCTCTCCAGCATGACGGCACGCTCATCTATCCAGCCTGAAGCGGCTGCGGTCTTCACCATGAGATACTCACCACTCACGTGGTAGGCAGCGATGGGGAGCGCGCTCTGAGCTCGCAGATCGGAGATGACGTCGAGATACAGCGTCGCGGGCTTCACCATGAGGATGTCAGCCCCTTCTTGCTCATCGAGCTGTGCTTCACGAGCAGCCTCTCGACGATTCGCAGGATCCATCTGGTAGGTGGACTTGTCACCCTTCTTCGGAGCACTACCGAGCGCACCTCGGAAGGGACCATAGAGAGCTGACGCATACTTCGCGGTGTAGCTCATAAGCGACACATAAGAGAAGCCAGCCCCATCAAGTGCCGAGCGCAGAGCCGCGATGCGACCATCCATCATATCGCTAGGTGAGATGATATCTGCCCCTGCTTCAGCATGCACGAGTGCCTGCTTACAGAGCAAGGCTATGGTCTCGTCATTGAGAATTTCTATCTCGCCGCGCTCATCGAAACGCACGAGACCATCGTGGCCATCACTATTATAAGGATCGAGTGCGACATCCGTCATGACGAGCAGCGAGGGAAGCTCACTCTTCAGCAGACGCACCGCGCGTGGGATGATACCATCGGGATTCCATGCCTCCACACCCTGACTATCTTTCTTCTCCTCTGGTACGACGGCGAAGAGATCGACACAGGGTATACCCAGCGCCCAGAGACGCTTCGCCTCGGCTAGTAAACCATCAAGACTCCAGCGCGTACAGCCAGGTAAAGACACGATAGGCTCATCTATCAGCCCCTCGTGTACAAACAAAGGGCAGATCAGATGGGCGGCGCTCAGATGCGTCTCACGCATGAGTGAACGCATGGCCGCAGATTTCCTATTACGTCGGGGGCGTATGGTCTGTAAGGACTGATGGTTAAACACAGATTCATTTTATCAATTATACAAGCGACTGTAAAGAATCTTTCTCAAAGGATATCTAAAATGATACGAGACGCATGGTTCACCCCGCTCTCTTGACTTGACGAAACGCGCTATTCATGCTATGAATAGGATATGCTAAATATCCGCAGCTCACTCGCCATTTTCCCCATGGTTACGACAGTTCTTCTAGCCGATGAAAAGCCTAATATCATCTTTGTGCTCGTTGATGACATGGGCTGGGGCGACATGAGTGCTTATCAAAAAAAATATTGCCCCGATGCTCCTCGCCTCTCCACGCCTTCTCTGGATAACATGGCGAAGAACGGAGTCCAGCTCACACGCCACTACACCGCAGCCCCTGTGAGTGCCCCTGCGCGCGCCTCTCTATTCACAGGTCTCCATCAGGGGCAAGCTCAGGTCGTGCGTAACAATAACTTCGACGCGCCCATCCCTGACACAGATACCATCGCGAGTGTTCTCAGAGAGGCTGGCTACCGCACCGCCCTCATTGGGAAATGGGGCATAGGTGGTGGAAAGGAAAGCGGAGGCACGCCCACGACGAGCCCCGCATGGCCGACGAAGCGCGGCTTTGATTACTTCTTTGGCTATCATAACCATCTGACCGCTCACCGCCACTACCCCGTGGAAGAACCGAATGCCGATCCCGACACGAAGACAAACGCCGTCTGGGATGCAGGCGTGAACATCACGTCACAGCTCGCAGGCTGCTACTCCACTGACCTCTTCGTCGCCCGCGCGAAGAAGTGGATCATCGACGAGCAAAAGAATAATCCCGACCAGCCCTTCTTCCTCGCCCTCACCCTCACCGCCCCTCACGCGCGCCTTTCCCTCCCCGCTGTCGCCTACCCGAAGGGCGGCGGACTCAAGGGTGGTGTGCAATGGACTGGTCAAGACGGCAAGATGATTAACACCTCTAGCCCCTCCACATGGGACACGTACTATGAGCCCAGCTTTGCGAAGCAGAAGGACTGGCCTGACTTCGCGAAGCGACACGCCACCATCATCAAGCGCATCGACCAGAGCATGGGCGATATGGTCAAGCTGCTCAAAGACCTAAAAATCGACAAGAACACCTACATCATCTTCACCAGCGACAATGGACCTCATAACGAGGCTGGCGGCGTGCAGCAGATAGGCCCCGATCACCCACACCGCGCGCAGAACCCCTCCTTCTTCCGCAGCTACGGCATCACCGATGGCATCAAGCGCGACGTATGGGAAGGCGGCATCCGCGTCCCCTGCATCGTCTACGCCCCCTCGCAGGTAAAGTCTGGTCTGACGAATGACCATCCTTCTCAGTTCCACGATTGGCTCGCCACGGTGGCTGACATCGCGGGCATCCCCGCTCCAGCGGCGACAAATGGTCGTTCCCTACTCCCTCTTCTAAAAGGGCAGAAAAAGCAGCTCCCTGACAACGTCGTCTACACGGAATACAACGGAAACTCCTCCATGGCTAGCTACAAGCACTTCGCGGAGAATAAAAAGAAACGCCCTCGTGCCCAGCAGCAGGCCTTCTACTTCCGCGACAGCAAGGGCAAGATGCTAAAAGCCATCCGCACCGGTATCAAAACCGGCGACGAAGTCTTCGAAGTCTACGACACGAAGGCAGACCCACAGGAAACAAAGAACCTCGCGAAGAAACTCCCCCAGGACACGCAGGACAGACTACGCGCCTTCTACCTCCAGAACCGTATCCCCTACCAGTACCAGCCAAAGATTAACAGCGGGAAGCGCGTCTACGATAAGCAGCTCATCCCTGCCCTCACGAATGCAGAGCTGGGCAAGAGCGAGCGCGTCGCTGGTCTCACACTCCGTCAGATCAAGCAGACACCCACGCCATGGGTGCCACACTTCGACACCGTACGCGGCGCAGCCGAACTCCCCACGGAGTCAGTACACCAGCTCTCGAAGCTCCAGCTACCAGCGGACAGCCTCAGTGAGCTCACAGGTTATATTAACATCCCAGAAGACGGCTACTACAAGCTGAGTATTCAGGGAAATGATGCGACAAAGCTTTTTATCAAGCTACATGGTATTAACGAGACACAGGCGAACAAGCTCCACCTCGCGAAGGGACTCCACCCCATCAGCATCACCGTGATGCAGGGGAAGAAGCCAGCGAATAAGCTCAGCATCCAGTGGTCGGGCAAGAAGAACGTCGCGACACCCGACGATGCCTTCTCCCACTAAGACATAAACGCTGACATAGAGAGAGCTTGACATACGGAGTCCATGCCTCTATGCTTAGCAATGAACAATTTTCTTATGGACCAAGAACTCAACCCCGCGACCGAACAAGCGAAAGACATCCTCAGCAAGCTTCTCCTCAGCCTTGATTACGAATTTGAAATCAGCGTCATCCCCATGGATGAGGGCGACTGCTTGATGATACAGAGCCCGCAGGCGAAGTACCTCATCGGTGAGAATGGCGACCGTCTCGACGATCTCCAGTACCTCGTCAATCGCAGCATGCAGTGCCTGAATGCAGATGCGCAGCGCGTGCGCATCGACTGCGAATCCTACCGCCAGCATAGCGAGGAAAAGCTCCTCCAGCGCGCACGCTCGCGTGCCGAGAGCGTCCTCGCCACAGGGAAGCCCCTGCGTATGGAGCCGCTGAATGCCTACCAACGTCGCCTCGTCCACAACGCGCTCGCCCAGATAGAAGGCATCGTCACGAGCTCCGAGGACTCAGACTCACGCTTCAAGCGCATCATCATCTCTCTTAAAGACTCTTAAAGCCCCTTAAAGAGACTTCTTTCCTACGCTACCATGCGTGCTATTCTCCTACTAGCCTGTCTCCTGCCCTCGGTACTGAGCCCTTCGCTCCGTGCCACAGAGCAGCCGCCAGCCAGTGAGAAAGAAATCTCTCATTATCAGAATATCTTCTACTACCCAGCAGAAGAACAAGAGCAGGCGGAGAACATCATGAAGCAGCTGCTCGACAGGAAGTCGAGCCGTGCTGTGTGGCTTCCCATTGGGCTCAGCTCGACGACCGCCAGCACGGAAAAGGAAAAGCAGCAGGCACGCGAAGCCATCAACCACGGTGTCATCGAGCTACCCTGCGTCATCCTCTGCTATGAGGGGAAACCCTACGCGCGCCTGTACGGCGAGGATATTAATCCTGAAACCATCGCGCTGTCCGAATCACGCGCTAAGACAGCACCCGCCCTTGAACCGAGCTTTGACACGAGACTGGCCGCCAGCCTCTACCAGCTCCACAGCGTGGGCATAGAGCGGATGGATCGCGCAAAAACCCAGAAATGGGTGCGCGAGTGCCGCGCGCTCGCAGACTCCGAAGAATGCAGCACCGAGCAGCAGCAGTTCCTGCGTTTACAGTACCTCTACCCTCTGCTCCTGCACGAGTTCACCCTCATGTACGAGGGGGGGCATAATATGAAGACAGAGGCAAAGTTCCTCGAAGCCATTTCGGAACTTGAAATGGCTCGCGATCTTGCCCCTAGCACGCGCCTCGGGCGCACCGCCTACGCCCTACGTGAGGAGCTGAGGACGGCACGCCTGAAGGCGAAGATCTACGATTAAACGACTATTAATCGCCCGAGTCGCACTGGCACTCGTCGCTGCTGAGGATGGACTCAGCGGGATCGCCATGACTCGTCTCATTGTAGAGCTCACCCATGACGGGCAGCGCGTAGCCTAGCTCCTCATGGTGCTGCTCTGCCACTTGATCGAGTAGGGGATCGGTCTGATGCTGCTCGGCGAGCTTGCAGGATTCAGGCATATCTACTTTCACTTCTTTATTATCTTTAGAATGGTCCATAAATTTTATGACAAATCACTCTATGCCAGCGTTCAATAAAATAAAACTATGTTAGAGGCTTTTTGTTTTTTTACATTTCTAGGGAGAAAGTTTCAGATTCCTCTTGACTTTGTTCACGTAATCCTGTACATATTTCTCTCACAAAGTTATGGCTAAGAAAAGCTGGATCGAAAGAAACAAAAAGAAGGCAGCAGTCGCAGCTCGTTATGCAGAGGTTCGCGCAAAGCTGAAGGCAGAGGGCGATTATATCGGACTCACTATGCTCCCACGCAACGCGTCCCCTATCCGCCGCGTCAACCGCTGTGAGCTCACAGGTCGTCGTCACGCATTCCTGCGTCGCTTCCACCTCTCCCGTATCGCATTCCGCGAACTCGCTAACGCAGGTATGATCCCTGGCGTTACCAAGTCCAGCTGGTAAGCCTTATTGGTTGAACAAAATTTTATCGCGGGCTACTAGTTTTAGTAGTCCGCTTTTTTTATGCCCATTTACCAATATATATCGGAGAATCCCGAGGATGAAGCGAAGTCCTGTCGCCAGTGCCGCAAGATCTTCGAACTCATGCGCCCCGTCAACCGCGCGCCTCTCACCCACTGCTTTTACTGCAAGCATCCTGTGCGTAAGATCATCTCTCAGGTAAACACGCCGAAGCTCACAGGCCCTATCTCTATCGTAGACGCGAAGAAGGCTGGCTTCACCGTCTTAGAGCGACGCGATACGGGCACATTTGAGAAGCTCTGACTCCGCTCGAAAACTCAGAGCGCACATCAAGACTCAGGCAGGGGGCAGACCGAGATTTCTGGCTTGATAAGGCGTATTCTATCTGATATACTGCATAGATATTGCACCATGGTGACTTACACTGAGGTGCGACATCAACAGTATTATAATCACTTATGCGTATATCAACACTATTAGCCTTAGGCGCGATGAGCCTAAGCATCCCCGCCCTGCATGGTCAGGAGCAGCTCATTCCTAAGCCCGTCTCCATGAGCGTCTCTGATGAGGCTCCTTTCACCCTCGATGCGAATACCTGCATCTACGTGGTGAATCCCACCGATGATCTGAATAAGCAGGCAAAAAACATCCAGAAAATCCTTTCTCAGGGCACAGGTCTCCCTCTGCCTATCCAGTCAGGCGCAGCAAAGGCAGCCCCGAAGAACAGCATCTCCATCAGACTGACCGATGACACAGCAAAGCTAGGAAAAGAAGGCTACGCCATGCGCAGCACTAAGGATGGCATCAGCATCGTCGCCAGTGATGTGAAGGGCGCGTTCTACGCTGTGGCTAGCATCATGCAGATGCTCCCTATCGAGTTCCACACACCTAAGATGGAAAAATCCATCGTCAAGTGGACAGTGGGCGAAAAGGCATTCAAGATGAAGGACGCACCACGCTTCAGCTGGCGTGCCTTCATGCTCGACGACGCACGCCACTTCCATGGCGTAGAAGCGGTGAAACAGCTCCTCGACCAGATGGCTCTCCTGAAGATGAATGTCTTCCACTGGGGGCTCACAAATGACGCGGGCTGGCGTATCGAGATCAAGAAGTACCCAAAACTCACCGAAGTCGGCGCATTCCGCAAGGATTCTGAAATCGGCACATGGAAGAGCGGTCGCTACTCTGGCAAGCCTCACGGTGGCTTCTACACACAGGAGCAGATTAAGGAAATCGTCCAGTACGCAGCCGATCGTAATATCACCATCCTGCCTGAGATTAACATGCCCGGTCACAGCGGTGCCGCAGCGACAGCCTACCCACACCTCTCCCTGAAGTCCCCGAAGGAGACACCCACAGACTTCATCACAAACGTCGCCCTCGACCCGACAAAGGAAAGCACCTATCAGTTCGTTTCTGATGTGATGGACGAAGTCGTCGAGCTCTTCCCTGGGGAAGTCATCCACTTCGGCGGTGACGAAGTACGCTACAACCAGCAGTGGCGCGCGACTCCGAAGACGGATAATCCTTACGAACCCGCAGTCGTCACGAAGGCTTCACCTGAAGAGTTCGCCGCGATGCCCATCCTCCCCGAGATTGATGCCTTCATGAAGAAGCACAAGGTGAACAGCTTCGCTGGCGTTCAGATGATCTTCTCCAACCGCGTCGCCGACATCATCAGCAAGAAGGGACGCCGCGGCATGGGCTGGAATGAAATCTACGGCATCGACCTGAACCATGACGGCGGTGGTATATCCGAGCAGAAGCTTGACAAGGATGCCATCATTCACGTCTGGAAGGGCGATCTGAACCACGCGAAGCGCGCGATCAAGGACGGCTACACCATCGTGAACGGCTACTGCTACTCGACCTACCTCGACTACAGCTACAGCAGCATATCCCTTGAGAAAGCCTACGGCTTCGAACCAGTCCTCAGCGGACTCACCGAAGAGGAAAGCAAGAGCATCCTCGGGCCTAGCACCCAGATGTGGACAGAGTGGACACCGACGCTGGATCGCATGCACTTCCAGGCCTTCCCCCGCACGGTAGCCTTCGCGGAAGTAGGCTGGACACAGCTCAAGAACAAGAACTACGCCGACTTCAGAAAGCGCATGGCGAAGTACAACGAGATCTTAGAAGCGCGTGGCATTAACTATAACCGCGAGGCACTCACCGCCTTCTCGCGCAGTGATTATAACAACAAGCCTACCCTCGGCAAGTGGAACTCCGCTCAGGTGAACGCGAAGAAGGGCAGCTACGACGCGACCCCACACATGAAGATGAAGGGCGACTACACGGTAGCCTTCTTCTACGACAATGGTGCGGACGGCGCAGAAATCGCCTCTGTCACCCTCCTTGAGAATGGTGTAAAGATCGCCGAAGACATCCATGAAGGCTTCAGCGGACACGCGAAGCGTAACATCGAGTACAAGCTGAGCGTTCCCGCCGTGAAGCAGGGCGCGACCTACCGCATCGAGGTGCAGTACAAGGCCGACAAGAACATGAACAGCGACGGCACTATCTACATCGCCGCACCAGAAGTTCTGTAGTTCTGTAATAGGGCACACAAATAGAATCTACTGACAGGGGGAGCTGCACAAGCTCCCCCTTTTTTTATGCACAAAACCCTCTTTCCAGACTTCGTCAATATAGACAATTTCATACTGACGAAGTCAGCGCTAGCTGTAGAAAGCTCCCTTTTATTCCCTGCTGCGGAAAATTTACTTGATTTCAGAGCGTAAATGGCGCATTCTCTCAGTGTAGGCAGCCCCTCTTTACAAGAGACAATATTAGCAGATAGACAGAGGCGATGATTCGAATATACTCCCAGACGGAACAGGGCATCAAGCGTAGCTCTGGCATAGACCAAGAGGATGTCGTGAGTGACAAGGTGCTCTGGCTGGACTTGCTCACCCCAGATGCTCAGGAACTCGCCTACACAGAACAACTCTGCGGCATCGAGCTGCCGACGAAAGATGAGATGCGCGAGATTGAGTCCACGTCGCGACTCTACTGCGAAGATGGAGCGCGCTTCATGACGACGACTGTTCTCTTACGCGTGGAGACGGATGAGCCTATGCTGGCAGAGCTGAGCTTCATTCTGCACAAGAACATGCTCATCACCATCCGTCACACGGACTCCTATTCTTTCCGTGTGTTCTCCCATCAGCTGCTACGCATGCAGCAGACGAATCGCGACCTCGTCTTTATCGGGCTACTAGAAACCCTCGTCGACCGTCAGGCTGACGTTCTCGAACGCTTCGGTGGCGGCATCGACGCGCTGTTCAAGCGCGTGTTCGGCTCGCATGGACGACGCGGCACGAGGAAGTCACGCCAGCATGACCCCGATACAGAGGATCTGCGAGACATCTTAGAAGAGCTCGGCCGTGTGGGTGACTTGATCGCCCGCCAGCGCGACTCGCTTGTGAACTTGCTGCGCCTCATCACTTACGCAGGAAACGAAGAGTCCGTCATCGGCTCGCACGATAGCCTGTACCTGCCACTACGCCCAGTATCGCGTGACGTCAACTCCCTGTCCGAGTACGCCTCTTTCCTCTCAAACCAGATCAACTTCATGCTCGATGCCGTCCTCGGCTTCATTAACATCGAGCAGAATGAGATTGTGAAGGTCTTCACCATCATGTCGCTCGTCTTCCTGCCACCCACACTCATCGCGAGTGTGTTCGGGATGAACTTTTCCCACATGCCGATCTTGCAATCGGGCTTGGGCTTCTGGTTCGCCTGTGGTCTGATGGTGACAGCCGCCATTCTCCCCCTCGTTATCTTCAAAATCAAGCGTTACATATGATTCCTATTCGCCAAGTCCCGCAGCCCGAAGACGAAATCCGTCTTGCTAATGTCCTCGTCGATGCCCTCCCCTACATACAGGCCTATCGCGATAAAACTGTCCTCATCAAGTTCGGTGGCTCCGCCATGGATAACCCTGAACTCGTGAAGTCCCTCATGAAGGACATCGTGCTCATGGAAGCACTAGGGCTGAATCCCGTCGTCGTACACGGTGGGGGGAAGGCCATCTCCAAGGCCATGCAAGAATCAGGACTAGAAGCGAAGTTCATCAATGGTCTCCGTGTGACGACTCCCGAAGCCATCGACATCGTGGAGCAGACGCTCTCTAATGAGATCAACCCCGGCCTCGTCGAGCTCGTACGCGAAGCAGGCGGCAAGGCCGTCGGCATCCCCGGTACAAAGGTCTTCGTCGGTGAGCGCATATTTGAAAAAGATGAAGCTGGCAAGCGCATCGACCTCGGCATGGTCGGTCAGGTGATAGGCAGCCTCCTCTCACGCGTCGAAGAGGCACTGGCTCTCCAGATTACACCTGTCATCTCCCCTCTCGCTCGCGAACTGGGCACAGACCAGAGCCTGAATGTGAATGCGGACCTCGCCGCGGCAGCACTCGCACGCGAGCTACGCCCCGTGAAGCTCGTCTTCATCTCCGACGTACCAGGCCTCATGCGCGATCCATCCGATCCGACCACCATCGTTAAGAGCATCAACCGTAAGGAAGCGCTCTCCCTCATCGATCAGGGCGTGATCACAGGTGGGATGATCCCGAAGGTGCGCAGTGCCCTCGATGCGCTGAATGCAGGTGTGCGTAAGGTACACTTCATCGACGGTAGACTGCCCCATTCGCTTCTTCTTGAGATCTTTACCACCGATGGTATAGGCACAGAGATCGTGCGCGAGCAGCGATAGTTTTTTATCTGCACTCTCCCCCTCGCCCTCTCCATGCAGCAGGCTCGTATCAAGAAACTGGCATTCTTTGCACCGCGTGCAAAAGGCGCGAAGATACGCCAGCAGATGCGACGCATCTTCGAGGCGGCAGGGATAGAGTGCTATGATGTGAATACGTTTAATGAAGATGGACGCCCCATCTTGCATGAGGGAACACAGCTAGCTATCTGCTTTGCGGGTGACGGCACGATGCTGTCGCTGGTGAATCAGGTCATTGAGCAAGATTGCATCTTAACAGGCGTGAACATGGGGCATCTCGGTTTCCTTAGTGCCTGTTCGCGCGGTGAAGCGGAGGAACTGGCGCATGCCATCGTCTCGGGCTGTTATGGAGTGGAAGAACGCATCGTCCTCGAGATCCGACAGTTTAACAGCGAAGGCACCTGTGTGAAAGGTCCCTTCTGCGCGCTCAATGAGCTCAGCCTCACGCGTGCGCAGACTGGTAAAATGATAGAGGTGGATGTCGCGCTTGACGGAGTGCGCTTCAATCGCTACTACGCAGACGGCATGCTGGTAGCGACACCGACAGGCTCGTCGGCCTATTCGCTCGCGGCGGGTGGACCGCTCATCTGGCCGAATTCGGGCGTGATGTGCCTGACTCCCATCTGTGCGCACAGCCTGACGAACCGCTCGGTCGTGATGCCTGACACTGTGGAAATATCGCTACACCCACGCGAGCGTCGTGGTCGTACGCATGAAACGATGATATACTCCATGGATGGACGCATGGTGCATCAGATTAAATTGCAAGACACGCTTGTGATTCGCAAATCGCAGCGCAAGCTGAGGCTGCTGAATCTGGAAAAGGGAGATTACGCGGCGCGATTACGCGCGAAGCTGGGCTGGTAGCCTATACACACATAGCTGGTCTCCTGCGCGAAGCGCGACTCTTATCTTCCGAGGCAAACGAGATAGCGTCCCCCTAAAACAAAGTACGCTGCATCAGAAGCACTAATTCCAGTTCGGCTAATCAAAATAAATATCGTAACAACACATCCGTACCGCTACTTCTCCCAATTATTCGCAAGTCTACACTTTACCACTTCACTGACGCGCGATACTTCTCCAAAAGACTCTTAGAGAGATAGAGACAGATCTTACGAAGTGCTGCGCACATAACAAGAAGCGGACTTAACAAGAGCACAAGGATGAGATGCCCTGGATTAATTAATAAAATGATTATCAAGCCCGCAAGAAGAACCCAAAACATGAAAAAGAATACAATTTCATATCGCGCAAAAATCTTTGATAACGCGTAATTTTCATCAGAACTAGACATTCAAAAACAATATCAAAAATCACGAGCCTAGTCAAAAGAAAAGACTGAGAATGCCACACACTCCCAGCCCTGTTAAAAAAATAATCGACAGCTATTAACCGATGCTCGCACGCCCCATGAGACGCGCTCCTGGCTCCATCGAAAGCTTCTGCGTCGTGATATCACCATTCACTATAGCCTGCTCATTGAGATGGCAATTCGTGCTCTCCACATTCCCCTGCACATCTCCGTAGATGTTCACAGAACCAGCCGTGATATTCCCCTTGATCTGCGCGGTTTGACCTATCGTTACCTTGCCAGCCTGTGACTTAATCTCACCTTCAATGCGACCATCAATGTGCATATCTTCGCTAAACTCAATGCTACCGATGATCTCGATGCCCGAGGCAAGAACATTTGTCGTTCCTTTTGTACTCATATCTCTACTATAGTATAGTGTTCGTATCAGATCGACAGATTAAACCGTCATAATCTCCTTTTCCTTGGCGACGACCTGCTCGTCTATCACCTTGACAAACTTATCGGTAAGCTTCTGCACCTTTTCTTCTGCGCCACGAGCACCATCTTCTGTAAGGACGTTATCAGCCTTCATCTTCTTAATGCTATCCATGCCAGCCTTACGTGCGCCACGGATGCGGACGCGTGTGTCTTCGGCTAGACCTTTCACGAACTTGCACAGCTCCTTACGGCGCTCACCAGAGAGCTCAGGAATAGGAAGTCGGACAGAACGCGCGTCGATGACAGGATTGAGATTCAAGCGGCTTTCTTCGATAGCCTTGCGGATATCGTGAAGCGTGCTGTGATCGAATGGCTGGATGAGGATGCTGCGTGCGTCAGGTGTGGATACCACCGCGATGCTCTTGAGCTTCATCGAGCTGCCGTAGCTGGAGATGTAGATGTCCATGTTATCCACGAGCGCGGGGGAGGCCTTGCCAGTGCGCACGCCACCGAAGTCTTCATTCATACGCTCCATGATCATTTCCATCGAGGTTTCTGTTTCTAATAAAAGTGTTTCTTCGTCCATGATATTTTTTTAGTTTTTAGATAATTTGTTAATAAAAAGAGGGGGATGAGGTGGCTTAGTCGGTGATGACTGTGCCTATGTTTGCGCCGAGGAGAGCGCGGGTGATGTTACCTTCTTGGTGCATGTCGAAGACCACGATGGGCTTCTTGTTATCCTTGCACAGCGTGAATGCTGTCTGATCCATCACCTTGAGCTCGCGCTGGATGCACTCCTCATAGCTGATCTGATCGAAGCGCGTCGCTGTCGGGTCTACCTTCGGATCGGCGGTGTACACACCATCGACGGATGTCGCCTTCATGACCACTTCCGCATTAATCTCACAGGCGCGAAGTGCTGCTGCTGTGTCTGTGCTGAAGAAGGGATTCCCTGTACCTGCGGCGAAGACGACGATGCTCTCGTCACGCAGCTGAGCGCGTGCGCTGTTACGAACATAAGGCTCGGCGACATTCTTCATCTCGATAGCACTCTGCACGTGGCAGTCTACACCGAGCTCCTGAATCGCAGAAGAGATGGAAAGCGCGTTCATCACCGTGGCAAGCATGCCCACGTAGTCAGCGGTAGGTCTATCCATACCGCGAACGCTAGCCTTCGCGCCGCGCCAGATGTTACCACCGCCGACGACGATAGCAATCTGTAAATGACCAGTCTTCTGGGCTTCGACGATTTCGCCAGCGATGCGTGCGACAATCTCGGGAGAGATGTTATCACGGCTACCAGGGGCGCGCAGAGCTTCACCGCTCAACTTCAGAAGGATACGACGATAATTATTACAGGCTTGTTCACTCATAATTTCTGGCGATCATTATAGCAGGCTCAAAGCATTAATGCGAGCTAAAATATAATACAGGAATTAAAATTAGAAAGAAAACTCCATGCCGAGGCGCGTGTAGAGACCAGAGTCAGCCTTGTAACGCTCGCGTAGCGCACCGCTGTCCTTGTGCTCGAAGCGGATTTCTTGATCGAAGTTCAGCCCCAGATCTGCGTAAAAGCGCATATTCGTACCATTCATCGTCTGCTTGTTGTACTGAGCTTGCACACCGAGAAGAAGACTCTCCATGCGCATGAGATCCGTGCGGCCTCCGCGCTTCACCGACCAGAGGAAGTGATTCCACTGCAAGAAAGGTCCCCATTCAAAACTCTCGCGAGCCCCCACCTTGCGGATGAGTCCGAGACGATGCGACTGCACGCGCAGATCCCACTTCGGTGCGACTTCCCAGCTGATATTGACGAGCGGCCAGATATCGTGGCTGTAATAGTCAGGCATGTAGGACACGCCCATCGTGACGCGGATTTTATCACTCGCCTTGTAGGTGAAAGCCGTGAATGCACCAAAGTAAAAATTACTACTAGATAAATTATTAAGATCCGAGGAGAACTGAGGCGTCACGCCAAAAGTCAGACGCGCCTTCTCATCAATATTATAGAAAATAGACGCTATCCCTCCTGCCGTGTAGAGATCCTCCTCGTTAATGAGGTCGATGCCCGATACGTCGAAGAAGGTCGCGCGTACGTTGAGCGACACGTCCAGATGCCAGCCACGATACTCGTAGCGCTGTGGATTGACGAGTGGGAGAGTCAGATAAACATTCGCATAGGAAAACTTCCCGTCTGCGGCTCTGAAATCCTGCTGCGCGAAGTACTCGAATACAGCCGATGCCTTGCGCTGGACATGTGGCACATGAGAAGGAGGCGAACTATTTCCCTGCCAGTCTGTCGTATACATCTGATCATCGTAGACGAAGAGTTCTTCAGAAGATAGGGATGTAGGTGAGCTGTACACGGGGTCTATGCCTGAAGAGCCGGTGAACTCGAGCACTTCGGGATTATTCGTAAAACTGTCTTGCGCGCTGAGGGGAGAAATCAAAGCACTAATAACAAAAAGAGGCTGGTAGATTCGAATTTTATTCATTGTTTCGGCGTTATTTTGCCATGTTGCCCCTCATTTGAAAAGCAAAATAAAGTCATATTGGGGATCTTGTCTTGCAATTTTCTAAAAAACACTTTATACTGCGAGCCGATATGTCGAATAAATCTATTATCTTCGCCCCTCGTGGTTCCTACAAGGATGCCGAGCAAAAAATGCTCCTCACTCCTAAATACGATGCTGACGGTCTCATCCCTGCTCTCGCTATGGATCATAAGACCAAGCAGCCACTCATGCTCGCCTACATGAACGAAGAGTCTCTCAAGATGACGCTCGAAATAGGTGAAGCCGTTTATTACTCACGCTCTCGCCAAGAGATCTGGCACAAGGGCGCGACCTCTGGTCACATCCAGAAAGTGTACGAAATTCTCATCGACTGCGACCAAGATGCGCTGATTCTCTACGTAGACCAGCTCGGTGCTGGCGCATGCCACACGGGTCATGGCTCTTGCTTCTTCCGCGCTCTTCCTCTGGGCGACGAAGTACCAGACGGCACGCCTGTCGAACTGAAACCCGCCGACGATGGCTGCGCCTTTGACGCCGAAGCCGTCTACGGTAAGAAATAACCCCATTTAATTAGCTCACTCCTGCAAAAAGGAGTGAGCTAATTTCACTCCAATAACCCACAGAATCATTCGGATCATGAAATCATTCCACCTCCTTACACTAGCAGCTCTCGCGACATCACTCCTCAGTATGTGCGAATCTTTTAATGATGATGCACTCCCCATCAGCAGCTCGCATTATAACGAAGACGCAGCAGAACGCATCATGCAGGATGGGATGAACCACATGTCTGCCAGCGAGTTCAGCAGAGCACGCGATCGTTTCGAAAAAATCATCCATGAGTACCCTCTCACAGAAACCGCGGCAAAAGCACGCTTCTACATAGCTCAGTGCTACGAGCGCGAAGACGAAGTACGCGATGCCTTCAAGGAATACGACAAGCTCATCCTGAACCATCCGAATAGCACCCTTTACTCACAAGCCATCGCACGACAGCGAGCACTCGCCCATGGCGCAGCGACAGGGAAAATCAAGGGCACCGTATTCTGGGGTGCATGGACTCCACCGATGGATTCCAGCGTCATTGTCGAGTGGCTGGAAACCGTCATCAGGAATGCCCCCTTCAGCGATTCAGCAGCAGAATCGACACTGGTCTTGGGTAACTACCATCTCAAACGCGAGAACACAGAGAAGGCACTCGCGACCTACACAAAGCTCGTGAACGAATACCCCACGAGCTCTCACGCGGCCGCCGCCCAGATGAAAGTGGGTATACTCTGGATGCAGAGCGCGTCTCGAGGAGACAGAAACTTAGTGAATCTCAACAAGGCGCAGGAAGCTTTCGAAGAGTACTCCCTCCTCTTCCCCGACCACAAGGATGCGCCTAAAGCCGCGAAGCTCGCCGCTAAAACGAAGCAACTCATGGTAGACGAGCAGCTGAAAGTAGCGCGCTACTACCTCGAACGCTCGAAGGAGTACCGCTCCGCCGTCTTCGCCCTAGAAGATATCATCCGTCAGGCGGATATTAACCCGAAAGCAGCCGCCGAAGCTCGTAAGCTTCTACCTCAGGCTAAGGCTCTCGCACAATAAGCGACGACAGCACGAACCCACATTTCTCATCTAGCATCTCTCCTTTTACGCGCATATGATGAAGACTTACCTACTGAGCATGCTGCTCGCCATGGGGCTGAGCAGCTGCGGTTACAATCTGGGATTCAGCAAGCCTGCGCCCTTGCAGCATGCTAAGACCGTGACCGTTGAAATGTTTGAGAATAACTCACTTGAGCACCTCGCCGGCATACTCGTGACAAACGCTGTAGCCGACACGATGCAGCGTGACGGGACATTCAAGCTCGCCTCTTCAAGCGATGCCGATATCCGTATTCGTGGTACAGTGACAGAAATCAGCTTTAACTCCGTGCGGCCGAATCCTGAGAACACCTACATCAGCTCGGAAATAGATATCACTCTCGTCGTCGAGTATGAGGTGCTGAACAACAGTACAGGTAAAAGCATCTACGAGGGAAGGCTGAGGAATACCACCACATTCTCTAACGAATCAGGAAACGTGCAAACAGCACGTGAATCAGCCCTCGGCTACGCTGCCCAAAAGACAGCCGAGGATCTTCAATTCGTCATCATGAGCAGCTAAGATGATAGAATACCCCATCAGCTTCGTCTCCCTCCCCATAGGAAATAGGGATGACATCACAAAGCGAGCCGTAGACACTCTCATGGGTGTGGATGTCATCTGCTGCGAGGATACACGCCATACAGGCATGCTACTCGCCCATCTCGAAATCAGGGATAAGAAACTCCTCAGCCTGCACGAGCATAACGAGGCGCACCGCGCAGCAGAAATCGTCACGCGCGCGCAGGCAGGCGAGCGATTCGCTGTCGTCAGCGATGCGGGCATGCCAGGTGTCAGCGACCCTGGCTATCGCCTCATTCAGGCACTGAAGCAGGCAGAAGTCGCCTTTACAGTACTCCCTGGACCTAGTGCCGTCATGACAGCACTCGTCGGCTCAGGACTGCCGAGCGACGCCTTCTTCTTCGGTGGTTTCCTCCCTGTGAAATCAGGAAAAAAAAACCAGATGATACAGCAGGCTCTAGAAGCGAAGCACACGAGCATCTTCTTCGAGTCCCCACATCGTATTGTCAAGACCGTCACCCTCATCGCCACACTGGATAGGGATGCTCCCATCTGTGTCGCGCGTGAGCTAACGAAAAGATTTGAAAGCTACCACCGCGGCTGCGCTCAGCAACTCGCGGCTCAGTTCAGCAAGCAGCCACCGAAGGGAGAAATCGTCCTCCTCATCGGTGGCGTGAATACACCGCGCAGTGTCGCGGGTGATGCTGAAAATTAATCCAAGCGTCTGATCAGCTCCCCGCTCAGCGTAGGCATAGCCCCGTGATGCTCGCAGACAAAGGTCGCGACCTCAGTAGCAAACTCATGCGCCTCCGCAAGACTAATCTTCCCAGAGAGCAGGGCTGACGCGAGCGAAGCCGTGAAGGAATCTCCAGCCCCCACCGTGTCCACGACAGGCGTATCAGGTGTGGGCACGAAGCTGACAGGCTCTAGGCTCTCCGCCGTATAGATGCAGCTACCGAGCTTTCCGCAGGTGAGTATGAGGAAGCGCAGATCATAGCTCATGATGAGGTACTGACAGATCTCATCGCGTGACTTGTCTTCTAGACCGAAGAGATCCTGAATGACAAGTATCTCATCATCATTAATTTTAAGCACATTGCAAAGCTGGAAGGAAGATTCTATCAGCTCCTTGCTGTAGTAATGCTGCCTAAGATTAATGTCGAAAATCTTCAAGACCTCCTCACTCTCTGGCATCTCGCTGAGGAATCGCTGAATCGTCGCGCGACTCACCTCATGCCTCTGGGCGAGCGACCCGAAGACGACGCAGCGTGTATTCTCTGCGAGCTCTGCCATCTCTGGACACCATGTGATGTAATCCCATGCGACATCCTCACAGATTTCATACTGAGGGATACCACGCTCGTCGAGCTGGATAGCGACCGAGCCCGTGGGGTAAGCGACAGTAGGCAGATGATTCGCGATACCGCGATCGGCGATGATCGCACGTATCTCATCACCGAGCTCATCTGCGCCGAGTGCGCTGATGATCACTCCGCGGTGACCGAGCTGCGACGCGTGGTAAGCGAAGTTAGCTGGCGCGCCTCCTAGCTTTTTTCCATCTGGGAGCATGTCCCAAAGTATCTCTCCTAGCCCGACGATAGTGACAGGTTCATTCATATGATAATGTGATTCTATTGAGTAAAGTTTTATAGCTCCGTGAGGTCTTCTTCACGCACGCGTGATCCCCAGAGTGCATAATAGAGCAGCACGCTCTCACAGAGGATGACGATGAGCCAGCTCCACTGCCAGCCGCAGACCTTATCTGCCATCACGCCTTGCAACACTGGGAAAATCGCCCCACCGAACACACCCATCATGAACACGCCCGATGCGCGCGATGTGTACTGCTTAAGCCCCTCAATCGCGAGGGTGAAGGTCGCACCCCACATGATGGAGTGGCAGAGACCCACCGAGATGAGCACCCAGAGGTTATTCGTGATGATGGCGACGACCGTGAGAAGAATAGCACAGAGCGCACTTGAGGTCAAGAGAGCGCGAGGAGAAACCTGATTAAACATGCTAAAGACGATTCGTCCCACCATCAGACCACCCCAGTACAGAGTCGCCAGCAGAGCCGGTATACCGAAGTCCATGCCGCCGAAGACGATTTGATCCTTCCCGAAGAAGCTAAGAGCTCCCCCCTCTTCAATGAGCTGCATCGCATGCAGATTCACATTCACGCCGATGGATACCTCCGCGCCGACGTAGAAGAAAATCGCAATGACACCTAGCCTTAAATGGCGGAAGCTCCATATGCTGCGCTTCAGCGTCTCACCACCCTCACTGCGAGTCTCCTCAAGATTCGGCAAGTAGAGGCGCGACGTGATGACCGTGACCGCGACCACGAAAGCCGCCATAATGAGCAACGGCATCAGCAGCTGATCAGCCTTCACCTGAGACATAGACACACCCGCGAAGATCACACCTGTGACAAAGAAAGGCGCGATGGTCGTACCGAGCGAATTAATCGCGCAGACGATATTCATACGCTGCACAGGCTGCGTACCAGGTAGGTCATAAGCTGCGATGTAGGGATTAATCACCACCTGCCCTATGGCTGCGGATGTCCCCATGAAGAAAGAACCCAGCAAGAAGACGAGGAATCCTACAGGCACGATATCCGCCCCCATAGACAAGGTCATCGTCGGCAGATAAATCGCGAAGAATGAAGAGAGAGCGTAGCAGACAAGCCCCGCTACCATGAAGTAGAGGGCTCGCAGCAGAGTACTCTTGTAGCCCACCTCATTAATCCACTTCCCACCTCGCGTGCTATTCACAAGATAGCCGAGGAAGAAGAAGAAGGAAATGAGAGTGGTGAGCGTGTTCTTCAGCCCCACCACCTCTGAAAGGAAAGATACCTTCAGAGGTCCTTGTAACTGACCATTCACCGTCGTCAAAAATCCGACGATGAAATAAATGAGCGTGAGGATGATGAAAGGACCAAGTCCACGCTTCAGCTGTTCAGACATGCGAAGAAAAATTAACGAGATTTAAGAAAGAACCTTAGCCTCCAGAGTGGCCATCGCCCCGATCGAGACTATGGAGGAAAGCATCTCTTCGTACAGGCTCACGAAGGCGGGAACAGTCTTCAAGTCCACGCTGCTGAATGCCGAAAGCGCGAGGAAATCCAGAGCATCATTCGAAGCGATAGCAGCTTCGTCTGAAGGGTTCATCCATGGCTCAGCCACCTCGAAGTCAGCACCTGCATCATCCGTGTGAACCTTCAAGTAATGACGGTAAGCCGCGATGAGATACGCGACGCGTGTCAGGTCTTTTTCCTCCGCGATGAGGCGAGCAAGATTCGGCATGACGTAGACAGGGAACTTGGAAAGCCCATCGTAGCACAGGCGCGCTATCTGATCACTCACACTGCGATTCGCGAAACGCTCGACAAGCGTCTGCTTGTAGAGCTCCAGATCAGTATTCGCAGGAGCAGTGAGCAAGGGGGTAATATCTTCATCCATGAAGCTGCGCACGAACTTCACAATCCTTTCATCATGCATCGCATCATCCACCTTACGGTAGCCACTGAGGAAAGAAGGGTAACTTAGCAGAGTATGTGAGGCATTCAGCAGGCTGAGTTTCATCTTTTCAAAGTCCGTGACATCATCCGTCATTTCTGCACCGACATCTTCCCATGCGGGACGACCTGCGAGGAACTTGTCTTCGATCACCCACTGGATGAAATCTTCACAATAGACAGGAGCGGCATCCTGTGTAGCATTACGCTCGTTGAGGCGTTCTATATCCTCGGGGCGCGTGGCAGGCGTGATGCGATCTACCATGCTGTTCGGGTAGCTGACATTCTCAGCAGCCCATGCAGCGAGCTCGGCATCCTGCGCAGCAAAGAAGCTATTAAACGCATAGCTTGCCGTGTCACCATTATGCTGAAGATTATCACAGCTCATGAGAGTAAGCGGACCTGCTCCCGCCTTCATGCGGCGACGCAGGCCCTCAGCTATCGTTCCGAACACCGTCTTCACGCCTTGTGGATTCGCAATATCGGCAGCGATGTTCGCTTCATCCAGAAGGAAAGTACCAGTAGACTTATCAATATTATAACCACCTTCTGTGATGGTGAGCGATAGGATACGAATGGCGGGATCTGCTATCTTATTAAGAATAGCCTCATGATCTTCACCAGCCCAGAGGAGCTCGACAATGGAAGACACCTGACAGACCTCATCGACGCCATCGCGACCGCAAATGGTGAGTGTGTACTGATTATTCTGAGATGTCAGTGCCTTATAAAGGTTTTCATCGGAAGGCAGCAGCATCGCGCCGCATATCCCCCAGCCTTGAGCTGCACCTTTTTTCATTAATTGGTCGGTGTAGAAAGCCTGATGTGCACGGTGGAAATTTCCTACACCTATGTGGAGAATACCTGCTACTGTTTCGGTTACGCGCTCTATAGAGCTAAGAAGGGGAGTTGTCATAATGAGAATAAATGAATGATGGTTAGATACGACTCATACTGATGAGACTATCTCCCTATGCTAACGATATTTTAGATAAAGTCAACGAAATAATTACGCAAGCACAGACATGATCACGCTCAGGCACGGGAATACCTCTATACAAAGCGAATACAGAGAAACCTCAATCCTCGTCACTGTCGCGACCCATGAGGGTGCGGCTCTCTTCGAGGCTCATATGCGTGTATTCATCTCGTGACATGACGCGCATCTCGGGACTATTCGCACGCTGCTCTTCGAAATAATTTGAACTATCGTCACGGGAAAATGAGCCGTCGCGCCCTTCGTCTCGTGATCGTGAGGTCTCCATCGCCTCGCCTTCGTAGCCAGAGCGGTTACTGGCGAAGGAGTTTACTTTCCCTCCATAGGACGATGACCTGTTGTTCAAGAAGTCAGGCTGCATCTCGCGCGAGTAGGCTTCTTTTCTAGCATCGCCGAACTCCTCTTTCGCCACGCGGCGATCTGCCCAGTCATTTCCACGCCCTTCTCTTGAAAACTCGCGTACGCCATCGAAGCTCTTTCTCTCTAAGCCATCCTTGGAGGTACTGCGGGCAGAGTCGATATCCGCTTGAAATGAGCTCACCTTATTCCCTCCGGCCATTGGGATGCCATCGGCTGTCTTTTTCATGGTGAAGGTATTCGTGTAACGATCCTGTAGAGAACTAGACTTCGGGGAGTCGTCGGGCGCGTCAATCTCATTCCCCGAGGCATCAAAGTACCTCCTCTGAGTCTCGCAGGAGGAGAGCATCAGGGCGGCGATCAAACTAGCTGAAAATAGAGAATGCGACTTCATTATAGGGGAATGAGTTTAATAAGGTCTCTACTCTAGCATGGCTGCTTCTCTCATGTCAAGGGTATATGACGCCAGCAGATCATATCCCAAACATAGAAAGACGCACCTCAGTCACATGAACCGAGATGCGCTAACAACCAAATAAAAATTGGAATGAAGATCTGTGCTAGGCTTAGGCCTTAGCGCGCTCTTTCTTGATGATAGAAGCGACAGTATCGGAAGGCTGGGCACCATTGGAGATCCACTTGTCGACCTTAGCGAGGTCAAGTGTGTAGTTTTCTCCTTCAGCCATGGGGTTGTAAGTGCCTACCTGCTCGATGAATGCACCGTCACGGCGTGCGCGGCTATCTACGACAACGATCTTGTAGTAAGGACGATCCTTGGAACCTTGGCGGTTAAGACGAATTGCGACCATAATGTGATTTTATAAATTAGATATTGGTTGTTCTTGCTCAGTCTCCATACTCAGCTGACATCCAGCGTAAGCGTACTGTGCGGGGCGACAATATGACATACGAACAGACGAATGTCAAGGATAAATCACGATTTTAAACAAGAAAAGTTATATTTCTTCTTCTCGGTTGTCTGTGCTGCCGCAGCACGCGGTGAGATGCAGGACGAGAATTGGGGTTTACTCTCGGGCTATTATCTGCTAATTTATAGCCACGCATTTTTCTATTCTCATGTTACGTCACTGTCTTTTTATCCTTCTCGCGAGCGTCCTCACCTCCAGCTGCGCTCAACAACAGCAACAACAGCGCGGTCTCCCGCCTCTCCCTCGTAAAACCGCCGCTGTCATCGGCAATATGGTATGGCAGAACGAGTGCGCGGGCACGGTCAAGGGGCTTGTCTCGTGGAATGTAGGGGAGAGCTTCCCGTCGCTGGGCATCGCGCATTTCATCTGGTTCCCACGCGGCGTGCGTCCTCCCTTCAAGGAGAGCTGGCCTAGCTTTGTCCAGTTCGCTGAAGAGCGCGGCGTGCGCGTCCCTAGTTACTTAAAGGGAGCTGCCCCATGGTCGAACCGCTCCGCCTTCCTCGCAGACAGAAGCGGTAAGGCTGATAAGATGCGCGCGTGGCTCAGCCAGAACCTCGGTCTCCAGACAGCCTTCCTCATCAGACGCTCACGCGCGGCTCTCCCCTCCATGATGAAGGCGAGCAAGCAGCCGAGCAATGTCGCCGCACGGTATTACGCACTGGCTCGCACGGCTCGTGGGAACTACTGCCTCATCGACTATGTGAACTTCAAGGGCGAGGGGCTGACCATGAACGAGCGATACAATGGCACGAACTGGGGGCTGCTTCAGGTACTCGAAGAGATGCGTGGTCGCCCGCAGGGATCAGCCGCCACAGCTGAGTTCTCACGTGCCGCCTCCGTCGTACTCCAGCGTCGCGTGCGTAATGCCCCCCCCTCTCGCGGAGAATCCCGCTGGCTAGCTGGCTGGATGAAACGCTGCCGCAGCTACAAGGGCTAAGCAATCCTCCTCCCCCCCCACACACACACATCCTATCATGAGCCGCCCCACCCTCCCCTTCCTCGCAGACAAGGAGAAGTTCCCCCTCTACCTCGCGCCCATGGCGGGCGTGACCGACCCCATCTTCCGCAGTATATGCAAGGAGATGGGCGCGGATGTCCTCATGACGGAGTTCGTCTCTGCCGAGGGGGTCTTACAAGCATGGGAGCGTAACCGACGCTACGTGCAGTTCAGCGATGATCACCGCCCACTCGGTGTGCAGATCTTCGGCAGCAAGCCCGAGAACATGGCCGCTGCCGCGCGCATCATCTACGACGCGATGCAGCCCGACTTCATCGACATCAATGCGGGCTGCCCTGTGCCCAAAGTCGTGGGGAAAAATGGCGGCTCATCCCTCTTAAAAGATCTCCCCCTCCTCCAAGACATCACCGCGCATGTCGTGCGTGAGATGGAGGACAGCTGCCCCGTCACGGTAAAGATACGAGTCGGCTGGGATGCGACGAGCATCAATGCCCACGAATGCGTGCAGCGTCTGTCTGACGCGGGTGCTGCCGCGATCAGCATACACGGTCGCACGCGCTCCCAGCAGTACGGCGGCGAGGCGAACTGGGACATCATCACCGACTGCGCCCTCGCCCATCCAGAGATCCCCATCATCGGAAATGGCGACATACGCAGCCCCGAGCGCGTGCGCGAGATACGCGAGCGGGGAGCGGTCGCAGGTGTCATGATAGGGCGCGCCGCCATGAGCGATCCGTGGATATTCTCCCAGTGCCAGCATTACCTAAAGACAGGCGAGATCCCAGCCCCCCCCAGCGCGGCAGAACGCCTCGCCCTCATGCTGCGCCACACGAAGCTCTCGCTAGACAGCGGACACTATGGCTCAGTGATCAGCACCATGCGCGCCATGCGCTCGCGCCTCCTTTCCTATGCGAAGGGCATCCCCGGTACGAAGGCACTGCGTCCCCAGCTTTCACGTGTCGAAAGCTACGAACAACTAGAAGAACTCCTCAGCCCCCTCCTCGATCCAGCATGAAAAAACTCCTTCACAGCATAGCGCTAAGCCTCTCACTCCTCGCACTCGTCTCCTGCGGTCCGTCACTAGAAGAGCGCGTGAAGGCGGCGAACACACCCGAGCTCATGATGGAGGCAGGCACGGATGTACTCGAGAGCATAGACGACCAAGATAGTCTCGATCAGGGGAAGATCTTCATCGTGCAGCTCTACCACAACTACCATGCCTTAGACGACAAGCAGAAACAGAAACTCCAGCGTCAGTTCCTGCGTGAGAACAAGGATATCAACACGGAAGTAGAGCGCATCCTCCAGCTAGACTTGGAAATAGGCCAGTTCAGCGAACCTACCATCGACCGCAACGTGAAGTACGTCCTGCGCACGCTCAAGGAGATTAACAAACCCATACGCCTCAAATGAAGCTTAAGTCTACCCTCCCCCTCCTCTCCGCGATCCCCTTCCTCCTCGTCGCCTGCTCGAACCCTGCTGACGAGGCACTGGAGCTAGCCGAGCAGAGCCAGAGTCCGCAGCACTGCGTCGACGCGCTGATGAGCATTCTCGAAGAAGCGCAGAAGTCAGAAGACGAGCAGGAGGCAACGAAAAGGATAGCTCGCTTAAAATCAGTTATTACTAACTTCAGTGCTACTGACGCAGTTATTTTCCTATCTCTTCTAAAAGAGGCGGAGACCTTGGAAAGACTCCAATCACTAGACGCTGAACTCGCTGAGAAAAAGATAGCCTTGCCTAGCATTTTTCTACGCCCTGAATAGCCGCATGAATAGCTTATTCCTTTGCCTTTTTTCGTTGACTTTTTTAAACAATCTAGGATACTAGAGGCATCATTTCCCCCTCGAAAACAACATAGAAAGTAATCCATATGTTCAAATGTCTCTACAGTACTAAGGCTCTATTCTTCATCGGCGGCATCGCCAGCACCATCATCGGCCGCAAGGCGATCAAGGCAAAAGCTACGCGCAGCGTCTGCGTGAATGGTCTCGCGAAGGCCATGCTACTCCTCGATGAAGCGAAGGCTGGTCTCCACAGCGTTCGCGAAGAAGCAGAGGACATCTACGCCGATGCGAAGAAGAAGGCTATCGCGGACAACGAAGCTTCTAAAGCCTCACAGTAATGCGCTATCGTGTCGTTTATGACGAGCCCGGTCGCTTGAGAGTGCGCTACGGCGTGCATATCTTTAGCGCGGAGCAGGGCTACGGCATCTGCTCCCTACTCCAGCAGCAGGAGGGCGTGCTGGAAACGCGCTCGAATCACATAAACGGCAGCATCCTGATCACGTACACCCCGCAGATCAGCAGAAATAGCATCATCTCCGCGCTCGATGCACTGAGGCGCGAAGATATTCCCATCTGCGCCCCTTCGAGTGAGCAAGTCGCGCTCGAAGCGAAAGCGCAGTTCCAGTGTACCCTGATGGCCATGGGTCTCAGGAAGCTTGCCTGCGATTACCTCATCCCCTTCAGTTTATTCAAGGGGCTTGTGTTCTTCAGTGCCTTCCATTATGTGAAACGCGCCATCCTGTCCCTGTGGAAGGGGGATGTCAATGTCGATGTGCTCGACGGCGCAGCCATAGCAGCCTCGCTCTGGCATGGCTCGATCAAGAGTGCGTCATCCGTGATGATGATGCTGACTCTTTCTGAGCACATCGCGACCTACACCCGCTACCGTGCGAAGAATATCCTCACCCAGTCGCTCGCCATCAATATAGATCAGGTATGGCAGGTGACAGAGGGGCTCGATGTGCTCGTCCCTCTCGCGCAGATCGAGGCGGGCGACAGAATACGCATCCAGATGGGACATCTCATCCCAGTGGATGGCCGCATCACCGACGGAGAAGCCCTCATTAATGAGAGCAGCATGACGGGTGAAGCGACAGCGGCGTTCAAGTCCACAGGTAAGAGCGTGTACGCAGGCACGGTGATAGAGGAAGGCATGATCGTCGTCGAAGTGACGAGTAAGTCGCAGGAGACACGCATCGCCCAGATCTTGCAGATGATAGAAGAGGGCGAGGAGCAGAAATCTCTTTCTCAGAGCAAGATGGAGCGCATCGCCGATGGGCTTGTCCCTTATAATTTCCTCTTATTCGGTCTCGTGTACACCCTGTCGCGTGATGTTCACAAGGCTCTGTCCGTGCTCATGGTCGACTATTCTTGCGCCATGAAGCTCGTGACTCCCATCGCCATCATTTCCGCGATGAGGCAGTGTGCCGAGCGTCATATCCTCGTGAAGGGTGGCAAGTACCTCGACAGCTTCGCTCATGCGGACACCATCGTTTTCGACAAGACAGGCACACTGACTTCCGCATCACCCAGCGTCGCGCGTGTCGTCAGCCTCGGTTCATTACCCGAGGACGAGATCCTGCGCATGGCGGCTTGCCTCGAAGAGCACTTCCCCCACAGCGTGGCGAATGCCATCGTCCGTGCGGCTCAGGAGCAGGGCTTGCAGCATGAGGAGCGCCACACGGAGGTGAACTACATCGTCGCCCACGGCATCTGCGCGAACTACGGCGGCGTAAAAACCGTCCTCGGCAGCCGTCACTATGTGCTGGAAGACGAGAAGGCTTCCTTCGATGAGACTGCCCTCGCCTCCGTGCTAGAGAGCATAGGTGCGTATTCCCCTATTTTCCTCGCACGCCATGACGTGCTCGAAGGCATCATCTGTATCGAAGACCCTCCCCGCAGTGAGGCGACAGATACGATCACAGAATTACGCGAACTCGGTATCGAGCGCGTGATCATGCTGACAGGTGATAATTCTAAGACGGCTCACGCCATCGCGGCTCAGCTGGGCATAGACGAAGTGTATGCAGAGGTACTTCCGCAGGACAAGGCTGACCTGATAGACAAGCTACGCCGCGAAGGCAGTCAGGTCATCATGGTCGGAGATGGGGTGAATGATGCCCCTGCTCTAGCGAAGGCTCAGGTGTCCGTCGCTCTGAAGGATTCCAGTGATATCGCGCGTGAGGTCGCTGATGTCGTCATCACGAATGGCCACCTCGATGAGCTCCTATACCTGCGAAAGATCAGCCGCATACTCGTAAAGAAGATAGACAAGAATTTCAAATCCAGCGTCATCTGTAACTCCGCCCTGCTCGGCATGGGGCTACTGGGTGTAGACCCCACGCTCACAGCATTCCTGCACAATGGCTCGACACTGGGCTTAGCCGCCCTGAACACGAGGGATCTTCCTGTGCGCTGATAGGGTATCAAAGGAGCTTCTTGCTATAGGCGAGGCGCGAGGCGTTCAGCACGACGAGCACCGAGCCCACATTGTGCAGTAAGGCTCCAATGACAGGACCGATGAGTCCTGCGACGGCTAGGGTGACGGCGGCGATGTTCAGCACGAGCGAGAGCGCGATGTTGAATCGTATGCTGCCTAGCGTCGCTCGGGAGAGCTTGCGCAGGTAGACGAGTTTTGATATATCTTCACCGTAGAGCGCGACGTCTGCGGAGTCGATAGCGATGTCGCTACCGAGCTTTGCCATGGCTATGCCCACGTCGGCGGCTTTCAGTGCGGCGGCATCATTCACGCCGTCACCGAGCATGGCGACCTGATGCCCTGCTTCTTGCTTTTCCCTGATACGCTTGAGCTTGTCTTCGGGCAGGAGCTCGCCGTGTACCTCTTCTATCCCCATCTGGGACGCGAGGTACTGGGCACTGACCTGATTATCCCCCGTCATCATGCTGACGGACATGCCGAGAGACTGGAGCTGCGGGACGAGTTCCAGCGCGCCCTGACGCAGGGTGTCTGAGAGGGCGATGAGGGCGACGAGGGTCTGATCCATCGCGACGAAGATAAGAGCTTTCCCCTCGGAGCGCAGGCGCAGGATGTCTCCTGCTACAGAGTCACCGAGCGTGACTGTATGCTGGCGCATGAGTGATTCATTCCCACAGAGGATTTCTCGCCCGTCGGCTTGAAGATGCACGCCCTGCCCCGGTAGCATGCGGAAGTCATCGCGTAGATCATCACTCGTCAGCAGGGAGTCGGCATACTGTTCTTGGTAGTGACGCATGAGGGCTTTTGCCAGTGGGTGCTCGGAGCGTTTTTCGGCGCGTGCTATCCATGTATCCAGCTCACGCTGCGCGCTGTCTCCAAAGTAGAGGGTATCACTCACGCGCAGCGCGCCCTGTGTGAGCGTGCCCGTCTTGTCGAACACGATGGCACTCAGGCTACCGAGCTCTTCCAGCGCGGCACCATGCTTGATAAGCACGCCATTTTTACTCGCATGCCCGATGGCGGCCATGATGGACACGGGGGTGGCGAGCACGAGTGCGCAGGGGCAGAAGACGACGAGCACGGTGACAGCATTAATGATCTGCCCTGTAAAGATGTAGGTGAGCACGGCGATGAGCAGGGCGATGGGGACGAGCGCGGATGCCCATTTATCAGCCTGACGCTGGATGGGGCTTTTGCTCTTGCTCGCCTCCTCGACGAGGTGCAGCATCTTGTTAAGCGAAGAATCCTTCGTCTCGCGCGTGCAGCGAACCTCCAGCACGCCGTAAAGATTTGTCGTGCCGCAGAGTAGTTCCGAGCCGACAGTTTTATCCAGCGGGAGAGATTCCCCTGTCAGCACAGACTGGTCGACAGAGCTCTCGCCATGCTCGACGATGCTGTCGGCGGGGATGCTTTCACCTGGGAGGATGCGCAGCAGATCACCGAGGCGCACTTCGCTGGCTAAGATGTCCTCTTCTTCGCGTGTCTCGGGGTGGAGGCGGCGCGCGTGCGTGGGCACGAGCTCCAGCAGGGCGTAGAGCGATGACTTACTCTTATCAAGAGCGCGGTCTTCCAGATATTCGCCTAATGCCATGATGAATGCGACTTCCGCAGCGGCGAAGTACTCCCCTATCGCGATGGCAGCTATCATCCCTATAGTGATGAGCAGGGAGGCAGTGATGCGTCTCTCCTTGAAAAGGGATCGCAGGGCGCGGTACATGACAGGAGTCCCCGAGATGAGCACCGCGACGAGCGACAGGAGTAATTCCGCTAGAGGCGCACCAAAGAAGTGTGCAAGGAGGCTCATCAGGACGGCGAAACCTGACAAGAGGGTCGCAGGCAGGCTGCTGAGTCGCTGCATCCATGAGCCTCTACCTGTAGCGCAGCAAGTGCTTACCGTATTGTTAGCCGTATTACTCATGAGATACTATCCTTTGCTAATGCGTGAGAAGATTTCGATCACACCGCTGAGTTCCTTCAGCGCCTGCTTCGCATCACCGCGTGCGATGGCGTCATGCACGCAGTGACCGAGGTGGCCTTCGAGCAGCTCCTGCCCTGCTCGGTGGAGGGCGGACTTCGCCGCGCTTATTTGGATCAGCAGCTCATTGCACGATTTCTTCTCTTCGACCATGCGCTTAATCCCGCGAATCTGCCCCTCGATGCGGTTGAGGCGTTTCATCATCTTATCTTCATCAAAGCAGTCCATAGGAGATACACTATACCCCCATAGGGTATACGTCAAGAGAATTTCTTCTTGTACACAATTCTCATAAAAGAAACTATTGCCAAGCACCCCCTGTGTCTGTATACTGCTGCCCGCATGCTGACCATCAAAAAACTCACCAAGGCACACGCGGGTCGTACCCTGTTCGCAGAAACTGAAATCACCGTCAACTGGGGCGAGCGTATCGCGCTCGTCGGACCTAATGGCGCGGGCAAGTCGACACTCTTCCGCATGATTCTCGGCACGGATTCACCCGACGAAGGGCGCATCGACCGTGACGAATACGCCGTCGTAGGCTACCTCGCGCAGGAAGCTGGAGATCCGACAGATCGCACGGTGCTAGAAATCGCCATGAGCGTCACGCTCGAAATGGGTGATGCTATCCGCGTGATTCGCGAGTGCGAGGCGAAGGGTGATGTCAGCAGCGATGCTTATGCCGAGGCGATGGATATCTTCATTGCGAACAGCGGCTATCAGCTCGAACCGAAGGCGAAGAAGATCCTCAAGGGGCTAGCATTCAAGGATTCAGACTTCGACCGCCCCGCACGCGAAATGAGCGGCGGATGGGTCATGCGTGCGCACCTCGCGCAGCTGCTCGTCGCTGAGCCTGACCTTCTCATGCTCGATGAACCGACAAATCACCTCGACCTTCTCAGCCTTCTCTGGTTCCAGCGTTATCTGAAGAACTACCCCGGTGCTATCTTCATGATTTCCCATGACCGCGACTTCATGGACGAGCTCGTCGAGACGGTGTACGACATTGAGAACACGAAGCTCATCCGCTACTCGGGGAACTACACGACATTCGTCGAGCAGAAGGAGCTACGCTATGAGCATCAGCTCGCGGCATGGCGTCACCAGCAGAAGGAGATCGCACATGTCGAGTCCTTCATCGAGCGTTTCCGCTCCGTGGCATCGAAGGCCGCGCAGGTGCAGAGCCGTATCAAGCAGCTCCAGAAGATGGAGCGCATGGATAAGCCTAAGCAGGCACGTCGTATCTTCAAGTTTAATTTCCCTCAGCCACCACGCGCCATGCAGAAGGTCATGGAGCTAGAGAAGGTAGGTCAGGCCTATGGCGAAAAGCGCATTTACAAGAACCTCGACTTGCTCATCGAGCGTGGCGAGCGCATCGTGCTTGTCGGTCCGAATGGGGCTGGTAAGTCCACCCTGCTCAAGGTGCTCGCTGGTGTCATCCCCATCGACGAAGGGAAGCGCACCCCCGGCACGACGACTCGCATCGGGTACTTCTCCCAGATGCGCGCAGAAAACCTCACGCCGAACTTCACCGTCCTTGAAGAAATCATGAATGCGAACCATGAGCTACGCGAAGAAGAAGCACGCGCCGTGCTCGGCTCTTTCCTCTTCCGCCGTCTCGATGTGGAAAAGCGCGTCGAAGTACTCTCGGGTGGGGAAAAGTCACGCCTCAGCCTCGTGAAGTTCCTTGTGAATCCTCCGAACCTCCTCCTCATGGATGAGCCGACGACTCACCTAGACCTCCAGAGCGTCGAGGCTCTGTCACAGGCACTGAATCACTACGAAGGCACGCTGGTGTTCATCTCGCATGACGTACACTTCATCCGCGCCCTCGCGAAAAAGACCCTGCACATCAGCAATGGTATGGTCACACCCTATGCGGGTGGCTACGACTATTATCTAGAGAAGTCGGGCATCCTCGACGAGAAGGATGCGATGGATCAGTAATAAACAGCAGACTAGCGGGAATGGGTCTTGTATTGTCTTGACAATCTGGACTCATTCTTCTATTTTAGCTCAGAGATATTCTTACTTATGTCCCCCCTACCACGTCAAGAAATTTTCGGTATTCCCTTCACTGTTTCCTCGCTAGACAATGCGGCTGAGCACTTCGTGCAGCAGGCATCGCTCGTCGCGAAAGCCACGCTCATCGCGCATGCGGATGTGCATGTGCTCACACGCGCGCTCGGGGAGAAGGACTACGGCGCAAAGCTCGCCACCTTCGACTACATCTGCCCCGATGGCATGCCCATCGTGTGGCTCATGCGCAAGAAGAAAAAGGTCGACGCTCACCGCCTCTATGGACCTGACATGATGGAGCGCGTCTGCGAGCTAGGCTGCCAGAGTGAGCAGCCAGTGCGCCACTTCCTCCTCGGCGGATCGGAAGAAGCGCAGCGTCTGCTCCAAGAAAAATTCAAGGCACGCTTCCCCGACCTCATCATCGCTGGCAGCTATTCCCCACCCATGGGCGAATGGCCAGAGGGCGAGCATGAGCGCATCGGCACCCTCATACGCGAAAGCGGCGCGAACTGCGTCTGGGTCGGTCTCGGCTGCCCGAAGCAGGAACGCTGGCTCGCAGAGCAGCTCGATGATGACACACTTCCGCCTGCGCTGTACTTTGCCGTCGGTGCGGCCTTCAACTTCCACGCAGGCCTTGTCAGTCAAGCTCCTCTGTGGATTCGTCAGCGCGGATTCGAGTGGCTGTACCGCCTGTGTAAGGAACCACGACGCTTATTTAAGCGTTATTTTGTCCACATCGGACTCTTTTTCTGGTTTTTGCTCACGCGAAAGGTATAATAAGCGATATACCATTTTCACATCATGAAACATCGTTTACTATTCCTAGCCCTTGCCGCCGGCTCGCCTAGCTTTGCCCAGATGGCACCGCCTCCCATCCCCTCTGGACCTATATCCTACACCAGCGTCAGCGCACCAGCTGATGATCAGAATCTCGACACCATCGTCGAAGCAGCCAGCTACGAGCAGCTCACACTGCCGACAGCACCAGTCGCCACGCGCCCCATCGCCATCAGCGAGATCCAGTCGAGCGAGTACAGCTGGGATCTCGATCTTAATCTCTACACGCTGCATTACAATGTACGCGGCATGGGCGTGACAAACAGCATCAGCGACCACGGCTACTCCTCATTCGCAGCCTCCTACACCAGCAGCAATCGCAATCTCTTCCAAGCAGGGCTACACCAGCGATTCCTCGGCGAACTCGGTCGCATCTGGGGCTCAAATGAAGCCCTCGCCGACGGCTACATGAGCCAGTGGGGCTACCGCCTCGGCAAGGAAGTCTTCCCGAATGCCATGCTAGAAGTCGGTTATAATCTCCGCTACGGCACGCTAGAAGGATTCTTCGCGAAGCAGCGTGGGAAGTCCGCGCACAGTATCGCACAGGATATCAACCTCACACTAAGCTATGATGACCAGCAAGAAGGCTTCTTCGGAGGCGTGCAGCTAGGCTATGGCTTCTCAGGTCTGACTGGCTGGTACTACGATCTCGCAGCAGGTTACCGCCAGACAGAAGTCTTCACCTCTCATCAATGGGGGCTTGATCTCGAATACCTCGTGGGCATCGCTGGCTCATCGGGCTACTGGACAGGAAACGCTGACGGCGTGGACGCGTACCGCGCACGTGTGAGCTTCCAGCCCTACGCACATAGTGGACTTTTCGGCCGCGACTCAAACTGGAGCGTCACCCCATGGGTAGAAATGACCACCTCGGGCGACAATGACAAGACCATAGACCGTGATTTCGGTGGAGTCGTCGATGGATTCCAGATCAATGTAGGCATTGATATAAGCTACGAGTTTTAAATAAAATATATCACCAGCGCTCCTATCTTCAAAAAGAAGTTAGGGGCGTTTTTTATGTATTTCTACAATGTGTGTTGACAGTTTCGCGTCTCAGTGTTAGAATCCGCTAACCTTTTTAGTTTAAGCTAACTAAAGTTAGAAAGGACTAACTGAACATGACAGCACATCAATCCCTCAAAAACGTTCCAGTAGGCGAGCGCGCGA
The DNA here is from genome assembly GCA_964370425.1 of uncultured Akkermansia sp. GTDB lineage: Bacteria > Verrucomicrobiota > Verrucomicrobiia > Verrucomicrobiales > Akkermansiaceae > Akkermansia. The sequence goes on along the minus strand of CAYJJD010000022.1, from coordinate 3,280 downwards.
AAGTATTCCGCGTCAGCAGCCATGGAGCTCTTCGGCAGCGCATCCTCGATATGGGGATCACACGTGGCACAGAAATAGAAGTACTCAAGCGCGCCCCTCTCGGTGATCCTATCGAGATCCTCGTGCGCGGCTACACGCTCTCCATACGCAGCAGCGAGGCAGAGCATATCATCATCGAATAAGAAGCCTCAGAATATCCCCCATTCACTTATGAAAAAAATCATCGCCCTCGTGGGCAATCCTAACTGTGGTAAGACCGCCCTCTTTAATGAGCTGACTGGTGCGAGCCAATACGTGGGTAACTGGCCAGGCGTCACCGTCGAGCGCAAGAGTGGCACGCTGCGCGACACAGTAGACGTACAAGTAGCGGACTTACCAGGCATCTACTCCATCCTTCCCTACACTCCCGAAGAGCGCATCACGCGTCAGTACCTACTAGAAGAGCGCCCCGACCTCATTCTGAATGTTATTGACGCGACTAATCTTGAGCGTAATCTCTACCTCAGCTCCCAGTTACTCGATCTCGGCATCCCCATGATCATGGCTCTGAACATGATGGATCTGGTGAAGGAGAAGATAGACACAGAAAAGCTCTCTGCGCAGCTCGGCTGCCCCATCATTGAAATCAGCGCTTTGAAGAAGCAGGGTCTCGACGAGCTCTGGACAGCACTCGTACGCAAGCACTCAGACGCGCCCCCCATCTTCGACCTCGGAGAAGAGCTCGAATCCATCATCACCCACGTGGGCGAGCAGATAAAGGTCCCACGCGCCGATGTCGTCGAAGCCATCCAGAGCGAGCACGAGCAGCTGAGCGCAAAAGGCATCAGCGGTGAGACACACAGCCTCATCGAAGAGCGCGTACGCGAACTCGAAGAGGAGAAAGATGACGACATCGCCTCCATCATCGCCTCAGCGCGCTATGACAGCATCGTGAAGATGGTGAACGCTGTGCAGAAGAAGCAGAAGCGCGAGTCTAGCTTCAGCCAGAAGGTGGATAGCATCCTCACAAACCGCGTCCTCGGTCTCGGCGTATTCGCCGCCGTGATGTGGACGATTTACTACATTTCCATCTCCACCGTCGGTGACTGGGGTACAGAGTGGGCGAACGATGTGATCTTCGGACCAGTCGTCGGTGGCTGGCTCGACGGCTTCATTGGTGCGGGTAAAGCCCCTATAGAAAGCCTCGTCATGCTCACGGCAGTACTCAGCAGCTGCCTCGTCTTCCCTGCCGCCCTGCGCCGTCTGCACGACATCGGGCTGAATGGCTCATGGCTCTACCTCGCCATCGCGCCCTTTTTACTGGAGTACATGTGCCCTCATTTCCCTGATGTCATCCAGACAGGTATCATGTACCTCCTCTACGCGGCGAATGCCGTGATGATACTCGGCATGCTCTTCATGCCAGGCCAGCAGAAGGAGAACCGCTACGGACTCGCGACACATCCGAAGAGCTTCAAGCCTATGACGCTTGCAGGTCGCCTCGGTCGTCTGGAGTTCGCCGGCTACCTCGTCCTCATGAGCGCGATCGCCTTCGGTATCGCGATGCTCGGTCGCCTCGGCCTCCAAGTCAGTGATCAGGTCTACAGCCTCATCGCCGATGGTATCGTCGCTGGTGTCGGAGCTGTCCTCGGCTTCCTGCCACAGATGGCGGTGCTCTTCCTCATGCTCGCCTTCCTCGAAGACTGCGGCTACATGGCGCGTGTCGCCTTCATGATGGACCGCATCTTCCGCACACTGGGGCTGTCAGGTAAGTCCTTCATCCCCCTCCTCGTCTCCATGGGCTGCGGCATCCCCGGTGTCATGGCGACTCGCACGATTGAGAATGAAAAGGACAGACGCATGACCGCCATGCTCACGACCTTCATGCCCTGTGGCGCGAAGCTTCCTATCATCGCCCTCATCGGTCTATTACTCGGTCAGGATCAAAACATCGCGACACTCGCATACTTCACAGGCATAGGCTCAGTCATCCTCAGTGGACTCCTCCTGCGCAAGACTCGCTTCTTCTCGGGTGGTTACACCCCCTTCCTCATGGAGCTGCCCTCCTACCACATGCCATCTGGCACGAGCATCAACCTGCGCGCCATGGAACGCTGTAAGTCCTTCGTCCAGCGCGCGGGTAGCATCATCTTCATCGCCTCTGCCACCATCTGGTTCACCCAGAGCTACACATGGAAGATGCAGGAAGCCGAGACCATTCACGAAAGCATGCTCGCTGACGTAGGTAATGCAGTCGCCCCCGTATTCGAACCACTAGGCTGGGGCTCTGACTGGCGTCCTACTGTGGCTACGGTCACAGGTCTCATCGCGAAGGAACAAGTCATCGGTACATTCGGCGTGCTCTACGCGGGTACGGAAGAAGAAGCGGAAGCTACTAAATCCCCTGAAACTGCTGGCGCAGAAGTCGCCGCAGCAGAAGAAGCAGAACCTGAGTTCGCCCGTACTGCGGCTCTGCCGAAGTACAATGCCCTCACCTTCCTGACCATGCTCGCATGGCAGTTCGACTCCGAGGTGCAAGCCCCCCTTCCCGCCACAGAAGAAACGGAAGAGGAAGAAGGCGAAGGCGAAGAAGTAGGTGTAGCCGCCACGCTGAAAGAGCTAGGCACATTCACGCCATTTGCCGCCCTGTCCTTCATGATATTCAACCTACTCTGCGCACCTTGCTTCGCTGCCTGCGGTGCGATACGCCGCGAGATGAACAGTGGATTCTGGACGAGCTTCGCCATCGCCTACATGTGCATCTGGGCTTATCTCACTGGCTTCGTTGTCTACCAGCTCGGCTTCGGCATCCAGAATGGAATCTTCGGAGCAGGACAGATCCTCGCGAGCATCCTACTCGTCGCCCTCCTGTACAGAATCAGCCCGCTGAGCGGACGCTGCGCACGCTAACACGATCACGACCACACTCATGGACGATATCATCATTTTAAGTCTAATCCTTCTTTTTATGAGTTACCTCATCTGGAGGCGATTAAAGAAATCGTCACATGAGAGCTCCTGCTCATCTGGAGGCGGAGGCTGCGGCGGATCATGCCGCGACTGCCAGCACCATAAAGGCAGTAAAGAGACAGAATCGCAAGATTAGTCCCTTAATCTAAACGCAAGAGAGCGCGCTTCTGCTACAGCATAAGCGCGCTCTTACTTTATCAGCATGAGAAAGTTCATTTTTAATATATGAATGACGCACCCCCTACAAGCGACACCTAAATGGATTCTTAAGGTCCTCTGACCTTAAGCAGGATGCAAGGACGGCGTCCCATATACGTTAACTTGATTGACA
>CAYJJD010000021.1:0-42812 GCA_964370425.1 uncultured Akkermansia sp. | reverse complement strand
GCAGGAGTATACAGAAAGCTCACCGATGCGTCAAGCATGTTTTGAATCTTTTTTGAATTTTTTTCTCAGCTTAGCCAGCACAAATCCTGTAAACACCTGAAATTACGCTTGATACAAAAATGACTTTTTCTTCCAACTCTGACTTTCTCCTTTACAAGTGGGTGATTCTTCTCTATATTCACACGCATGAGCGAAATGAATGTCTCTTATAATGTCGATGAATTGGTAGCTCTCGCCCTTGCGGAGGACTTTGGAACTGGTGATGTAACGTCCCTTTACTTTGTAGATGGATCTCTGAATGCTTGCGCTCTCATGCGCTCGCGTAGCGCGGGTGTAGTTTCTGGTGTGGATGTCGCCGAGGCTGTATTCAAGGCCGTCGACGCGGATCTCGTAATCACGGTGGAAAAGCCTAATGGCTCTCCCGTGGCGGCTGGTGATGTCGTCATGCGTATAGAGGGTGCAGCGCGTTCCATTCTCGGTGGTGAGCGCACAGCTCTTAATTTCATCCAGCGTCTTTCTGGTGTCGCCTCCATGACGGCGCACTACATGCAGCGCATCGCTCATACGAAGTGCCAGCTTCTCGACACGCGCAAGACCACCCCTGGTTACCGCCTTCTCGAAAAGGCAGCTGTGCGTCACGGTGGTGGTAGTAATCACCGCCTCGGACTCTACGACCGTGCTATGGTGAAGGATAACCATCTCATGACGGCAAGCAGCCTCCTGCAGATGCAAGACGGCATCGACCGTCTGAAGGCTGATAAGCCAAATGTCGAAGTAGAGCTAGAAGCCGATACTCTCGAACAGGTGGCTGAGTTCTTAACACTACGCGGTGTCGACTATATTCTTCTTGATAACATGAGCAATGACGAGATGCGCGAAGCTGTGCGCATGCGTGGTGAGAATGTCAAGCCATATTTCGAAGCATCGGGTGGTCTCAGCTATGAAACAGCCGCTGCCGCTGCGGAGACAGGGGTAGACTTCATGAGCTTTGGTTGCCTCACGCATTCAGTCCCCTCCCTTGATCTCGGTCTCGACTTCATCGTACAGCCTTCATGAGCCTCACCCCTCAGGAGGCACTTTTGGTGCTGAATCTCATCCCTGGTATAGGGTCAATGAGAACGCGAGCCCTCTTAGACTACTTCGGATCGGCTGAGCTAGCACTGGAAGCCCCCATTTCCATGCTAGAATGTGTTCCGCGCATAGGAAAGAAAATAGCCAGCTCAATCGTCCAGTGGGAGAGCTGCACGAATCTCGCCCAAGAACTCGAAGCTGCCGATCGCCACGGCGTGCGCATCATCAGCTTCCTAGACGAGGAATACCCACCTAATCTGCGTCACATGAACGATGCCCCTATCATCCTCTACGTGAAGGGGGCATGGATAGGGAATGAGCTTAAGCGAGCGGTCTCCATCGTGGGATCGCGCAACTGCTCTGCCTATGGCATGCAGGCAGCGCAGCAGCTCGCACGCGAGCTAGCGGATGCAGGCTGTAGCGTCATCTCGGGGCTCGCACTAGGCATAGACGCGGCTGCACATCGGGGAGCTCTCGATGCACAGGGTCACACTATCGGAGTGCTCGGTTCAGGGCATGGCTGCTTCTTCCCTGATAAGAACATCGACCTAGCGATTAGAATGTTAGAATCAGGCGGAAGCGTCGTCAGCGAATACCCCATCTACATGCGCCCTAGCCACACGAGCTTCCCCCAGCGCAATCGCATCGTCGCGGCATGGAGTCAAGCGACCGTAGTTGTCGAAGCACCAGAGCGCAGCGGTGCGCTACACACGGCACGACTCGCCGCAGATGATTACGGACGACACATATTCGCCGTCCCTGGTTCTATCTACGGCACATACTCGAAGGGCAGCCATGGTCTCATACGCGATGGGGCTATACTCTGCGCGCATTCGCAAGAATTACTCGCTGACATGGGCTGGCAGAATACCCCAGAGCATCAAGAACTATTCCCACAGACCCCTCAGCCAGCTAAAAACAAGCTTCACGCTGCCGTAGCAACAGCTCCGACAGCCGCCCAGCTAGAGCCCAGTAGCCGCGCCATCTATGAAGCCATCGCCGCGGGGAACAGGCATCTCGATCAGCTCTGCACAGCGACAGGCATGGGCGCACATGAACTCACCCCTCAGCTCATGCGCCTCCAAATCTCGGGGCACATCGTCGCGGAGGCTGGCGCACAATTTTCAATTAAACAATAGCATCATAGCACATTTCAGCACATCAACATGAAGCCCATTTTCATCTCCATCGCAGCGATATTTTCCCTCATCGGAACTTCCTGCACCCCCACCCCTCAGACGACGACAAGACCGTTACCTCGGAAGAACGACCCTGCCAAGCCCATCTCCTACGACACTGTCCTCACGCCACCGATCACGCCAGCACCGAAACCAGTCGCCGCCGCCATCGCCGTCATCGACCCGAAGACTGGAAAACTCCTCTACGGACACCGAGAACACGAGCGTCGTCAGGTAGCGAGCACGCAAAAGATCGTCACCGCGCTCTGCGTCCTCGATGCTGGTAATTTGCAGGACATGGTGACCATCACAAAATCTGATTTACAAACTCCGCGCATCCGCATGGACCTCAAGGCAGGCGACAGCTACACTCGCTACGACCTCGTCCGCGCCCTCCTCACGGCTAGCTATAATGATGTCGCTACGGCACTCGCGCGTGACACCGCGGGAAGCGTCAGTGCCTTCGTCGATAGGATGAACGCCCGTGCGCTGCGCATGGGCATGATGAACACCCATTTTGCGAATCCACATGGACTACCCGGTGCGCAATACTCCACCGCCTACGATATGGCCTTAGCCGCCTGCTGGGCTTATAATAATCCCTTCATCCGCCGTGTCACCGACGTAGCGGAGTACCAATTCTTACTCGCGAATGGCAAAACCAAACGCGTGCGCAACACAAACAAGCTACTCCCCAAGCACTACTGGGTGAACGGCATGAAGACAGGCTACACAAATGCCGCAGGCCGTTGCCTCATCTCTAGTGGCACGCTGAACGGTGAATCCGTCATCGTCGTCGTCCTCGGCAGCTCCCCTTCCAAGATATGGCACGAGTCGCTGAAGTACCTCGAATGGGCACTGAAGGTGCAGTAACCATCTTTAACTTATAGCAGATTGCCGCGCTGCATCACCCACTGCACGCGGCAGAGGCGCATCAGCTCCATACGAGCATGAGCGAGGACTGGTTCATCACGCAGCGTGATGAGCCATTTTTCTGCGAGTTCGCGGGTCTCAGCGTCCGCATGAGGGAAGCGAATCTGACAATCAGAGGCAGCGAGATTCTTAATACGCTCCTGCAACTGGGACTGATCCTCTAAAGTCACCTTCACATGACGCTGGCGGAAATACTCCTCCACCCAAGGTCGCGAGCTTTCCAGACTAATCTCCAGCTCCTGATCTACCATCAGGGCAGCCGCTAAGAGCACCGCCGTGTCAGACTCACTAAGAGACGCGGGGATGCGTAGAAGAAGGCTCGCGTAGCGATAGCTCCTGTACATACATACACCGCTATGACTGCGGAACTCAGTCTCCGCGCCATACACTGCACCCCACCAGTAAGCCATAGAATCACAGAGCGTATGCAGGTGCATCTTTTCCGTATTCGAGAGCTTCGAACCGAGAAGTTCCCATGGCTTGAAAGTCACATGACCATTTTTCCCCTTACTCGCAGGAGCACCTTCTGCCTCCCAGCGAGCACGTGAAGGGAGATAGTCCCCCATGTACTGGTGATCGACGTAGCGAGGCTCTGTGGCTTGACCACGCGCCTCAATAAAGGCGAGGCATGGGCTCGTATTCACAAAGAGGCGTGAAAGCTTCATCTCGGACTTCCAGCTATGAATAAAGTCGGCATTACTCGAATACAAGCTAGCGACCTCCCCAGCAGCGACGCGCTTCTGCACACGCACAGCCTGTTCGACAGACTCGGCACACATCACGAGGAGCTGCGGATACTGGAGGCAGAACTCGTCATGGAGAAGCGGTGAATCCTCACGGAGACCAAGACGCACAACGGGGCGATACACGGGGCTTTTCGGCACTGCTCCCTTCGGAGCTACGAGCCAAGACTCCCCTTCTCGCAGCCTGAGCTCTGCACGCAGTTCCTCATCACTCAGCAAGGTGCTCTGTGCTGATATATCCGAGGGAAGCAAGGAGCTGAACACGATCTGCAAGGCAGACTGGAAATCAGCTCGTCCATACAGCTCGGCATCCACGATGAGGATGCGCGGGCTCACGCTCGTCTGTACCATGCGCTGGATGAAGGCATCGAACAGGTCTATCAGAGCCTGCCGCCACTCCGCATCGGCACGCAGGTACATCGCATGCTTCGTGTGCTTCATCTCATGCCTGTAGCGAGTGCGCTCGCTGTGACATTCCTTTCCTAAGATATTTAAGGGAGCGTAGCAGTACAGCGACTCAACATCCGCGTGGTTGAAAAGATACGCTGCTATCTGGTTATCTATGCACTGGGCGAGGAAAAAGCCCTTGAAGGACGGATAGCCCTCTTCTGTCGATTGCTCCAGCGACTCCAGCAGCTCCATCAGCAGCTCCGCGAGACGGAATGTCTTATTCGCAGCCTTGTAAATCACGGCGTAGCCCAGCAGATGCGCCGAAGCGATACCTTCGATGGCATCCAGCAAAGGGCTTTTCTCGCCAGCATTCACGACAGCGATGCCGCCCGTCTTCATGCGCAGCCCCTCACCCCAGTAAATCTGCCCCATCTCATCGACGAATGCTCCACAGAGTGCGGCCGCAGCGGAGATCTCCTCATCCGCGTCTGCGAGTCTGTAACCCGCATCGCGTACTAAGACTGCGATGAGTTCAGCCTTCCTCTCTTGGAGCATGGAGGAGAAGGATTTCCACACCGCAACGCGATCGGCGAGCGAATCTTGCACGCGCGAAGCCTCCTTCACATGGGCGATGAGTTCATCTATATGCTCGTAACTCATGCTACCCACCTTATAGTCAATCTGGCTGTAGTCAAAGGGAACGCGTGAGATGACAGAGAACTGCGATTCTAGCGTCTTCTCGCCTATGCGTACATCATAATACTCGCGCTTCTGCTCGTGCTCATGCGCACAGGCGGACTGTAATTTTATTAGACTAGTAACACTCTGCACGTGGTAGAGATAGCCTAGAGGTCTCGCGGATGCCTGATCTTCGTGCAGCTGCACCGCCTTATTCCAGCTCAGCATATAGCGCTGTTGCAAATCACGCCAAGCCTGATCGACCACTTGGAGTGTGGGCGAGAGTGCGAGAGGGGAAGAAGGTTCATAGACACTCTCGATGAGGATGGCTCGCTGCGTCGCCCCCTCATCCTGTGCGGACTTCTCATAATGATAGGAATGTGTATACACCGCACCACCGAGTTCTAATAAGTTCCAAGCCAAGGCATCACCGAGCCCCGCATTCAGAGTGAAGGAGGGGATATCCTCACGCTCAAACTTCTTCCACAAGGCGCAAGCATAAGCGACATCGAACACATCCTGCGACGCTAGGTCGAGATGTAGGGAGGAGGAAGCCACCACCTGATCCATGATATCGCGAAGACGCAGCGCGAGCTCCTGCCTCGTCGTGAAGAGACGAGCACCATGCTCGGTGTACGCTGACTGTGACGCGCGCTGGGAGAGAGCCTCACCTGAGCAGAGTCGCAGTGTGAGCTTCCTATGAGTAGCTGAGCTAGCCCAGCTTGATAATTCGCTCACGACATCGATGCAGCCATCGAGACAGGCCGCTACTTCCAGCCCCAGATCCAGTGTGGGGAATTCCTGACCATCACGCAGCACGCGGCAGGCGCGGGCTACTAGGGCTAGTCTATCTTCATCGACGCGGCTGAATAGGATACGGTGAGACTCTGTACGCAGAGCATTCTCTGTGAGCAGGGGACGTACGCGCTGTAAGAAGACAGCCACCATATCCTCAGGACTGTACACATCCACGCGCGGCACGAGGCGCATGACATCGAGATCAATACTCGCAGCAGAGCCTAGCTGGCTCATGAATCGCAGCATCTGCTCGGTGTAATCCGCGACACCCTCATCGCCGAATCCTGCATGAGTCAGCAGCTGAGCGGAAAAGCTCGCCCCCATCTTCATGACACTATCCTGCTGTCTCCTCAGCGTGGAGGCGTCATCATCCATGACGAAGGAACTCAGGCCATCGCCGAGCAGTGATTCGAGAAGCTTCAGCTCATCCATGAAGCAGCAGCTCGCGAGGCGCAGCTTCCATGAATCGGCGAAACCAAAGGCACTAAGAATATCTTTTCTATGCTGCGTGTAGTAACTCTTCAGGCTCTCACGCGACTGGATATCTTGGCTATTCTTCCCTTCTTGATAAAGCTGGAAAAAGCCCCTCACGGCTTCATTCTTCGCGATAGCACTAAGCATGAAGCGCATTCGGCGATGTTTTGATGTCAGAGACTTTTGTGACACAGAAAACATCACCGCAGCAAGATCCGTGACTTTGGAAGACATTTCACGTGTCGTGAATTCCCGAGGGCGAGAGTTGTTCAACCATTCCTGAATTTTACCAAGCTGCTTCATTTTCCCCTAGTGTATAGCCAAAGACAGCCCTTGACAAGCGTAAAGTACGTTGACTGAAACAGAACTTGACTTAAGATTCTATTAATCTAAAATAGCATCATGAAAATCGCGAATAAACAGCTGCGACTCATATTCTGCATCATTGTCGCCTTACTCTGCCTCGCCCCTCTCCCCAAGCTCTTCAACATGGCTCAGGAGTTGCAGCGCGACGAAGCCAACACCCGCTACTGGAAATACGATACCTGGATGGGGATGATACACTCCGATATAGGGGTAAATGTTTCAGAAGAACTCAGACAGCATCTCTCCACTGACTTCAACTACATCATGCGCATCTTTGCCGCGCCACGACTCGTCGATGCGAATAGACACAATCTCCAGTTAGAGGAGACAGCCCCCGATGACATCGACAAGGCACTGATACGAGAAGCCCTCAGCTACGGTCAACAACAGGGACACGAACGCGCGGATGTATACCAGATGCTCAGAGACTACACCTTCTACCGCAGCCCCATCGCATGGCAATTCTACGGAAAAAACAATTCAGACAAGCTCATCCACTCCATCCCCTCTATCCCAGTCTTAGCCTATGATGAAGAACGACGAATACTCTACCTCTACATGAGAAAGAACGTCGAGAACCTTCCCGAGCAGCAGGCTAGACCGCTGAATGAATATTTTACATGGAGCGATACGGTATGCTTTTATGCCTATCCTTTTTACCCCATCATCCTCGCGCTGGGAGTCGCGGTCATTCTGGGAATCTTAGGAATAGCACGAGTGCTTCCCGTGTACGCTTGTGCCCTCATCTGCTTCCCCTACATCTACTTCACAGGTCCACCCTTGGCACATGATGCCTTGAACGGACTGTACTATTTCTTCGGAACGATCTATACAGTAGTAGGCTGCATCGTCGTCGCAGAACTGTACCGCGTCTATCTGATACTATCCTCTCGTCCCAAGCCTAAAGACAGCTCAGAAACGGATCGCATCACAAAAAGCTAACAAACTAAAATATAGCAAGTTAGTTTTGCTAACTTAAAAAAATCATGGCAGACTTATGCCCATGAAGACAACTGTACTCATGATGACGGTTGCATTCTTCGGCCTGCAAGCACAGGCTCACGATTGCAAAGGGACAACTAATAACACTAACGACACAGCTAACTGCCCAACGCCCATGATAAAAGACTGCGGCGGCGTGCAAGGCTGCGGTGAAGAGTGGGTCGACATTGAAACTGTAACGCTGGAGGCCGCCAATGGTGACCCCATCGCGCAGTTCATCGTCGCCTACATCACAGAAAACGACCCCCGCATGGCTGATAAGAAGGACATGGCTACTAGTATGTATAGCAAGGCTCTGCCTAACCTTCAACAGGCTGCTAAAGACGGAAATAAGAAGGCATGCCGTGCCTTGGCTCACATGTACGCCACAGGCTCTGGCGTAGAGAAGAACCCCGAATTGGCGAAGCAATACATGAAGGAGTGCGGCGATTGCTGCGGCTCTTCCAAGTGTCAGCCTGATGGGTGCATGACTCCTAAGAAGTAAACACATCACAACATAGTACCGAAACTCGTGCTAGCCAATGGTTAGCACGAGTTGTTATTTATACTGAATAGGACGTACATTTTACTTGATCTCATAAAGAATAAGCTGTACTAAATCCTCTGAACTACCTATAATATAAAATATACTAAAACTTCACTGCTCTACATCTATGAAATACTTCATCACCTACACACTATGCTTACTCACCTTTCTAGGCTGCTACAGCATCCTTGGAGAGGGGCATGTGCAGAAAGCACTCCTGTTTCAAGTACTCCTCCTCTGGCTACTCAATGAGGTGTGGTACGCCCTCATAGCACTGCCTACGCTCACCATCACGCTTCTGCGCTGGATCAAGAAGCAGGAGGATCTATCGGAGAGCGCGGTGCGTAGAATAACGAGGCTCACCAGTGTGTCGCTTCTCCTGCTACCGCATGCCCTATTTGCCCTGCTCTATTTAATCAATCAGCTCACGCAGGGAGGCTTCCAATCATGGCTGGGACTGCCCCTGAGTCAGGGCTTGTTCATCAGTGCCTACGCGAGCTGCGTCCTGCTCTTTATACTAGCCATGTTCACCACGATTCGCGGAGTTTCTCTGCATATTCTCCTAGAGGATCTAGAAGAAGAAGAAGAAGCAGCTCCAGAGCCTGAAGAGCTACGTGTAGCGCAGACGCAGCGCGTGGAGAACACGCAGCACGTCGTGCCTGCACCGCCAACCACAGAACTGGAGCAGAGTCAATCACTCTTCGGCGAGAAGCACCGACGCATGGTCGAGCGATCGCTTGACGAGTCAGAAATCATCATCCATCAGGCGAGCCCCCTTGCCTCTGCGACGCGTGAGATGGGGCTGAACTATGTCGTCATCTCCTTGTTATTGGGTCTCGTCGCATTCATGTGCCTAGCCATCACGGTCCAGTCATGGGCGAGCATGGAAGGCTGGGTACGGGGTCTGCTCCTGCTGATGAGTGTGGTGTTTTCCCTGCTCTTTCTCATGTGGGTATCTTCACCGACGCGCATCAAAAGACATAGACAGCGTGTCGATTACTTCATCACGAATAGACGCGCGATTATCTGCGAGCCGCGCAAGAAGCCCAGCTCTATCCTCTGGGCAGATGCACCGCGCTGCCACCTAGCCCTCTATGCGCAGGGCGTGGGCAATATCTACCTCATCGAGAGACACGGTTTTCTAGACAAACTATCCCAAGCGGCAGATAAACTGATCGGGGAATCCGCAAAAGAGTACGAGGAAACAGATTATAATCATGGAAATAGGCTCAATGGTCTGATCCAGATCGCTCACGCACAGGCGACATTCACACTCGTGGAAAGGCTGCTCAGCGAAGCGCAGCAAGGAACGAAATAGTTTTACCCATCCTCCTCCCCTCCCCCCACACACTCACGACAATGCCCCCCCCACCCTCTCACCTAGAATCAGGAAATCCCCTCTGGTTACAATGGGCGATCGAACTCCAATCCATCGCCCAATGCGGGCTCGCCTATGCCCCCGAGATCTACGACAGAGAACGCTACGAACGCCTGCGTGACATCGCCGCAGAAATGCTCGCGCGGCAGGGCGATTATCCAGTCGAAAAGGTACAGGAACTCTTCTGCAATGAGACGGGCTACCAGACTCCGAAGATAGACACACGCGCCGCCATCTTCGATGATGCGGGTGAGAAAATCCTCCTCGTCCTAGAGAAGGACGGTCGCTGGTCTCTCCCCGGTGGCTGGTGCGACGTGCTAGAGTCTGTGAAGAAGAACACGGTAAAGGAGGTGAAAGAGGAGGCTGGTCTCGATGTCATCCCGACGCGCCTCATCGCCGTGCATGATCGCAACCTGCACAATCCCCCACCCTTCGCCTATGGCGTGTGTAAGATATTCTTCCTCTGCGAATGCCTAGGCGGTTCGTTCGTGGAGAACAGCGAGACTCTGCGCAGCGAGTACTTCTCCTTAGACGAGCTCCCTAGCCCCCTAGCTGATTCGAAGTGTACAGCAGCCCAGATCGCTCTCTGCTTCCAAGCTGCGAGCGATCCGCATTGGCAGACTGTTTTTGATTAATCAGCGACGTTTGTAACAGAGCTCTGCTATGCCATTCGCGTGGCTCGTACCTGTCAGGCGTAGCTCTGTCGGCATATCGCTATCACCGAAAAGAGAAGTCCCCTTGCCCAAGATGCAGGGAATCATGCTGAGTCTGTATTCGTCGATGAGATCAGAGGCGACAGCCTGCTGCGCTATCTGCGCACCTCCACAGAGCCAGATCGTCCCTGTATCTTCAGGCAGAGAGGCGATGAGATCGCGCACCGACTGGGAGCGGAAGTAGACACGCTTCTCTCCTTCGATGATATCTTCTAAGCCCTCGCGATGCGTCAGCACGTAGCAGTCCTTTCCATCATAAGGCCATGCGTCAACGGCTAGTTCGGTAATAATCTGCTCGTAGGTCTTGTAGCCGAGGATAATGGCATCGACGCTTTCGTAAAATTCAAGATAAGTGCCTGCGGCATCGGGCTCAGATCCATCACCTGCGAGCCATGCGACGCCACCCTGCGCATCGGCGACATAGCCATCAAGGCTCATCGCTATATAGAGTACGACATTCTTCATGGCGCTATCTTAGCAGATCCGACTTCTTGCGTCGAGTCGATTTCTACCTGAGCCACACAGTGGCGGCAGGCTTCCACCCAGTGGTCAGGGCGTACTTCCTTCCACGCGGGGCGTTCGGTGAGTTCTGTTTTATCGCGCCCGAGGCGTTGGCAGAAGCGGCAGCCTGTGACGAGTGCGTCTAGCGGCGCGATCTGTCCTTCTATGGTGGGCAGCTGGCTCTTTGCCTCGCTTGCCCCGCTGGGGATGCAATCCAGCAGCGCGCGCGTGTACGCATGCTGCGGATGGGCGAAGAGCTCTTCGACACTCGCCACCTCGACGATGCGCCCTGCGTACATCACCGCGACGCGGTCGCAGGTCTGTGCGACGATGCCAAGTTCATGCGTGATGAGGAGGCAGGCTGCGCGGAGCTCGGCTTGCAGCTCCTTGATGAGTTTAAGAATCTGATGCTGCACGGTCACGTCCAGAGCGGTCGTCGCCTCATCGGAAATGAGTAGCTGGGGCTTACAGGACAGAGCCATGGCGATGACGACGCGCTGTCGCATGCCTCCCGAGAGCTCGTGGGGGAAGCGGTCGAGGACGCTCGCAGGTGCTGGGATGCGTACCTGCTTGAGGAGGTCGAGGGCTTGCTCGCGCGCGCTTTCGTAGCGGCAGCGCTGGTGGAGTTGCAGGCATTCGATGAGCTGATCGCCGACGCGGTGAACGGGATTGAGCGCGTTCATCGGCTCTTGGAAGATGTAGCCTATCTTGTTCCCCCGCAGCTCGCGGAGTTCAGCATCAGTCATGCTGGTGACGTCCTTGTCTTCGAAGCGTATGCTTCCGCCTAGGATGCGCCCACTGGGCTGAGGGAGTAGTCGGGCGAGGCTCATGGCGGTCACGCTCTTCCCCGAGCCGCTTTCGCCGACGAGTCCGAGGCATTCACCTGCATGGAGGTCAAAGCTCACCCCATCGACGGCGATGAGTTGCTGATGCTCGCTGTCGAAGGCGATGCGTAGGTCGCGTACTTGGAGGAGTGCTTCGGGGGTCATGATGCGGAGGAAATGTTAAGATGCTGTAGGAAGTGGAATGACGAACTCGCGTTCTTCGCCGACGAAGCCCTTCGCGCGCTCACGGAGGAGGCGCGCCTTCTCTTCTTCGTCTATCCAGAAGAGCAGGCTGTAAAGTGGATCTAAGTAGCGAGGAGGACAGAAGTTATAACTCGCTTCCTCACCAGGCCACTTCACCCACGCCCACTGGGCGAATCGCCAGTAGGTCGTCGACCACGCAGGTACCCATGACGCGTGCTCATGGACGAGTTCTTGGATGCGGTGGTGTGCGGCTATGGAGTCTTCTCGTGTCGTGGCATGGCTCGCGCGCGCGATGGCTTCATCGAGCTCAGGGATGGCGATGGCCATGATGTTGTTCGTATGCAGACGCGCAGCTCCGCGCTCATCGTAAGCTTCGTCAGAATGGAGGTAGGGCTCAGGGTCGGGGATGGGGGGTGAGAGTGCCCATGAGAAGATGCCCGCCTGCACGCCTTTCTCGCGTATGCGTGTGAAGTAGAGCGTGTCGTCTATCTGCTCGCTGCGCAGGTCGAGCCCACAGCGGGCGGCTTCCTTCTTCATCACGCTGAGTATCTTGTCGTACAGCGCGTCTGTGCGCGAGCTGATGATGAGTTGCAGGCGTGTACCATCTGGCTTTTGCAGGATACCATCCGCGCCAGCTACGGTGTAACCAGCCTTCGCGAAATATTCGCGCGCCAGTGTCGGGTCGAAGTCTCGGGGCTTGAGCTCAGGATGGGTGTATTCCCCATAGCCCGCGAAGTAAGATCCTTGGCGTGCGAAGTCTCCTCGCAGCACGGTGTCGATGGCGGCTTGGACATGGAGGGCATGCTGGATGCCGAGGCGTACATTCTTGTCCATGAGCTGGGGATGCGAGCAGTTCAGGTGGATGCCGAAGGCATTACGCGGCCACATGTTGTTAAAATACACACGCTGGATGTAGCCATGGTGTACTTCGGGGATTTCTAAGTTCTCGTACCAGTCTTCCGACGCGCGCGAGCTGAAGCTATCGAGCTGCCCCATCCTGAAGAGTTCGCGCGCCTTGATGAGTTCATTCACGAAACCGTAGGTGATCGTCTCGACATTCGCACTGTAGCGCGTGTAGCGACGCTCGCGTGCCCACCAGTCTTTCACCGCCTTGAGGCGCATCTGGCGCCCCGCGATGTTACCCGACTTATCGAAATCGTAGCCGCCTGTCGTCGGTGGTCGTCTCCACTGGTAGCGCGTCTGGTAGTCGGGGCCAAACTCCGCGTAAAAGCGCGTGCAGCTCATGGGCAGCATCGCCTCATAGACTGCCAGAGGTCTCGCCTGCTTCAGCCGCACGGAAAAGACACGGTCGCCATAGAAGCTGAGCTGCCGCACCTTGCTCAGATAATAATCACGCGCAAAGGGCTCGGCACTGAAGCTTGAACAGCGCAGGTACAGGGCCGTGAGCACGTCCTGTGAGCGTACTGGCTCACCATCGGAGTAGCGAGCCTGCGCATCGAGGCGGTAGTACACGGTGTCGCCTTCTGCTGAGACCGCCCATGCCTCGGCCGTACCGGGGATAAGCTTCCCTGTCCCAGGGTGCAAGCGCACGAGCGGGATGTCGATGAGGTCGTAGAGGTAGCTGCGCACCGAGTGATTACTCCCTAGACCGAACTCGCGCACATTTGGCGGGTAGGAGCGCAGGATGGCGAGGCGGAAGTGCCCGCCGCGCTTCGCCTTCGGGCTGCCGAGTTCGGGCTCATTCATGCCAGTCTCCCATACGAGATCGGCGGGGAGGTCTTCGGGATGCTGAAAGGCAATGAAGGGCTCGCTAGAGGAGTCACTAGAGGAGTCACTAGAGGAGTCACTAGAGGAGTCACTAGAGGAGTCACCCTCGCTGCTATTCTCCCTGTTCCACTGATGGACAAATCCTCGGAAACCCTGCGGCGCGTGCCACTGCCGCGCGTAGGCTGGCAGCACCTCGCGCTCCGCCGCACTGAAGGCATAGGGCATGGACTCATAGGCAGGCGGTGTCCAGCCGACACTGCCCTCTTCTCCTCTCTCGCAGCTGAGGAGGGAGAGCAGGAGGAAGGCTAGAAAGAAGAGCAAGAAGCCGCGTAAGTAATGAAGCGAGTGCATGCGATGATTTCTATCTGTAATAACTATGCTTCTTCGGGTCGAAGGCTTCGCGTATCGCCTCACCGATGAAGCTGATGAGCAGCAGCGTCAGGACGAGAGCGCCGAAGGCCGCGCTCGCGACCCAAGGCGCATTCAACTTCCCTAAACCATCATTGAGCAAGCGACCCCATGTCGCGTAGCTATCGGGAAGACCAAAGCCCAGATAATCCATGGACGCAAGCGACAGGATGACCAGAGCCACACTAAAGGGGATCAGCGTCACGATAATGGGCGTGAGGCTGGGCAGGATATGCTGGCGCAGGATGTGGAAGGAGCTCGCCCCCATGAGTCGGGATGCGGCCACGTAGTCGCGGCTCTTTTCCTTCATCGTCGTTGTACGAATCACGTAGGTCATCTGCATCCAGCCAAAGGCGACAAGCAGCAGCAGGATGAGCAGCATGCCACGCATTTCCGACGGCACGAAGTCCACCAGCACCATCACGACGAAGAGGAAAGGCAGCTGCGCGACGATCTCAATGGCGCGCTGCGTCAGCAGGTCAAACTTCCCCCCGATGAAGCCCATGAGCATCCCCACCGTCACCCCGATGAGGTAGACAAAGGGCAGATAGAAGAGGACGGCCTTGATATTCACCTGCAAGCCCGCGAAGAGGTAGGCCACGATGTCAAATCCCTGACTATTCGTCCCGAGCCAGTGCCCACCAATGAGCGGAGGCGTCGGAGGGTAGTAGAGCTTCACTGTCTCATCGGTCGAGCTAAGAGCGAGGTATTCTACTAAAGGCATATCACCTGTGTAGCGTTCTGTCACCAGCGACCCCGCATCATAGTCAGCATAGTACACCTCGCGCCTGTCCTGAGACCAGCCCTGCACTGAGCCATCCAAGAGGCCATGACGGTAGCGGTAGCGCAGATGCGTCTGCCCTGTATCAAAGAGACGCGAGGCCTGACCATTGTATAATTCTAAACCTGCATCCGTGGGCTCATAAAGCTTCCCCTCACGCAGCTCTAGTTTCTGCGTCGGTGGAGTACCGCTGTACCGCGAAGGTGAATAGGGAATGGGCGGCATGAGCAGCCAGTCCAGTCCGTCTACCGCACCAGCCTGTAGTTTCTGATAATCCGCTTCGGCGAGGGCGGCTTCCCCCGTCTGTCCGAAGTCTTCCCCATGGTAAATGGCGCGTGTGAAGGCAGGGAAATACAGCTTCCCCTCATAACTCAGGGCGAGAGGTCTATGCCCGACGAGGCACTGATCCAGCCCAGCGGTCACCACGATGAGCAGCAGGAGGATGAAGGAATAATAGCCGCGCTTCAAGCTGCGGAATCGCTTCCACTTCTGAGCCCAATCCGCTGACACAGGCGTGCCCTTGATCCAGAAGAGGCGCAGAGAGAGCAGGATGGCGAGCAGCACGCAGAGCCAACCAAACCAGTAAAAAGGCTCACCGCGCCAGTCAACGCGCAGGATCACCAGCTCTCGGCTCGCGCTGAAAGGCCAAGACAGCGTGGGCAGCAGCCAGCCACAGAGCTCCCCTAGCGCGGCCGCGATGGCAGCGAGCATGAGGATCAAGGCGAAGAGACGACGTGAAGGCATGGCTTAATAAGTATTCGTGGTGGACGAGCCGAAGCGTATGCGCGGGTCGATGAGCGCGACGCAGATGTCGGCGATGAGATTCCCAAGGACGATGATGAGGCTGATGAGCATGAGCGTGCCCATAATGAGGGAGTAATCCTTGTCCAGCAGAGCCTGATAGCTCAGCATGCCAAATCCTTGGATGTCGAAGATACGCTCGATGAGCACTGAACCGCCGAATATCACCCCGATGATGCTTCCCAGCGTCGACGCAATGGGGATGATGGAGTTACGCAGGGCGTGATGCCACACGGCGTAGTGGAAGCGACAGCCCTTTGCCATGGCGGTGCGCATGTAGTCAGCAGAGAGGTTTTCCATGAGATTATTCTTCATCATCATGGTATTCATCGCGAAGGTAGAAATCGTGTAGCAGCTCAGCGGCAGCACGCTGTGCCACGCGAGATCTTTTAGCTGGTCCTGCCAGCTCATGCTCGCGAAGTTCTCACTCGTCAGCCCATAGATGGGAAACCACTCCAAGCGCGCACCAAGGTACACCAGCAGGATAGCCCCGAGGGCGAAACCTGGTATGGCATAGGCGACAAAGATCAGGAAGGAACTCAGGTGGTCGAACCAGCTCTTGTGCCAGATCGCCTTCATCACGCCAAGCGGGAGGCTGATGCCGTAGCTGATGATCGCGCCGAGCACCCCAAGGTACAGGGTGGCAGGCAGTCGCTCTATCATCATGTCCCACACGGGCGTGTTGTACTTATAGGAGCGTCCGAACTCGCCTTGCAGCAGTCCATCAAAGGAGAGCCTGTACGCGCGTGCTTGCCAGCGTAGCTCCTCTTCTACCAGCGTGCTGCCACGCTCTTCTGCGCGCCTCATCTGCTTCTGGGGGGAGATGAGCTCGATGTGCCAGCCTTTCTCTGCGAGCTGCTTTTCATTCAGGTAGTGCGGCATGCCGCCCTGCTTCTGTATCTCGACTATTTGCAGGGCTTCGGAGGCGACTTGCAGGGAGAGATAGGCTCGTCCGTCGTCGTTGAAACTGGATTTCGTGATGGCATGTTCACGCGGGAGCAGCCCGAGCCACTGCAAGTAGGCCTTCCATGTCGGCTCGTGGAGGTTAAACATCTCTTCGAGTTTTTCGCGCTCCTCATCGCTCATCTGCGTCTGCATACTGCTCTGACTGCCAGCCTCTCCGTCGAGTGCCGCCATAGCCTGTTCCTGTAGCATCTGCTCTATAGGTCCACCGGGGACAAGGCGCGTGAGGCTAAAGACGATGCAGCTCACCCCTATCAGGGTCAGAGGAATGAGAAGCAGGCGTTTGAGTAAATAACTTTGCACGACTACAGTATCATAGTGTCATAATGCTTGTTTTGCAAGCTTAGAACAGCGTTTAGTTATATTTTATATTGTATCTCTAGCGATATTCTGCTATAGATTGAATATGCTCACAAAAACCTTTTGTAAAATCACGCAGTCAGCCTTCGTCGCGCTTAGTATTTTAGCACTAAGCCCATGCGCTCTAGGCTCGTCCTTCATCCCACCACTGGAATATGAGATCGACAAGTTAAAAATCGAGACGGAAAAGCTCAATGAGTTTTGCTCATGGGAGCCTGTGCGCCTGATCGAGAAAGGCGATGTCATACGCGTCCTCATCACAGGCACAGTGAAGCGCGACATCGAAAATAAGTTTTACTACCTCTGGCTGAGTGAGAACCTGACACCAGTCCCTAGGGATGAACGCATCGAGAAGATCTCCCACCTCTCGATGCAGTGGGGCATCTACACGTGGCAATGCTCGGACTGGCTCAAGTCCCCATGCTACAGAGAGGAGAATTCTCTCGAATTCCACGTAGAAAAGGTGAGTGCTGGAGCTCCACTCCTGCTGAGTTATCTCAATCTGGCGACAGGCCGCGCTGTGGTCAATCCACTCGATCCACCTACCTCACTGGAGGGCTACACCGTCGAGCTGGAATACACGGATGAAAAAGGTTTAACAAAGAGCATCACGCTCGATGAGGAGGACTTCGTCTACCGCATCAATCATGGTCTCAAGTACCCTGAGCTCAAAGGAATCGCCATGCTGCATCAATCAGGTGTCGATCAGGGCTATTGTAACATTTCCTTCTACAGCCCCACCGAGGCTCTCGCCAGTGGTAGCTGGACTGTAGAAGGTAAAAAGTACGAAAGACAGCAGTTTATCCTGCGTTTAAAGGAAGATTAATTAGCTTCTTGCACGGCTTCGTCTGTCACAGTTTCTTCTTCATCAGCTTCTTCTAATTCTGATTGAAGATACTGTTCGAAGAAGCCGAGCATGTAATTAGGATTCAGAAGCTCGGACGTGATGGCTGGAGCTTCTCCCTGCTGGTAGAGCACATTCACAGGGATGGATGTGCGCTTCAGTTTCTGGAGTTCCGCGTCGATAGCGGCATTCGGGCGTGTCTTGTCAGCACGCATGAGCACGATGCCGTATTCCTTCATCTTCGCGTAGACAGCATCATTATAGCCAGCCTTCTTGTTGTACTGGCAGGTAGCGCACCACTTCGCGGTGTAGTCGACGAAGACAGGCTTCCCTTCAGCTAGAGCAGCGGCCATGGCTTCAGGTGACCATTCTTCCCACTGTGGGCGCGCGGCGAGTTCTTCTGCCGTAGGCTCTGCACGAGGAATGCTCATGATCACGCCACCTGCAAGGATAGCTAGGGCGCATGCGCCGCCGATGAGACGTGTCTGCATCGTGCGATACATAGGGCACCAGCGACCGTAGATCCAGAAGGCCGTGGAGATAACGACGAATCCTATCATGATATAGGTGCTGTCGTCAGCATAGACTTCGGGAAGGAACTCCAAGTACACGACGATGAGCCAAGCGACGGCGGCGAAGAGGAGGAAGGAAAGGCCCTGCTTCAGCGACTCCATCCATGCACCAGGGCGTGGCAGGTAGCGCACGAGTGAGGGGAATGCACCGATGACGATGTAAGGGAAGGAGAGGCCTATAGCCATGAAACTCATCGCAACAAGCATCCACATCGCAGGCATGGACATGGCGGCTGGGAGTGCGCTGCCGAGGAAGGGAGCACTGCAAGGGGTCGCCACGACGGTGGCGAGCAGGCCAGAGAAGAAAGAGCCAGCGATGCCGTCTTTCTGCTGGAGCTTCTGACCAGCACCTGTGGCAGATACACCGAATTCGAAGATGCCATACATGCTCAGACCGAGCACGAGAAGGAGGAGGACGAGGACGTAAACGATCCATGGGTTCTGCATCCATACCGCCCATGTGCGCGTGGATGAGCCCGCATCACCGAAGATGACGGACAGCCACTGTGTCCACGCAGTCTGCGCGAGCACATCGCTCTTTGACAGGATGATGAGGATGAAGGACAGTACCCAGAAGCAGACGAGCACACCGACGACGAATGCCCCCGAGTGCATGAGTACCTTGCGACGTGAACCACCTGAGAGCTCGACAAAGCTCATGATCTTCAGGCCGATCACTGGAAACACGCAGGGCATGAGGTTCAGGATGAGACCACCGATGAAGAGTGACCCGATGACGACCCAGAGATTATCAGGAATGCCACCCTTGCTCATAGCAGTGCTAGCACTATCCGCACCGACCTTGGCATTCACCTTCATGTGCTTGTCGCCGTAGACGAGTATGCCCTTGAGCTCCGTGATGGGTGTGCCGAGGGCTGGAGTCTCAGGCGCGGGGTACATGCCGTCCTCATTGTCATTGCGTGGGAGGAGGAGGGTGTTCGTATTCCCTGTGCGTGTCCTTGTCTGCGCGACATGAGGGGCGATGACGTTGTCATCGGAGAAGAAGTAAGCGTACTTCGGGGGCTCGGCTGTGTCAAAGGAGAGCAGCAGTGTGTTCGCGTCTATCTCCGTGATGGAGATGTCGACTGGCGTATCACCGAGGACTTCGACGGTCTTTTCCACATCACCCCACGCGGGGTTTACCGTCGCTGTGCCTGCGCTCAGGCTGAGTTCGGCTGTTTCTTTCAGTGGAGGGGAGCAGCCTTCGTCATTGCAGGCTTGGTTCTCGGATTTGCCCTTGAATACAGCTGTGTCAGGCGCATCGGCGTTCGGGGTCACTTTCCACACATAGTCCATGGAGGCGTAGCCGAAGAAGACACCGATAGCACCTTCTTCACGCTTCGGGACTTGCCAGTAGGGTCCCTCGGCGGTGAATCCCTCGGGGATTTCCATCTCTACGAGAGGGACGAGCCCCACCGTGCCGGGGTTTCTGTAGTAAAGATGCCATGGCTTAATGGCAGAAACGCGATAGGAGAGATAAAAGGACTTCCCTTTCTCATAGCTGCTCACACTACTATTCATGCTGGCAGAGATGAGAGATTCTTCCTTTTGCTCTCCACCTAGACCAGCACCGAATGATAGTCCACCCAGTTGGGCTGTGGCTGTACTGGCCGTAAATAGACCGCAGGCAAGTACTATTGTGTTTAAGAGGGATCTCATGTGGGTCAGATTAGCAAAAATT
This sequence comes from uncultured Akkermansia sp., assembly GCA_964370425.1. Lineage (GTDB taxonomy): Bacteria > Verrucomicrobiota > Verrucomicrobiia > Verrucomicrobiales > Akkermansiaceae > Akkermansia. The sequence continues at coordinate 22,895 of CAYJJD010000021.1, read as the reverse complement.
GATTGATTTGACAAGCACCAGTCTCTGCATCATTCTCTTTTTTGTGTCTTCACACTAGACAGGGTGCGGATCTACTGCTAAACTCCCTGTGCTACACACTACGCATCATGTTCTTTGCCTTCATTCCTGCGGCTATTTATATAGCGATTTCTCTGATTTTCCCCATGCGCATCCCCTTATGGTTGAAGCTGGGACTAGCGGCAATCTTCCTCCTCGGAGCTTTCCGCGCGCAGTGGTTGAATCTATTCTGGGCATCAAGCGACCCGATGCTTCCTGAGGGTCCTCACGCCGCCATGTTGATAGCCTCGACCCTGTACACGGCGGTGCTGATCTGTGCGCAGTTGACAGCTCTGCGCGACATCCTATGCTGGCCTATAGCGGCTTTTCGCTGGCTTTTCTGCGCGAAGAAGTTTCGCATCCCCTTCCAGCAGACGGGGATTCTCGTCCTGCTGCTCGGTAGTCTCGCGACAGGCTTCACCATGTGGCAGTCACTCCGCATCCCTGAGGTGAAAGAGGTCGACATGTCGATGCCTGCATTACCAGAAGATATCAAGGAACTCCGCATCATCGTCATCGCCGACACGCACCTATCCCCCCTCCATGATGAGGTCTACGCACAGGCCGTAGCCGAGCGTGTGAATGCTCAGAATCCCGACCTTATCCTCTTCGTAGGAGATGTCATGGATGGGTCAGTAGATAAACGACAGAAGGCTCTCGATGCACTCGGTGCGATGAAGGCGCGCTATGGTGTCTACGTCTCCCCTGGGAATCATGAGTATTACATCGATTATAATGCGGCGATGGACGCATACCGCGCCCTAGGCTGGATCACGCTGGAGAATGAGAACACCGAGCCCATCAAGGGGCTGAGCCTCATCGGAGTCTGTGATTATGTAGGCGTCCACCATCGTCATCCCGACTATGCGGAAGCTCCGGGCGTGGAGTTAAAACGTGCGCGTCGCGGTGTCCCCGAGGGAAATGCAAGCATCCTACTAGGACATAACCCAGCAGTAGCTGGTATAGAAAATCTCTCAGGCATAGATCTCCTCCTTTCAGGTCACTCCCATGGGGGGATGATGCCAGGTCCTGTCACGTGGTACACGGATTATGTCTCTTTTGACTATACGCTTGGCTACTATAAAACTCACGACACCTCTATCTATGTCACGGCGGGTGCAGGTACATGGCCGGGGGCTACGTTCCGCTTCCATGTCGAGCCAGAAATTATCCTACTCAAGCTCACGCGCTAGCTACTCGCTAAGCAAGCCCGTATAAACTGCGGTAGCTCTGCTGGGCAAAGGAGTCTGTCATACCCGCGATGTAGTCACGCATGAAGAAGAAGCGATCCTTCGCGAGCTCTTCCCCCTCCATCTTCTCAGGGGCGTGCATGAGTCGAGCGAGCTTTCTCCCCAGATCACTACTGGGCTCATCCACCCAGTTCATGAAGAGATCATGCAGCTTCGCGATGATTTCATAACCTGTCACCTCGACGCGAATCACGCTCTCATGCTGGTAGATGTACTTGTATGAGAAGTCTGCGACCTGTCTATGGATATCTTTCAAGTAGCCCAGATCGACAAGCGAGCTCCCGAGCAGACCATCTCGCAGCTCTGGCAGGCGCGCGTCCATGACCTCCCTCACCGCCTTCATGCTGTTCCCCACCGCCATGGCTCGCAGGTAGCGTATAGCAGATCGCTTCCCCCCCTCAGCCTCCACCTCGGCGAGCTTATCCGCCTTGCCAGCGAGCATTTCCAGATTCGCCCTCGCCTCATCATAGCTGATGATACCAGAGATATAGGCATCTTCCACATCAGCGATGATGTAACTGATATCATCCGCCGCCTCCATGAGGTAACTCAGTGGATGGCGACGCCATGCCCCATTCTCTAACGGAGCTAAGCCGCAGGCCGCGGCCACCGCGTTGAATCGCTCCTTATCCACATCGTACACGCCATATTTCTTCATACCTATGTAGGAAGACTTTTTCTTCCACTCGGGCGTGCAGGGGTACTTGCTAAATGCCCCGAGCGTCGCAACGGTGAGATTCAGCCCACAGCCATACATGGGGTCACAAGTACGGGCGAGCAAGCGGAAGCCCTGAGCATTCCCCTCGAAGGGCTCATCGCTAAAGGGAGTTCCCTTACTCGCTTTCTCTAGTGCCTTCTCTCCGCTATGCCCGAAGGGGGGATTACCCATATCATGCGCGAGGCAAGCCGTCGCGACCATATCCCCTACTTCCTCGACGAGCTGGGGCATCCCCTCCACCTCATCGGCATGCTTCCCCCTCAAGAGATGCGCGAGTGACTGGCCGAGTGAGCGACCGACATTTGCCACTTCAAGACTATGCGTCAGACGCGTGCGCACGTAGTCATTACGCCCGAGAGGGAAGACCTGTGTCTTATCCTGTAAGCGGCGAAAGGCACTCGAATAGAGCACACGACCATAATCTTGATTAAATGCACTACGATCAGAACTCGAAGGCGAGAGCCCTCGCTGTTCCCGCGCATCACGCAGACGTAAAGGAGAAAGCAGGCTCTGCCATGCGCACATTGATTCACTCATCATGACAGGATGATAACACCCGAAAGACAGCGATGTAAATAACATTGATTGACTTTCCTCATAAATAAAGGCAGTATATACCTCTATGAAGACATACCACACGATGCTCGCTTGCGCTCTTTGCGCAGCCCCCGCTCTCGTCCAGCCAGTCTCTGCGGAAGAAGAAGAAATCAGCAGAGCTGAGGCCACTATGGTCGAACTCATCGAAGTTTCCACGGCATACATCGGCACCCTAGGTGAACTCATCAACGAGGAAACCACAATCGAAAAAGCCCTTGTCGCCATCGCCGGATACACAGAAAAAGCTCAAGCCATCATCGACACGATGAAAGCATTCCCTGAAGAAGACATGGAGGATCTTGAAGAACTCATGCAAATACCTGAAGTCATCCAATCAATGCAAGAATTCGAAGAAGCAGCCCAGGAAGTCACCGACTTAATCATCGAAGCGGAATACCTCGGCAGCCCCGAACTCAAGGCGGCATGCGAAAAATTCAAGCAAGTTGGAATGTGATTTCGAATAAATCAATTCTTCAACATCCTAGTCTAGACTTAGGGGAACCTTGCAAAATTAGTCTGGGCAGAATGGAAATCTCGAAAATGCTCGAAACAGCACGCCTTTTGCCGCATTTTGGCGAGAATTTACAGCTTTCTGGGCTTACATAGCTCGCTATGCGCGCCCAAACGCCGTAAATTATCATCCAAACTGCATGCAAAATCCGAAGCTGCTAATTTTGCAAGGTCCCCTTAGGCTAGGATGTTTTTATTATGACATACGAAGAAAACAGCTCCACTATATACTTGACCCCATCACTAGCTAGATCTATGATGTGTAAATGAAAGCCTCACACGCCGCCACCGTCCTTTATACTCTTCTGCTTGGCAGCCTTCCCCTCCATGCTCAAGAGAGAGACTACACGGCACAGGCACGACTCTACACCGAAGTAAATAGCTCGAAGAGCGCACTCGAACGCGTCAGCGCGTATACCACGCTGCGCACACGTGCCGAAGCAGGTGAGGCAGACGCGCAGTGCCTCCTCGGGCACGTCATGCTAGAAATAGGCGTGGGTGAGCAGGCATTCCACTATATCTCCCTTGCTGCAAAACAGGGACACCTCCCCTCAGAAAGCGCGCTTGGCACTCTATACCTATACGGCGTAGGGACAGAAGTTCAGAAAGAGAAAGCATTAAAACTGCTAAAGAACGCCGCGAAGAAAAAGAACGCCAGTGCCATTTCCACACTGGGCATCAATTATCTCAAAGGCAACATCATCGCACGCGACACCCCGCGAGCTATAAAATACATCTCCGAGGCAGCCGCCATGGGAGACACCGACGCTCAGGCGAATCTCGGCATCATGACCATGTTCGGCGATGCAGTGGCTCAGGATTACGAAAAAGCCTTCAGCCTGTTTGAAAAAGCGGCGAAGAAAGGCCACGCTCGCGCCACTTACCAGCTAGGGATCTGCTACCTTGAAGGGCTAGGAGCTCCTATGAATGAGAAGAAGGGCATCGAACTCATCGCCCTAGCAGCCAAGCTAGGCTCGGGACGCGCAGCCCATCAGCTCGCACTCTGCTACCAAGCAGGGCTGGGCGTGAAGCGAGATAGAGAAAAGGCGGTCGAACTCCTGCAAGAAGCAGTTCGTCTCGACTACGGCGACGCGGTGAACACGCTCGCGCTATGCTACCTTCACGGGATAGGAACAGCGAAGGACACACAGGAAGCCCTCATCCTCTTCTCCCAGCAAGCGCAGAAAGGAGATCCAGACGCGCTGTACCATCTGGGCATGATCTACCACACGGGAGCAGGCGTAGAAACGAACCAGAAAATGGCGGTGAACCTCCTTGAACTCGCCGCCGAGCGCGGGCATGCAGAAGCGATGCTAGAGCTAGGACTCCTCTTCCTCAGTGGCAGAGGCGTAGAGAAAAACCCCTCAAAGGCCGTCAGCTTCTTCACCAGCTCCGCAAAGGCAGGTAACGTCGACGGCATAAGAAATCTAGGCATATGCTACCTGCGAGGCATAGGCATCACCGCGAACCGAAATGAGGCGATCAAGCTCTTCAAGCAAGCCGCCACACTAGGCGATAAAGGCGCGGTAGATTTCCTCCAACAAGCCGCCGATCTCGGCGACAAGGACGCAGAAATCATCCTCGAAGAGATCAAACGCAAGTGATTTTTTCTACAAGGAGGTCTCACTTCTTCACATATTTTTTTAGAATAACGAAATAAAAGCTTGCATCGTATCCCCATTTCCTATATTATGACCGCGCACGCCGGTTTAGCTCAGTGGTAGAGCACCCGATTTGTAATCGGACGGTCATCAGTTCAAATCTGATAACCGGCTTTGTAATAAGAAGCGAGGATTTCCATAGGAACTTCTCGCTTTTTTATTCTTTGACTTCGATTGAATTCTCCGCTATCATGCGGCGCATGAGAAACATCCAGCTTGTGGTCACCGATATTGATGGAACGATCATGCCAGAAGGGACACGGGAACTGCATCCCCAGTACTTCGAGCTCATCCCCCAGCTGAGGCACGCGGGCATACAGGTCGTCATCGCCAGCGGAAGACAGACGGAGAGCATCGAACGCCTGTTTGAGCCGGTCCTTAACCATATTTCCCTCATCGGCAATGGTGGACTCTGCGTGAAAACGCCAAATGGCAGCAGCATCTTGCAGCCCATCCCTCGTGAATGGGTGCTGGAGCTAGAGCGTGACATAGCCCAGCTCGACTCTGTGGATAGCCTATTCTGCGGCTTGGAGATGGCCTACGCGCACGACAGAGACAGCGAGATGGTCAGAAGACTCGTCGATGAGTACAGGGTAAATGTAAGCATCACAGGCGGCGTGGGGAATCTCCCCGATGTGCCCTTGGGGAAGATTTCACTCTTCCGCGAGCATGCGCTTGAAGAGCAGGTCATGCAGAACTTCTTCCCGAAGTGGGCAGAGCGACTCAGCCTCACGATGGCAGGTGACTACTGGCTCGACTGCGTGATGCCCGGTGTGAACAAGGCGCAGGCTCTTCAGATCATTCTCGATGAACTAAGCATCCCCGCCTCTGCTGTGCTCGCCTCTGGCGATCAGATGAATGATGTAGCGATGCTCCAGCTCGCGGGGCAGTCCATAGCCGTGTCAAATGCACGCCCTGAGCTGCAAGCCATCGCGACGGAAGTACACGCCAACGACGATTTCCTCGCCGTTGCACGTGCATGGAGGGCTTTGCTATTCTAACACTAATCCACTCGAGCTTTCTCTTCGCCTGCGGATGTGATGTAGGAGATGTGGAGCTTCTTTTCCTTTTTGTCGATTAGTACAAGCCCCGCGTCCTCTATCTCGGGGCCACCGCCAACGATGAGGGGAAAACTATTCCCCAGTGCCCCCGCTGGGTAAAAGGCGAACTGATGCGTATGCGCATTAATGCCAGCGTGAAAAGGAGCATCCTTTAGCAGCGGTGTCCATAGATCGTGACAGGGGTTATACTCATCGCAGGATTCGGGTTGAAAGATGGGAATATGGTGAATGAGGACGCGCTCCTGTGCTTCAAGGAAGTCGGCGGAACGAAGCTCATGTCGGAGAAACTCAACCTGATCTTGCCTGAAGGCGGTAAAATCATTGAGCCCATAATAGACCCAATGGTCATCGGGCTTATCTTCTCCACAGTCCAGCACGACGAACCTCGTACTCCCCCAGTTAAATCCGCCATAGCTCTGCGAGGTGGAGTACTCGATGATATCACGCAGGAAGATAGAGTGAGCACCGCGAATTTCATGATTCCCTCTGATGAAAATCAGGGGCACACAGCCCTTCCCCACCACGCGCGCCGCGTGCTCTAAGAAATGGACGACATCATCCTCGTTTTGCGGGTCATCGATACAGTCACCATTAAAAAGCGCAAGATGGTAGGGCTCACCTTCCAGTAGTGCCGCAAGACATTCTGTCGTTTTATTACGCCGATGGAGGTCGTTAAACACTACGGCGCGGTAGTCACTCTGCACGGTGGGAATGCAGAATTGATACAGCTCAGATGCGACAGCGGAGCCGAGTTCTTTTCTGTAAGGCTCGTTGATAAGCATTTCTTGCGATACAACTCGATAGTAGTAGGTCTTCCCTACTTCTATATCACGGAGTCTGAGGCGATGGATTTTATTACCAGCGATGATCTGCCCATCGACCATACTGACGGCTTTTTTTAGATTATCTTTATCCTGTCCGTATTCGACATAGCTGTAAGCGGGGGCATGGGTGAGCCATGTGATGGTGATACCGCCATGGGTGGGGTTTTGCAGAAAGGGAAGCGTGCGCATCAAGGATGGCCGCGGCGAGGGAGCTTCTGCCGCGTGCATGAGGGATGGAGCGAGGAAAGCCCCCGTCAGGATGCCCGCTTGCTGAATAAACTTGCGGCGCTGAGGGGATGGGGGGAAAGAAGACATGGTATAGGGCGAGGAAGTTTATGAATATCCTCCAGTATAACATTTTACTCATCCTACACAAGCTTATAGTTCGGAGTGATGAAAGGAGTGATAAAACTAATACCTCCTTTCGATGGCTTCCTTCGACCTACATGGAGGTGTCTATAACAAGCTCAGTTGCATTCATTCCCGAAGCAATCTGTGCATTACTATGAATGCGCTTCATTCGTCAGATTCTCAGAGCAGAAGTAATAGCCCACACCGCGTTCTGTCACTATACATGATGCGTAGTGCGCTAGCTTCTGACGCAGGCGTTTGATATGCGTATCTAGGGCGCGTGACTGTGTCGTATCAGCATAGCCGAAGAGCACCTTCTGGAGCTCATACCTATCCTGAACTTTACCGTCGCGCTCCACCATATAGGAAAGTAGCTTAAACTCGGCGGTGGTCAGGTCGATGGCTGATCCATCTATCGTGACGCTGAGCATATTCTTATCTAGCACGAGACCTGCGCAGCGTACGATGAGCCCCTGTGATCGCGAAGCGTGGCGTGCAAGGATGTTTTTCACTCGTAGGAGCAGCTCTTTAGGAGAAAAGGGCTTCGTCATGTAGTCATCCGCACCGAGCTGTAAGCCCACGAGCCTGTCTTCCAGCTGTGCGCGTGCTGTGAGGAATAGGACTGGTATATTCTCCGTTAGCGTGCTCGCCTGCATCGCTCGGTAAATATCAAGCCCGTCCATACTAGGCAGCATGATATCGAGAATCGCGAGGTCTGGTCGCTTCGTACGGATGAGCTCCAGCCCCTCCATGCCGTCATGAGCTAGCAGCACCTTGTACCCCTCTCTTTCGAGGCTAAAAGAAACGAGATCTGCGATATCCTCATCATCTTCGACCATCACGATTTTCATAGCGCTATCTTAACAATCTTCTATAGGCATAGCAAGCCTGAATCCCCCACCCGTGCTCAGCGTGAAAAATGAGGGTTATCTCAGCGAGAGGGAAAGAGCGGCAGCCTCCACTCGGAAGGCTGCCGCTTGATTGAGTTCTTTCTGAAGGGGATCTTGCAAAATTAGCAGCTTCGGATTTTGCAAGCCCCCTGACGTATTACAGGCTCATGCCGAAGTCCTGACGGAACTTGTACACCAGCTTCGCTGGCCAGTCACTCGTAGGCTCTAGTCCACCCATGAAGAAGCGCAGTACAGGGGGCTCGTAGGTGAAGCGGAGTCCACCGATGAGATCGCGGTTTTCATACAGCCATGAGAGGCGGTCTATCGCGTATTCTACCTGTGAGAGGGTGAACACGCGGCGTGGGATGGCTAGGCGCATCAGTTCCACGTCTGCCATGATTTCTACGCCGTTCTCGTCGCGTACGCTGGAGATAGTACCGCGTTCCATGCCGCGTACACCAGAGATGAGGTAGTAGGCTGCGGCGAGCGCGCCAGCGGGGTATTCATGCTGAGGGATATGGGAGCAGAACTGGGTCGCGTCGACGTGGCAGCCCAGCACGCCTGGTGGCGTCACGACGGGGATGCCGAGGCTGTCGAGTTCTTCGACAAAGTGCTTGATGAAGCTGGGGCTCTGGCTCAGCATGCCTTCGTCTAGTGTCTCCATGAGACCGACGGCCATGGCTTCGATTTCGCGTACGGAGATACCACCGTAGGTGAGGAAGCCTTCGTAGAGGGGGATGAGAGCTTCCATCTTGTTGTAAATTTCCTTCTGGTTCGTGCAGATACCGCCGCCGCGTGAGGAGCTGAGCTTGCGCGCGGAGAAGTACACGAGGTCGGAGAGCCCAGTCATGTGCTTGATGATGTCTTCGAGGCTGTTTTCCTTCCAGTTGGCCTCACGCTGCTTGATGAGGTAGGCGTTTTCGCCGATGAGGGAGGCATCGAGGACGAGCATCTTGCCGTACTTGTCGGCGAGTGCACGTGTGTCCATGAGATTCTTCATGGAGAAGGGCTGGCCGCCGATGAGGTTTGTCGAGGCTTCCATGCGGATGAAGGGGACTTTGTCGGCATTTTCCTCGAGGCATTTTTCCAGCAATTCGACGTTAATGTTCCCCTTGAATGGATTGTCAGACTTGATATGCAGAGCGTCAGGGTAGAGTAGCTCGGCGATTTCACCGCCATTTTCTTGAATATGAGCGAGGGCGGTGGTGAAGTGGTAGTTCATCGGGATGATGTCGCCGGGCTTCACGTAGGTGCGGCAAATAATGTTTTCTGCTGCGCGTCCCTGATGCACAGGGAGAAGGTACTTCTTACCCAGCACTTTTTCTACCGCGTTCTGGAGCTTGATAAAGGACTGAGAGCCAGCATAAGCGTCATCAGCTTGGAACATAGCGGAGACCTGATTATCGCTCATGGCGTTCGTGCCACTGTCCGTGAGCATGTCGAGGAATACGTCCTTCGTGCTGAGTCGGAATGTGTTAAACCCTGCCTCTTTAATCGCTTCTAAGCGACGCTCAATAGGCTGCAAAAACAGCTTCTGTACGACGCGTACCTTGTGGAACTCGAGAGGGACATTTTTACGTGAATGGAATTTTACCTGATCGTTCATGATGTTAAGTTCTATTTTAGACAGTTTTTCAACTATAGCAAAATATGATTTCTAGTCAAGATGTAAGATCTAACGAATATATCTAATTGTCTAATAAATAAAGTTTTCCCGTAGCGCAAATTTTCATAGCGCAAATTTCATGAGACTTTAGCTTGTCAGGCAAGGCGGAATTTGCTAGAGTAGTATTGTGTCTCTCTGGCACTCTTGAAATATACTTCTCAAAAATATTACAACCATGAAACTTCATTTGCCTAAGGGGTTATTTTCTGCGCTCCGTGCTTGTGTACTAAGCGTACCCGCTCTTTTCGCTACTGCTGGTAGCGGTGCTATCAGTACTGCCGTCACGGCAGTCGCCATCACTTGGTCTATTGCCCCGCAGGCGCAGGCCACAGATACAACTTATATCTATACGGGGAATGCTGCTACTCTAGATGGAGCTGGCGCGCTAGGCTCCATGAACGAGGGAAACACGTGGACAGCCTACACCTACGCAGGGGCGAATTGGAACCCTGGTAGTGCCACGAACAATAACGTGATTCGATTCATGGAGGCGACAGCTTTTCAAACACTCACAGGAGTTGCGATGGGCGCACAGAAAACTCTTAGTTTTGCGGCGGGTAATATAGGCATAGGTGGCTTTATCGTGGATACAGGAGCTATCGGATATTCCTACGTAGCGTCTGCTTCTGGGTGGGATCGCCACTATTTCATCCAAGGAACTGATTCTGCGGATGCAGATAGCCACGCCAAATTTGATATTAACGAGGATTTCTCATTTTCTACGAACGGTGGCACAGGTACCATCAGTCGCGACCTTAGTCTTGCTGCTGATGCCGACATGACCGTGGCAGCTGACAAGACATTCACAATTAACGGCAATCTGGCAAGCGGTGCTGGAAAAACACTTTACCTCGCGGGCGGCGGAAAACTCCGATACAATGACACAGGTAGTGCATCTACCACAGCCGCAGCCTTTGATTGGAACATTACCGAAGGCAGCACGCTCGAGCTTGGCGGAAATAATATTTCAATTGGTACGGCCGTTTTGGGTAGCGGTGACGTGCACATGCTCAATGGTAAATTGAGCGTCGCTGTAGAAAACTCTACCCTCACCGCGAACCTCATCGTAGGCGCAGGTGGTGGTGAGCTTCTGGGTACGGGTACTACTCTGACAGGTTCGCTCACCTACACAGACCACGCCAATTCGAAGCTTAACTTGAATGGTAGCTTCTCCCTTGCCGATTTAACTCTCGACTTAGGTCTTGGAGACCTGACAGCGGGGGAATATATTCTCATGACGCGAGAGGCGGGCACTACTGGGCTCGATGTCGCTGCTGCCGATATTGATATCGTAGGCTTAGACCCCCTCTCCTTCGACGGCATCGAGTGGGATGGCGATAATCTCGTGCTCACGGTCACAGAGTTCACCGGTGCAAAACTAACTCACACCGATGGTGATATCATCTGGAGTACCGATGTAGCCGATATGGGCTGGACATTGGGTGGTGGCACAAGCTCCTTCAATGACGGCGACATCGTGACCATAGGGGGCGATGACAGCACTGGCGGCACGGTTGACATTAAGGATAATGTGAATCCCGTAGCCGTCACCGTGACAGGTACGGGCACTTGGGTGTTCTCCACCACAAATAATAGCAGCATCACGGGCACAGGCTCACTCACAAAAAGTGGTTCTAGCGTGCTCGATATCCAAACCAGCAACAGTTACTCTGGTGGCACTACCTTAAGCGGTGGTACACTTATTCTCGGTGCTGCGGATGCCGTAGGCACAGGGCTGCTTAGCATGAGCGGTGCAGACACTGTACTTGTACTCGCCGATGCCGGCGGTCTGGGTGACGCGAACATCGTCTACGGCGGTGGTGTCATCAAGTATGAAGCAGGTATCACCACGGACATCAGTGGTGACATCAGCTTCGCTGATGGCGTGACGGCACTGAGTGTGGATCTCAATGGGAATGATATCACATGGGCTACAGATGTGGATAAGAACCTCACCCTCACTTCCACTGTAGCTGGTGGCATCTTGAATTACAGTGCCGACCTCGCACTACATACCATTACCTTAGGTGAAGGCAGCACACTCGTCGCGACTACCAGCACGAATGCAAGTAATAATCAAGGTGTCGTACTTGCAGGCTCAGGCACACTTGTGGTTGATCATGACGCCAATTTCTTTATTCACAGCACAGCTGGCTTTACAGGGACGGTGAATGCCATGAATGGTGCGACTTCAGTGCTCTTTAGCCGTCACAACAGCTCGGCAGACCGCTTCTTACTGCAAACCGCTAGTACAGCCGCAGCTGCCACACACTTCCAAGCCATTACTGTAGGTACTTCGGGGTGGAATAGTAATGAAACCCTTTACCTCAAAGGTCTGACTGGCTATAGCAACCTTACCACCAGTTATGATACCCCCACGAATCGTGGTCTTAACGTCGAGATGGTGGAGGATAACACCTACCACGGTGATCTCCGCTCAGCGAATGGCGCGACAGATGCTCGCTGGGGCACGTGGACCATTGGCTCGAAGCAAGACGACACGCTGGAAGGCATAGAAAGCTACACCTTTACATGGACAGGGCAAGGCCGCACAGGCACCACGGAAGCGGGTGTGATAGGCAGCCTCGGTACGAATGCGCTGCTACACGTACTCGCGAACAGCACCATGGAGCTTGCGACTGATGACGCGGGCACTGATGGCGGTAACTGGCTGGATGAAATCACGCTTGACGCCGACGCGAACTTGCTCATTTCTCGTACCGATGCCGTCGGCTTCGTGCAGAATGCTACGGGCAACGTCATCTCTGGCGAAGGTGCGGTGCAGGTGAGCGGTACTGCGAACCTCACGGGGGCAAACACCTACTCGGGCGGCACGACGGTACTGGATGGAGGGAGGCTGACCACGAGCAGCGTGAGTGCTCTCTCTACAGGCTCTATCTCCGTAGAAACGGGAGGCACTTTAAACACCCCTGTCGGTCTTACGACAGTAGCGGGACAAACGATCACGAATGCGGGTACTCTTAACTTGGGCGGCACGCTCACCCTCCTTGAGACTATTACTAATACAGGCACTGTCAACTTACTGGCTGGCACGATATTCGACCTCACCGACGTGACACCCACGAGCGAAGGCGTGTACACGCTCTTCACGGATGGTGGCACGATAGACTTCTCTGCTCTCTCCGCCACGGGGGTGCTGGGCTTTGAAAACCTCCTTGGGGTCGAGACCTCTGGCATCGTATGGCAGCTTCATGCAGATGGCACTCTCACTTATGAGGCGGACACGAACTCGCTCTTCTACTCTGCGGGTGGTGCTTTCTTATGGAATGTAGGCAGTAGCGTAGACGGCGGTGCTACTTTTGCGAATGGCAACAGCCTCGTCCTGAGCACAGCAGACGTGGCAGCCACCCTCGCGGGTGATGTGGAGGCAGCCTCTCTCACAGTGGAAGGCATTAATGCCTCACTCACTGGTGACGGCTTCACACTCACCACGAGCTCCATCACACTCACGAGTAATGCTACGCTGAGTATAGAGGGCTTAGATACCGTAGGGCTAGACACGAAGTACTTCGGTGCTGCTGGGAACTCCTTAATCTTTGACTTTGGTGCGGGGAATACTCGTACTCTTAATGAGCAGCTTATAGGTTTTGAAGGTTTTGTTGTCGTAGAAAGCGGCGACTTAACCATAAGTCTCGACGCACAAGCCAAGTTGATGAGCATGGAGTCCTTCACCGTCTTAGCTGGTGCGAGCCTCACATCTAGAGTCGTCACCTTTGCAGAAGCCAGCGGCATAGATCTCAACCTCGAAGGAGGAGATGATGCCAGCTCAGTGGCTACTTGGAACACAGGGAACGCCTCCTTCCATGGAGACATCACCGCGACAGGCAGTACACTCATAGATGCAAATGATATTACCTACCTCTATGGTAATGTAAGCTCTGAGGGCGACATGCGTATCAATGTAGACACGAGTGGTGTGTATGTGAGCGGCGGTCTTGCGGGTTCGGGCACGATTGTGAAAACAGGTGCGGGTAATCTTAACTTCATCACAGATAATCAGGTCGTCAGCCATACAGGTACGCTTGATATTCAAGAGGGCGTACTCACCCTTGGTAATTCTTTTGATTCAGATATTGATGTTTACCTCAAAGAGATTATTCTCCGCGAAGGTACTACTCTTAACACCAGCCTGAGTGCTGAATCCATCGTGGATTCTGTCACGCTCGTGATGGGGGGAGCCACCATCAATCATGGTAACATGGGTGGCTATGGTGACCTTATCGTGCAGTGGGATGCGCTGCGCATCATTGATGATAGCACGAACACAATTGATTTTGATCTCAAGGCTACCTATGAGTTCAATATGTTGACAGGAAATGGTGATCTCGCCATAGCTGGCGCAGCGACTGAGGCTACCCTTTATAGGCTGACTTTTGCAGAACTCCGCGACTACACGGGCACATTCACAGGCGTGAATAACGCGCAGTTTAGTTTGTATATGAACAGTGCCCATCAGTCAGCAGGGAACTCGGCTGTCATTAATGATGTCGTCATTAACTCGACCAACTTCTTGAAGACTGGTGAAGGTAGCCTCTCCGTGGGAGAAGGCTTTGTGAACACGGGGCGCTTTAAAATCGAGGCTGGTAGTCTCACTGTGAACAAGGATATCTCCAGTACAGATTCCTTTGGTATCAGCGGTGGTTCACTCACCGTGCTGGGCACACTCTCAACTGATAACTTCTCGAACACGGGCGCAGGTACTGTGAACATAGGTACGCTCGCACTCGCAGAAAATGGTCTCATGCAAATGAACTATGCGGGTGACATGACCTTAGGTGCTTTTACTGCGGCAGGAGACATTCGCCTGAGCTATGACAGCACACTGAGCAAGACATGGCTCTTCTCTGCCGCTGATGCTCAACTCGCAGGTGTAGAAAGCATCGTTGTCAATCTCATGGATTACACGGCAGCGCAGCTTCAGGCTGGTATCAATCTCGGTATCTACGAGGATTTTGATCAGGCGAACATCGCGGTTCTAGGTTTAGAAAACTATGATATCAGCGCGAATGCGGAGGGATACTATGTGCTTACTTCCACGGATACGCTCAATATAGGCTGGGATGCTAACTGGGGGACAGAGGAACTCGCTAAACGTCCCATCAGCGTGCCTCAAGCGGCCGACTTGGGTAATGTGCAAACTTACCTCTATGGCAATGCCGACTACACAGTAGACGGCAGCACCGTGATAGAACTCACTGGAGGTGGTGGTGCGGAAGCTCAGGTGTTTGGTGGTAAGAACTACGCGTGGAATGTTGGGGCAGAAACGATAGAAACCGATGTGTGGATTAAGGCTTCTGGCGGGGAATTTGTCTTGCTGGCAGGTGGCAGCATGGCAAATAACTGGGGCGGTACAAATGAACTTATCTTCGTGGGCAACACGCACATTGAAGTGAATCAGACAGATGCCGCTGTCGATTTAGATATAGGTCACATCGTGGGTGGTAGCTTACGTGAAGGTGGTCATACGATCTTCACAGGCGATACATACATCTCTGTGTTCACCGACTCGGTGGATGGTAGCATCATTGGTGCAGGTACATCTCGCCATGCTGACGGCTCTCTTGCATCTCGTAAAACGACATTCAGGGGTGATACTAATATCTATATCTACACGCCACTCACTGTGAGTGATGCCGCTAGTACGGGGGAAAGCATGCGCAATGGCACTATCGTGGGTGGCCACTCATGGGCTGGTGGGGCGACAGCAACATTCACCCTCACGGGTAACACGAACGTGACCATTAATTTAAGGGATTACACAGGTGGCAGTGCCAGCATGGTGAAGAGTGTCATAGGTGGCGGCATTGTGGGTGCAGGCAGTCATTCTCTGCTGACTGGTGATAGCCATGTGGACATCACTGGGCACGAAAATGTTACATTTACTAGCATGGTGATGGGTGGTATTCATCACATATCGGGCACACCTACTTCAACCCTCGACGGTCATACTTATGTCTCGATTTCTGGTGACTCTAACTTCATGCAACGTATTGTCGGTGCCTCTAATCATTTTGTGGGTACAGCCACCATCAAGGGCTCTACGAACCTTACTATCTCTGATGCTGATCAGGCGCAGTTTAGTCAACTTATCATGGGTGGTTTCAACCAACATGCGGGCACAACGACCATTGAGGGCGGCACTAACGTCAACGTCCACAATATTGGTGAGGCTAACTTCATCTACGGCGCGAGCTTAGTAGCCGCGGGCAACTCTACCGTGCGCGGGGGCAGCTCCGTGAGCGTAGGTCATGGTAATTTCAATAATGTGGTTGTGGGCTTCCGCAAAGAAGGCACCACAGCGAGCACACTTATCCTTGAAGGCGAATCTACCCTCAGCATTAACAATGCGGCTATGGCTAGCTACGCTGCCATAGGTGGCTCGCATGTGACGGCTTCAACGGGTAACTCCATCACTCAATTAGACAAGGTTACGATTAATGTGACAGGAGCCACAAGTGCCAGCAACGTGTTCGGTGGCAGCTCCCTTCACACCGCTGACAACACCGTGAGCTCGGGAGACGTATCCATTACTGTGACAGATGATACCTCGGTGACATCTAACATCGCAGGTGGTCACTATGTGCAGATGTCTAATCAAGGCGCACTTTCAACAGGAGATGTTTCTATTGAAGTTAAGGGCACTGCTGATGTTGCCAATGTCTATGGCGGTCACATCATCGAAGGTGCTGGCACGGTGACCTCTCTGACCTTAGGGGATGCAGAGGTGAAAGTGGGCGAAAATGCCACTGTTACCAACGTGTACGGCGGCAGCCATTTGGAACGCGCCGTGGCAGCCACTCAAGGTGTACTTACAGTATATCTGGAGGGAGGAGCTAGCATCGCTGGTAATGTCTACGCGGCAGGTAATCTTGAAGCAGCCGCATCTGTTGTGACAGAGAGCACAAGTGTCATTCTTGCATCCATGACTCAGTTTACAGGTGCCTCGACTATCGTCTCTGGCGGCTATCAAGGAAATGACAGCGCGGCCAGTGTGACTGGCACTCGCAGCCTCAAGCTCAACGAAGTTGCTACTAGCTACGACTTTGGAGCCACTGTAAGCTTCCACGACTTTGATGTCATTGAGGTAGTAGACGGCGACAGCAGCCTTGTCACCCACAACGCCCTTTCTGAGATGGCCGATAAGCTCACCAAGACAGGTGAGGGTAGCCTCGCCCTTGCCAATATCAACCACGGTGCGACAAGCTCGCTGCTTATTAGCGAAGGAACTGTGCTAGGCGCAGGCACGCTCTCTAGCGTGGAAGTGACCTCCTGGGGGACGCTCAGCATAGCTGCGGGGGGCATGACAGTGAACACAGATCTCACGCTTAGCAACAAGGCCACTTTGGGTTACAGTGCAGGCACGACAGGTCTTAACCTCGCTGGCTCACTGGCTCTTGACGGCACAGGCAGCAAGATAAACCTCAGCATTACAGGCTTGGGGACAGGCGATTACCGTGAAGTACTCTTCTCTGGCATTGCGGACTATACCACTCAGTTGGGCGATTTCACCTTCGAAGAGCTGCTGAATGGTGCACAAGGTTTTGCGGCCAATGAGTATTTCACCCTTGATGGCGCTGACCTCGCTAATGATGTCTTCGTCGTGTACGATGCCGCTAATGAGGAAGTCTACCTCACCAACCGAATCACCAAGACCATTGTTTGGAATGCTTCAGTAGATGGCTGGTTGGATGCAAACGCATGGAGCACCGAAGACACCCCTCCCGTTGACACAAACTTTGCACCAGGCGATAGCGTTATCTTTGAAGGCGGCATCACAGACACAGTGGCAGTTGCTAGCGATGTTCTTGCCACCAACCTCACGCTTAGAGATGCAGGTTCTGACTACAGCTTCGCTGGCTCGAACATCACCGTGACGGCTAATTTTAAACTGATTGGAGACGTAAGTGCCACATTTGCCTCCCTCACGCTTACTGACGCAGATGTGAGCTTGGATGCTGACACTCTGCTCACAATTTATAGCGATGTCACGATGGGCAGCCTTCTTAGCACAGGTGAAATTGTGGTAGGTAGAGACCTTGCAAATGCTGACCTCAGCTTGAGCACTGCTACGACAGCTGGTGGTCAATTAACTGTAAAAGGCGACCTGACGCTGGCAGGCGACGCGACCGAGAGCAATTCTTTTGCGCTCTTGAATGTCACTGGTAATGTCACTAATAGCTCCATACTCAATGTGCTTGAAGGTTCGACGATTGGCGGTGCTCTCTCTGGCGGTGCTCTTAGCATAGGAGAAGCTCAAGCAGCTGAAACAACGACAAGCATTGGAAGTATTACGGACGCATTAGATAGCTTTGAAAACGCGGGTGCCAACAACACCGTGTCTATAGGCTCTGCCTTAGAGGTGACTGGCGCATTTAGCAATGAGCATATTGTCAATGTGGCTGGAGACGTGACACTTGGCGAAGCTACAAGCACGGGTGGAACTCTCTCGGCTGCAAACGTGACACTGACTGGTGATAACAGCTTCACCAAGCTTACGACCACGGGCGGTGTGAGCGGAGCAACGGATCTCTCCCTCGGAGATGGCTCGAGCATTGCTGGCACGCTCGCAGGCGCTGGGCTAAATCTTAGCAGCAGCAGCAACACTACGGCTGTACAGATTGGTGCCATTAGTGACACTTTAGCAAGCCTTGAAGTGACAGCGGGTAAACTCGTTGTCGACTCAAGCCTAAGTGTTGCGGGCGTCTTGAGTAATAAGGGAGAACTGGAGGTGAAGGGCGACAAGTTCACCCTTAAGGCTAGCACCACAGAGGGTGGTGTGCTCACCGCCAAGGATGTGGAGCTGCAAGGTGATGATGCGTTCACGACCATTAAGGCCACTGGCGCACTCACAAGCAAGGGTGACTTGAGCCTTGCCTCGGGTTCCTCAACAGCACAAAGTGTCACAGGTGTGGAAAACTTGACTATCACCTCAGGCAGCCTCTTACTGACTTTGAATAATGATACAAGCTTCACCTCTCTGGCTGGTGCAGGTAGTCTAATCATGGGTGGCAACCTTAGCCTTAGTGCTGGTGGCAGCATAGGAACCGTGATCATGGGTTCAGAGCTCACCTTGGGTGGAAGCCTGGCAGTTACAAATACCCTCTCCATGAGCGCGGCAGCGACGATTACAGCCAACTACGTGATAGATAAAGATGCGGGCTTCATTGTGACTGGTAAGCTTATGAGTGCGATCAGCATCAACTTTGTCATTAGTGATAATGATATTAGCAGCATTGGCTTAGGCGCTGACCAGAGTGTCACTCTACTTGACGTAACGAGTGGTAGCTCACTTACGAGCTTCACTATCAATAACTCCGATGTACTCAATATTGGCAGCTACCAGTACGTAATCTCCGAGGCAGCCGACGGCGACATCATTCTTACCGCGTCGCTCTCTGGCAACAGCTGGCAAGATGGCGGTAATGGTGAGTGGGGCAACGCAGGTAGCTGGGCGGCAGGTATTCCCACTGCCACAGATCCTGCTATCTTCTCGGGCAAAGGACCCAGTGCCGTGAGCGTCACGAGCTATGGCATTGCTTCCAGCATCCTCGTGGATGTGGAGGCTGGCAGTGCTACAGGCAGCTACGCATTCAGTGGTGCTAAGCTCACCACAGGTTCACTCACCGTGCGTAATGGCGGACTGAGCGTCTCCAATGAGATTAGCGTTGTCACTGACATCTCTGGCACAGCCAACAGCTCACTGGGAGAGTTGATAGTCGACACTGAGGGTAACCTGAGTATTCTTGCAGGAGGCAGCATCACTGCCGCCACAGGCAGCTTGGCTGGTAACGCAC
Organism: uncultured Akkermansia sp.; assembly: GCA_964370425.1. Classification (GTDB taxonomy): domain Bacteria; phylum Verrucomicrobiota; class Verrucomicrobiia; order Verrucomicrobiales; family Akkermansiaceae; genus Akkermansia. The sequence goes on along the minus strand of CAYJJD010000021.1, from coordinate 3,495 downwards.
TATTGGATGTGAGCGTCGGCGCAAGCCTGACTATCACTGGTGATATGGATGTGTCCGCTGGCTCTGTCAACGCCTTTGAAAACGCAGGCGTAGTTACAGTCCAAGGCGCATTGACAAGCACAGTGGGTGTAACCCTCGAAAATGATGGCACGCTTAAAGTGGGTGACGGCTCAGACATCTCTGGAGTCAGTGGTGTTGGCACATTCAGTGTGCTCGCTGACAGCTCGGCGAGTGTGGATGAGCTTACTCAAGGTCTTGTCAACATTGCCTCGGGTTCAGCACTCCTCAGCTTAGAGGCTGAGATTACAAAGCTTGACAACATGGGCACATTCAGCGCAGATGATTTGACCATCCTCGGTGATGAGAGCACTCTTGGCTCGGCTAATGTGGGTAATCTCACTCTTGATGGCACAGACCACATCGCCACAAGCCTGAAGGTAGATAATGTCTTCTTAGGCGAGCTGAGCACAACGGCAAAACTGAGCGTAAGCAGCATCAGCGAGTTGACGACGAACGATGCGAAGGTCGGGCTTGACTTTGACATGGCAGCCCCCACCATCACGGGCGGTTCTTACAGCTTCTCTGTGATGAACAAGAACACTAGCGGCAGCCTAGATTGGGACAGCTTCACGCTCTCCGCCGAAACCTATGGGGAGTTCAACGACCTCTTCATGGCAGGTATGGATGCCCTGCTCGATGATAGCGATGGCAGCCTCAGCGTCGTGGTGACAGAAGCTACAGACCGCGTCTGGAGCACCAGTAATCTCGTAGCCGCTACACCGGGCTTAGAGAATGTAGACCCACCCATGCACTATGACGTGATAGATGCGACTGACAAGATAGTCGGCTATGATGCTCTCGATGGTGTGGCTCGCGTCATCATAGACGAAGACGTGACCGTGGACTTGACAGGGATCACACTAGATCCTACCGATAATCAGGGGCTCATCATGCGTAATATCAGTGGTAGTGCTGGCACGACCATGACCATCGTCGGTGATACTGCCGCGGACTCGCTCGTGACCCTCTACACGGAGGATGGCGCGATCAGTGCCGCCGCGCAGAGTAGCATGGTGGTGACAGATAGCACCCTCCAAGTAGAAGGACTAGGTGAGACCGTGCTGGGCAGCCTTGACATGACAGACAGTAAGTTCGTCGTACACCAAGGTGGCAGCATCAGCTTAGGCAGTGCAAGATTCGATAATTCGCAGGTGATTATCTCGCAAGCCGCAGTCACACGTGCAGCCACTCCAGGTAAGAGCACAGTCACAGTTGGCGATGTCAGCTTTGAAAATGGCTCTGACCTCGCAGTAGAGATGGACGGCATCTACCATGTCACGGGTACGCTGGATATTGACGGCACGAGTGACGCGACAGTGAAGTCTGGCGGCGAGCTCATCGTCGATGGTAAGACCACGGTGGACAGCGCCACACTCACCGTCGAAGACGGCGGTAAGGCTGAGCTGGGCATCGTCGAGCTGCTGGGTACAGCTAGCCTTGAAAAGCTGGGCTCATCAAGCATCTTCATCGTCGAGCAACTCTCTGGCGGTATAAATAGCAGCGTGAATGGTGCCGTTACCGTGACAGGCCAAGGCGGTAAGTTCGAAGGTAGCTTCACCACCCTCTCCGAAGTCACAGTCGAAGCAGGTGCTGCGCAAGAGTTCAACGTGGATGCGAACCTGTACATCACTGGTGGACTGGGCTCTGATATCACTCTCAACTACATCAGTGGTGAGCGTGAGGAGTTGGGACGCATCAGCACAACAGGTAGCCACACCACGCTCAAGGGTAGTACATTGGGTGAAAGCCTCACGCTGGGCAGCAGCTCCAGCATGACAGGCGGCAGCCTCAGCCTCACGCTCGACGCGGATAACCTCAGCAAGCTGCTCATGGGGGATGCCACCGCAAGCATGCAGCAGTTCTTCACCGGTGCGGATCTCACACTGGATGGGGTACATGTACTGGTAAGTGCTCTTGATGCCTCTGGCGCGGAGATCTCCAGCATCGACCTCTCAGGGCTTTCAGATGGTACTATCTTGGCTAATGTTGGCGATAATGTCACGCTCGGCTCTGAGTCGAACACAGTCATACTTCAGGGCACACTCGCGAAGTACTTCACAGACGCTACCATAGACTCACTAGGTAACATCGTCGTCAACCTCAGCGATGCCTCCTATAATGGACTCGGCATCACGCACAATGGTAAGACAGGTACCAGCCTCTTGAGCAAGGCTCTCATCGAGCTGAATCCACAAATGAGCGATAAGGACTCCTCGCTGGCTAAGGTGCTCAATGACATGGATCAGTACCTCTCTACGGGGAACGCCGCAGCAGCCGACAAGCTCGCCGCCGCGGTGGCAGGTGCATCAGTCACGACTATGGGTAGTGCCATGCTCAGCTCCGTGGAACGCCAGCTGCAAGGCATGCGTAACCGCAGCCTGAGCACAGCAGGTGAAAGCACATACTACGATGGATATGGAGCTAACTACAGCGCATGGATTGCGGCCGAGGGCAGCTACAGCACATTCGACAGCGATGGCACGAGCTCTGGCTATGATTACAGCGACATGGGTGGATCATTCGGGGTGAATGTAGAGATGGACTCCTCCGTCACTCTCGGATTCGCCTTTACTTCACTCTATGCTGAAGTGGATAGCAACGCCGCTGACCAAGGCGAAGGCAAGCTGAACACCAACAGCCTGTCAGCCTATGCGCGCTACACGCATGATCGATGGAGTCACAGCTTCGTGGGTAGCCTGACGATGGCTGACGCTAGCCTTGATCGTACTGTATACCATAGTACAGGCAGCTACCAGACAGAAGGTGATAGCGATGGCTTAGGCCTAGGTCTTATGTACGAAGTGGCTTACAGCTACGTGCTAGACGAGGACGCGGGCATGGCATGGCAGCCAGTGTTCAATGTGTCCTTCGTGCATGCGAGCCTAGACGGTTACACAGAATCAGGCGGGAATGCCGCTCTGAAGGTGGGTGACCAAGACAGCACCTACGTGACCTTTGGTCTCGGTGGTCGCTTCGAAGTGAATCTGGGCGAAAATGTCTTCAACCGCAGTGGCGTGTTTAGCTCACGCGCGATGCTGAAAGTCGATGCGGGAGACCGCCACACAGAGGCAGACGTAAGCATACTCGGAGCGAGCGGAGCTGGTACAGTAGTGGGTGCGGAGGCAGGTGCCTTCGGCATAGAACTGGGTGCAGGACTCAGCGTCCCAGTCGGCACAGATAGTGGCGCTATCTTCATCGATGCGAGCTGTGAGCTGCGCTCTGATGAAAGAGAGGTGAACGCCAGCATGGGTTACCGCTTCAACTTCTAAACCGCTAAGAACCCGAATCATTCAGGCGCATGTTCCATCTAGGAGCATGCGCCTTCTGCTGACTAGTACTTATTTAATCATTTTACTCGAACTAATTTTGCAAGGTCCCCTTAAAGGGGACCTTGCAAAATTAGTCCGAGCAGAAAGCTAGTCTCTAAAATGAGCG
>CAYJJD010000020.1:0-44949 GCA_964370425.1 uncultured Akkermansia sp. | reverse complement strand
TCCCTGAACCCTGCTTAAGAGCGAGCTCTTAAGAATCTTTTTAGGTGTCTCGCTGTTTTTGTGGCGTTGGTGTGTGTTTCTCATCTGCGCGGCTGTGCCACAAAGGGGGAGAAGCATTAGGCCTATAGCAGCATAAGCGAGCCTTAGAAACGTCTATATATATCGAGTAGTCCCCCTGCAAGTTTTCACCCATCAGAAACCATTGAGTCAAGATGTCCCAATTTATTAAAATCCGCTGTGCGATATTAGGGTTTTATGATTCACTGGTTATTTCACTACTATCTCGAATGTTCTCAGGTGCTCTCCTAAGACGAGTTATCGCATGTATAGGAAGGGATACATCGCGGTTATTACCTTGTCCACTGGTCTAAAGATCTGACTGATGCGTAGCGAACTCACGCGCAGGTCGGAGATCTTGCAAGCGCGAGATGAAGCTGACGAGGAGCGAAATCTCAGAGTGAGCAAGCAGCATAGATATTGTGAACATGTGGTGTTGCTTGTGAGTTGCTTGCGATTTTGTGTGAGTTTTGTTACAAAGATGTTACACTTCAAGGCTTTTTTTAACTTGCAGCTGTTTTCTACGTGATGTAATCTTTAGGGGTTCTCTTGCAGAATTAGCAGCTTCGCAATTTGCAAGGTATCTTAAATCAAATCTTTATTTAATCCATATGAAAATTATTTTTAATACGTTATTACATGCCTCCCTTCTTTCTGTGGCTTGCGCCAGTTTAGATGTTCTTTCTGCTGAAACGAAGTGTGCTCCGTCCTGTTCTACTAAGAGAGTTCAGATAAGTGATGAGGAGCATAAGAAGAATCTTGCTGAGCTTCTGCCCCAGATCGCGAATAGTGAAAGTATAGGGCTGATGAACTGGCATCGCGACCGCGCCCGCGATAAGGACGGGGGATGGGTAAAACTTACGCTCACCGCTGAGCAGTTAGCCGAGGTGAAGCCTATTCTCGCTCGCATGCTGATGAATCCACAAGCGAGTCTTAAGCCTACTCTCGCCAATTCATGCGGTTATAATATGCCCATGACGAATTGGCGTTTTGTAGATGCTGAGGGGAAGGAGTTCTTCGTGAGTATGACTTACGATATGACTGCCGATCTGAGCACTGGTGCTGATTGGTTGTTAAGTGAGGCTGACTTGGCAAGTCTCGCATCTATCGTTGATAAGTATATCGCAGCAGCTCAGAAATAAGCGAAACAGTACTCCTTTTACAGAGTATACAGCTTTTTGGGCTTACATAGCTCGCTATGCGCACCCAGACGCTGTAAATTATCATCAAAACTGCATGCAGAATCCAAAGCTGCTAATTTTGCAGAACTAAAGGGACATCTCGTAAGAGATGCCCCTTTGTAGTCCTGAGATACAGATTTTAGCGTAAGCGATCCAGCTTATCTTCGACTAAATCATCGACGATATCGAGCTTGTCTTCGAGCTCGTCGATGAGTTTTAACTGCTCACGTTCTTCTGCCGTGAATTGACGACCATGCGCGAGACGCTCGATAGCATCTTCAGCATCGTCAATCTTGTCATCGAGACGCTCGATCTCTTTTTCAAGATCGCGTAAATCTGGGCGACTTTCAGCTGCTTGAGCGCGGCTCTTGAGCTGGGAAATCTGTCCCAATGTGGCTGTATAAGTGTTCTGATCCATTGCTGAAAGCAGAGAGACCGAGCTCAGCAAGACGAGGGTGCTAATGATGGTGTTTTTCATAATATGAGGATTAGTTGTATTTTCCCATAGACGAGAATTAATCAGAAGCATTATAATAAAGTTTCTTTAGGCTAACAAGATTTTTCTTTGACACGCTTTCTATATTTTCTCAATTTTTCTCCTGCCGCTCTATTAATCAGCTCGTTTAAACGGTATCTCGACAGACCACTGCTTGAGCGGGAGAGGAAGGGTGAGGAACTCCAGTTCCTTGACGGGGCTGCTTGTTCCTATGGCGAAGCTGTTTGTATGAAACTGTCCTGAGGCCATGCTACTTACGCCTACGCCCCGAGAGAGGCTTTCTGTCTGGAGGTAGTTCCTCTCCTCGTCGAGGAGGCGGAAGCCGTACTGCATGCTCTCGCTCATGATTGTATATTCGAAGAGGTAGGGGGCGGGGAGAAGTTTCGGCGCGGTGCTAGGTTTATCTGTATAGCTGATGATCCCACTCTCTGTTGTAACTGTCCCCTCATGATCGAGGCATGGTATGGCTACCGTCACAAGGGGCTGCTCTGCGTACACACCCTCGAATAGGAGGCGGCTATCGCTTGTTGGAATATGAGCGGTCTCATTGTAATCTGCGGAGAGTTCTATGTAGAGTGCATGGCTGTGTAGATCAAGCCGCTGATCAAACCTGATTTCCTTGAACTCTGGATGAGTGAGGGTGATAGAGCGCAGCACTGCCGCACCCTGCGCTGGAGCGGAGAATCGGTAGGTACGGTTGCGCCCCTCCATACCGTTCATGATAAAACTGTGAATGCCTCCATCTAGGAGATTAAAGGTGTGCGCGACGAGTTCAAGCGCAGGCTCAGAGCAGGAATCACCTGAGCGATGACTCTCCTTCTTGGTCTCGCGCGCTGGCACTTGAAGAGTCACACAACGCTCGCTAAAAGGTCCTTCGAGGTAACGTAGATGCATGCTGCGTGCTATCTGCGTTTCGTCATAAAAAAAGGCTTTAGTCTCCAGCTTCTTCTCAGGGGAACTCCATGAGTGCACTGTCTCAATGTAGTTACAATGTTCAGGCGTATGCAGATTAGTATCATCACTCTCTGTGAAGTAGATGCTTACGGGGTATATACCAGCGTCGAATGTTATAGAAAACTCTGTACCCTCTTCCTCCTCATTAAAGCTATATTCGTAGCTGATACTATTCTGTCCGAGTTCGATGCTGTTTTTCCCCATCGCGAGCTGCTGGTTCATGCGTAAGAGCTTTCTGTCCGAGTGTAAGAGGTCGAGCTGTATGCTGTAGGCGTCGGAGACATCCCAGTTTTCAGGGAGCGATAGTCTGATGATGGTAGACTTGCTGAGCTCATCCCACAGGCACTCCTCTACACTTACAGGATAAGTCTTGCCCTGATAGAGAATATGTGCCTCCTGATGAAATTCCCTGAAGAGTGTGCCTTGCGGGCTTTTAAGTCTGAACTCCAGCATGTGCTGTCTAGGTGCGGAGAGCTCTATGCTCTCGCTGATAAACTCCTGCTCAATGGACTCGGCTCTCAGTGTAGCCTGCCCCACTAGACCAAGACCAGAGACGAATAGTGTAAGAATGGGGATAAGAAGCCTCATAATACTTACTGTAGCATAGCTGGACTTAGGCTTCAATCTTAAAATCTGACAGTAAAAAGGTCAGAAAAAGCGGCAGGGGGGTGAAGCCCCTGCCGCTGAATTGTGTTCTACAGTGACGTAGTCTTTTTAGAAGCTTAAGCGGTAGCCTACGCTCGCGTTCACGTCGCTTTGTTGCTCGCGGACTTCGACCCCTGCGTCCATGAAGAGTGTACCACTCTCAGGTCCTACAGGGATGTGGAGACCTGCTCCCAGCTCAAGCCCTACATTGCCAGCCTCAGCACCCTTGACAGTGCCGCTTGTTGACTGGCCGATGAGGTTGACCTGTGCGTCGGTATTACGTTCACCCGCGTCGAACTTCAGCATAGCGCGTGAGGAGAAGACAGCATTGCGGTTAAAGGCACTTTCACCCACGATGGATTCGAAGCGCGCACCGATGCCAAAGGTAGCATAGCTGTTTTCCTGATCTCCTACTTCGAGGGAGGCATTACTGCCTTCTTCCGAGTAGCCACTGATGCTGGCGTGTACCAGTGAGACGTTGAAGACGGGCTGGAGTATCATGCCTGCTTCTTCATCGACGGCGTAGCTGTAGCCGACCTCGTACATGAGACCCAGACCGAAGCCATCCGTATCACCTTCGCTCGTGTAGCTGCCACTTGCGTGGGTGACGGTGCGTTCCAGGCTCGCATCGGCGAGACCTGCGGTAGCTACGAAGCTGTGACTCCACTGACCATGCGTGACACGGGCAAAGGCGGAGACGTTGTAGGTATTGAGATCTCCCGTCGTGCTGTCTGCCCCACTGCTGCTTACCGTACCATAAAGGCTGGTGAAGACCGCACCTAAGGTGACCTGCGAATCGACAGCTACGTCCACACCGAAGCTACCTCCGAAGGTGCTGTAGTCGTGACCTGCGGCCGTGCCGTCTTCCTCAAGCTTGCTGAAGCTGCCTTCTGCTGAGATCCATGCGCTGGTAACAGGACCGAGGGTGTCGGCCATCATGTTGCCGCCCATGCTCATGGTGCGATTGCGCACGTTTTGCAGCTGGCGTTCGACTGAGCTGAGCATGCTGCTACCCAGACTGGTAACGCTCGCACCTGCTACGGCTGCGGCAAGGCTGTCAGCAGCACTGCCTGAGAGTGCATCCATCGAGTCGAGCACATCTTTCAAGTCACCCGTCTGGGTGGCGAAGATGAGCGGGCTGACTAGCTTCGCACCTGCTGCGCCGTTCGCACTGCTTGCCTTGGAGAGGTAGGCTTCTTGGTTGAAGTTGAGAATGAGTTCATCCCCATTCAGCGACGCTCCGCTGAAGTACTTGCTCAGAGCTGTACCTGCGAAGCTGATGTCCGAGGCCTCTAGTCCCGAGGCATTGACATCAAAGAGCGTGTAGTTGCCTGATGTGTCGATGCCTGTGAAGTCCAGCTTGGTGACGGTATCATCCGTTTGTCCGATGATGATCTGCGTGCCACTCAGGGTGAGCTGGCTGTTGTTGTCGAGCAGGTCGATGGTCGTGCCATTCTTCATTTGATCGACGATGCCTGCGGCATCGACCTTGAACACGAGCGTACTATCCGTCATCGTGCCGCCGTTGACAAGTAGTCCGTTTTTCTCTACCATGACGGTGCTACCCGTCGTGTTGAGCGAGGCTACGCTGTTGTCATTCATGCGGTCGACGAGCGTGATGTGTGAGCCTACACCACCTACCACACTGAGCATGCGACCCGTGGTGAGGGAGGTCGTGCCATACGCCTTCGTCTCGAAGGTTGTCGCATTGCTGTAAGCACCATTGTATGTGCCATTGCCAACAATGATGTGACCCTCGATGCTATTCGTCTCTTCGGAGGCGGTAATCTCATCAATCTCAATGTAACCCGTACCTGTCGCACTCAGTGCGGCATTATCGGCAAGGTCGACTGAGCCGAAGTAGGCTTGACCGCCATCCTTCACGACGAACTCAGAGTTGCCATTGGCATCAAGTGCTTTGACCTGCTCCGCAGCACCTGTATCGACAATGTGCGAGGAGTCATCATTGAGGGTGAGCTTCTCCTTCACGGTGAGTGCGACTGCATTCGTCAGAGCCCTGTTGGTGCTCGTGGTGGCGAGTACGGTCACGCTTGACGTGCCATTGAGAGTGAGGTTATTTACCGTCAAGCTGCTCGCGTAGCCAGAGTAGTTCACCCCGTCACCCACGCTTATGGTGCTATCAGTCAGCATCGCGTCGGTCACGGTCAGGCGACCACCTTCGCTCACGTCAATGTTCGCGTCCTCAGCGCTGAGCTCGTTGATGCTCAGGCTGCCTGCTACACCATCGCGGTGTACATCTAGCTCGGTGTCATCCAGAGTGAGACCATGGAGCAAGCTTTGCCCAGAGTTCTCAAGCGTGGCCTTACCTCCTACGAGGGTGAGTGTGGCTGTACCCATGGTATCGCGCAGCACAGCACCATTGATATCTGCGGGCTGAGTGCTTAGGTCGAGGGTGAAGTTCCTGTCCACTATCACGGTGTCGACAGAGTCGAGCACGCGGTAGTTGACAAGCTCACCACTGTTTGCTGTGAGGGTACCATCTTCGAACATGGGCTTGATGGCATTCTGCGAGCTCTCGTCTAGTCCATCACTGACGGCGAAGTCGTTGCTCACTGTCCAGATACGGTTTGTCGCTTCACTCAGCGTGAAGCCCAGTGTGCCGCCGTCCTCTGTGTAGCTGATGTCGAGACCAGACTTCACGAGCTCTTGGATTTCAAGTAGAGACTCATTATCCATGGTGAGCTCGCCCCAGCTCAGCGTACTTGTGCTGCTCAGGAGACTGTAGCTACCTTCACCTAAGTTAAGGAACTGATCTGCAAAGCTCAGAGAGAATGCGCTGCCCGCAGTTGCGCCTTCGATGCTGCTCACGGTGAGCAGTGCGTCAGCTCCGTCTACCAAGTCAGCATTGAGGATGAGCGTATCCACGTTCAGTGTACCGAGGCTGTGATCCTTAAGGTCTATAGTAAGCTCATTGGCAACAATATGCGCTGCGCTGTCGCTGCCCTCGCCTGAGATGGTAAGTTCAGTGGCAAGCACATCACCACCATCACCAAGGAGAACGCCAATATCTGAAGCTCCTGTCAAGTCGAGTGATGCCCCAGCCGCGAGGGTGACACTGACCTGTTCGAGAGTGCCAACTTCTACATCGGCGCCGTCGTGGATTTCCAACTCACCGGTAGAACCTGTGAGTGTGGCAATGTTATATTCCAAACCTTGGGGTTTACCAAAGAGGGCGACTTGACCATCGTTTTCTATCGTGCCCGAGATGTCGTTCACATAGGGGGCATCAGCCGCATTCAGACCCACGTAGAGCGTACTGCCAGCATCAAGCTTGAGCTTAGCTCCAGCGGTGATGCTGAGATATTCCGTGTGCAAGACACCACTCTGCATCACTCCTGGTGCTACTTCTTGTGTGGTGAGATGCAGCACGGTATCTGCATTACTGATGCTCGTGAGGCCATTCACTTGAATCTGGTTACTCACCGTCGTTACGCTCATGGTAGGATCAAGCGTGTTCACACTGTCGGTGTGGGTGAGGGAGTCAGCGACGATGTTGTCACCTGAGAAGTTGTAGGCACCCTGCACGCGCAGTTCACCCACCTCCTTGTCGCCATCGACAACCACACCCAAGGTGCCTGCACCTAAGAAGTAGGCAGTGTCTCCAGCTTGTGGTACATTACCAGACCAGTTGTCCGCACGATCATCCCAATTCCCATCCACGCTCTGCCAGGTGTTACCTGTGATGGTGAGAGTGATGGTGATCTGCCCGTGGGTTTCGCCAGCAAGGGTGTCGGCATCTACCCCTAGGGTGTAGGTGCGGTTATCAACTTGCCAAGTGGCATTAGTAGTGTCTGCAAAGCTCAGGTCATAGCTGCTCAAGAAGCCAGCTTCTACATCTGTAAGCGTGTAGCTACCTTCATGCGAGAGCCCCAAGTCGTTGAGCTGAGTAAAGCTAATACCAAGCTCAAGCCCTGTTGCACCTGCAACGCTTTGTGCTGTGAGTACGGGACCTGCCTTGGCATCGAATCCCATATTAAGCGAGAGTGTCCCCGCAGCAGTGGTCAACGAACCACTCAAGGTGAGCGCTCCACCTAGTATAAGTCGGTTCGCATCCATGCTGATGGAGTTGCCTGAGCTGGCATTGTCCAACTGGAGGAATTGAGTGCTTGCGGTATCCAGCGAGCCTGCACCTGAGAAGCTACTCAGTATGGTGGGGGCTGTGGTATCTGTCAGCGTGAAGGTGGCATCTTTATTCGCCACGGTGAGTGCTGCGCCGGTTGCTATGCTCGCGGCCTTACTGTTAGCTGTCACCGTGAGATCTACTTCTTCAAGAGCCTGTCGGATAGCAGCATCCGTGTTGATAGAGGTGAAACTGGAAGTACCAGACAATGCCACGTCGCCCGTGGCTGTCAATATGCCACCAGTAGTCACAGCTTTAGCCACAGTCAATCCACCATCAATGTCGACGGTACCAGTGTTATGGAATGCGTCAACAATCGCGTCAGCACCAAGAGACAAGGTGCCCGTGCCAGCATTGCTGAGCGCGATGCCTGAGGTCATGCCCTGTGAGTTCACGCCACCTATGCTTGCACTACCCTCACGCAGAGTCACAGAACTAGCCGTGATATCACCGAGAACTTGAGAGTCTGCGCCCAAGCTAAGTGTATTATCCATAGAACTGATGTCTCCCGTCACAATGAGCTTGTCGAAGCTCGCATCGCCTGTAAGAGTAAGATCAGAAGTCACCGCTGTAATCGCACCATCTGCGAGGCGACCTACCGTCAGATTACCGCCTTTTGTGACGTCAGTGATTTCGAGATTGCCCAGGGAGGTGAGACTGGAGCTGTTCACCAGTGTTCCAATGGTATTGTTACCAATAGCTTCGAAAGTGACAACTTCTGCATTATCCAAGGTACCCACGGAGGAAACGGCTTTAAAGGTGACAGTTCCTGTGCTAATCAGGCTGTCTGTTATCTGTGCTCCAGCCTCAAAGGTGACGGCACCGTAGCTTTCCATCTCGTCAAGAACGGCCGTACCTGTGACGTTGACACTGCCTCTTGCGATTAAGCTGTCAACTTGGATATTACCAGTAACACTCAATGCACCTGCCACATCGAGAACTTTCAATGCCTCTGTCACATCAGGATTTGAGATGACCACATTCCCCTTGACGGTGAGGCCTGCTTCTGTGGTCAAGCCATCGGCTTCAAGTACCGTGTTGCCTGCCAGCGCTGTGGCATCAGTACCAAGGGTCAGCAAGGAAGTAGTACCAAGAATATTCAGACTACCGCCACCGTAGAAGCCACCGGCCATGCTGGAGGCAGCTGAGAGTTCAAGTGTACCATTTTTGCCCAGATACACCATCGCAGCCGCGGTGACAGACTTGAAGCTGTTGTCACCTTCAGCGAGAGCCAAACTCTGTACTGAAATATCACCATCGGATTCAGTTGCTGATTCAAGCGTGAGGTTGTAGCTAAGTGCCGTAAATGTACCATCATTGGTAAAGCTTTCAATGCTAATTTCACCCCCAGCATTCAAAGTCAGGCTGCTTCCTGTACCCACGAGAATGCCTATACCATCTCCCAACACGGGGGGGAAAGAGAAGGTCGCACTAGCACCTGCATCTACTACAAGTTTTTCTTGTATGACGAGAGCATCACTCATGTCAGCAACATTAAATGTGTAGTCAGCACCAGCACCAGTGACTGTCATGTTCACCACGCTGTAGCTGCCATCAACCACGACGCTGGCTGGAAGAGCAGTGGGGTCGGTGGTTTCGAAGGTAATACTCTTGTCAGCTTCTGGAAGTTCAGCAAGTGGTGCAAGCACGCCTTCCTTCGTTTCCCAGCCGTCAGCATCACTAAAGTTGCCAGCACCGCCCTTCCAAATGATGTTGTCGAGGTCATAGTTGTTGTAGCGGAGTGTACCTGCCAGTTTATCATAGGTGAGCTCACCTGCGAGCCCCGTAAAGTAGTCACCCGCATCGGCCTTGCCTTCGACATCGAAGGTAATGCCCGTAATGCTGCCATCCGCCGTAAGGCCTTCGAAGAGCAGTACGTCGAACTCAGCAGCGACAGGAGTATTAAAGTCGATGAGACTCTTTTCGTTAGCTGTAAGAGAGAGACCACCAAGGGCTACACCGCCGTTCACCTGATTCATGATGAGGGTTGAGTCCGCATTGAGAGAGAGTATGCCATTGATGCTAATACCTGCGACTTGCGAGAAGTCCGCACTACCATTGACGACATCCAGCCCAGAGCTCGTGCTCAGTGCATTCGCGTGACCGACCACCAATGTGGCACCACCCGCTACGCTCGTAAGACCTGTGTAAGTATTAGCGGCGTTGAGTGAGAACTCTTGGCCAGCTGCACCCGAGATTTCAAGCGCCGCCGTACCAGAGATAATGCCCTCAACATTCACATTCATGACAACAACATCAGCAGTGAGAGTTACCACACCCGCACCTGTGATATTGGTGTTGTTGAGGATGTCAGTGGTGACGTCTATCGCAGTGATGGTAGAGCCAGACTCAAAGTTAGCTATGAGGTGTGCTTCCGCACCTGATGCTTGTGTTGAGGCCGTTACCTGGTGGCCCAGCTCTACGGAAGAGCCCGACTTGGCATTGATGGTAGAGGCGTTCGCATTATAAACGGTGTAGAGACCTTCATGAAGTACGAGTGTACCACCGTCTTCCACGTTGATTGTACCTGCCGCAGCTTGGTTAGAAATGGCGGAGTTTACAGAGAGTATACCTTCTACGTTTACTGTGCCTACAAGATGGAAGGAGGCTGCCTCACCTTCTGTAGCAGAGGCGTCCGCCCCGGTGACGACGAGGCTTGCACCTGCGTCTACCTGTGTCGTGCTGCCACCAGAGTAAGAGGCGGTGTTGACGATATTGCCTGCACCTGTGATGTCTAGTAAGGTACTTGCTTCGAGGGTGATGTTGCTGAGAGCAGTTGCATTTGAGTTAATGATGAGTTTACCTGCTCCACCAACCCCATTTTCGAGGACAATACTACCTTTAAAGTTCTCAATGTTATTCAACTGAGTAAGACCAGCGTCTGTTTTAGTTAAGGTAGTATTAGCCTCACCTATCACAGCTCCATCAACCTGACGAAGCTCGGTCTCCGTGATGAGACCCCAAGTACGTATGCTGACGTTAGCACCATCGGCAAGCACTACATCGGGGGTGAAGGTATGTTCGTTAGTTGAGTGATTGAATACTAGGCTCGTCCCATCATTGAAGGTGACTTGCCCCACGTTGAGAATCGTGGAGAAAGCACTGAGTACGCCAGATTTCACTTCAAGATCTCCAAGGAATGTATCATCAAGCGTGAGCGTGGTGCCTGCATCAGCTGCAGCACTCAGGTTGAGTGTGAGCAAGCCGCCAGCATCTGCACTCAAGTCATTGATTGCTTGGGCTGCACCTAATGTGTCAGTGAGTTCATAGCGACTCGTTGCGAGCAGGTGAACAGAGGCATAGGATTCATGCTGCGCCAAGTTCGAGCTGAATGCACCATCAGTCAGAGTAAGATTACCTGTAAAGTTCTGAGTGAGGTAGCTGACAGATTCACCACCTGTAGCCGCAGAGGCCAGTGAGAGAGAGCTTGTGTCACCACCATAAATCTTCTCAAGTGTATGTTCGCCTGCGGCAAGAGCTCCTGTCAGAATGAGTGCGGCATCATCCGTAAGAGTGACCTTTGCTAAGCCTAGCTCAGCCATGCTCAGTGAGCTGCCAGCAGCGAGGTTAGCTATTGTCACGCTAAAGTCTATATCCTTATTCACTATCATGTTGGCGTTTTCTTGAAGGAAGATTTCGCCCATGTCGAGTGTGTAAGTGGGATCTGCACTCTCTACTGTGAGTGAGAGACCTGTTTCAACAGTCACCTGAGCAGCGAGTACATTTCCTTCAAGAGTCGCCACCGCATTGGTGGTGGAGAAGATAACGCTGTCTTCATTAGCAAATGTGCCAGCGCCAATGGCAGCTCCATCTGCCCAATCCAGTGTAGCTGTAGTAGAAGTATGCGTGTTCCCAGTTAAGGTGTAGCTTAACTTACCATCAGTAGTCAAGGTGTAATCGCGGCCTATGGAGACAGCACCAATAATGTTGCCATCCTTCACGACACCACCAGGTGCGAATGCGTCGATATTCGCACTGCTAGCAAAACCAACCGCTTTGAAGAGCTGTAGTTCAACACCTGGCTGAAGCTGAATGTCAGAGAGATCCAAAAGGAGGTCAGCTCCCAAGGTGAGGGTGCCGACGTTTTCAATTGTATCGACGGGCTTGAAAATACTGTTGAGTGTTAAAGAAGCACCAGTCTGCACGGTTACAGAGCCACTGAGCGTACCCTCGGTGTCAACTATACCAGCGATGCTTAGATCGCCTGTGTACTTAGCAAAGTTGCTAAGAGTGCCCCCATTAGCCGTGATAGCGTTGCCGACAGCAAGGTCATTGAGGTCGAGTATAGCACCATCAAAGCTAAGCGCCCCTGTACCCAAGGCTGCCGCATTCCCTACACTTAAAGAGCCTGCGCCTGTGACGTTGATCCCTGTGGTGAAGGTATTCGCAGCACTGAGGGTGAAGCTTTGACCTGCTAGTGCGCTGATATTTAGTGTAGATGTGCTTCCTTCGACTTCAGAAATCACGCTGGATACATTCACCTGCGTGACTGCTGCATCGGCAGAAAGTGTGACGGCACCTGTACCACTCAGACGAATGGCATTCGTGATGTTGGTGGTGGCATCTAATGCTTCGATTGTAGAGCCACCAGCAAAGTCAACAACAAAGACACCTGCCGCGGTGTTCGTCGCTTGGTTGTGCAGCTTCACCGTACCTCCATCTTTTACCGTGAGGTTGACTGCACCGGCGTTACTGCCGCTATCAAGAGCGTAGAGCCCCTGACCTAACACGAGCGTACCGCCAGATTCCACATTCATGTAGCCGATACCGTCTTTATTCGAGATACCAGAGGTGATGTCAAGCAAGCCACTCACGTTGAATGTACCAGTTGCGCCGTTCTGGCCCCAGTGAGAAATCATGAAGGAGGGTAAGTCGCCGTCATCAGCCGATGTCACATTACCCGTGATGTAAACTGAGGTGTTAGCACCGACGTTGAACTCGCTCTGAAGACCAGCAGCATCTGCACCGATGTAGCCCTTAAAGATGTAGGTACCACCGCCTGCGTCAGTACCCATGATGTTCACAGTACTCGTACCTTGGCGCATGTAGAAGTTGTCTGTAAAGACCGCTCCGTCACCGAGAATGAGGTCATAGCTGTGGTAGATGTTAAGCGTGTAGTAGTCCATCTCGCCTGACACACCCACAGTGGTGAGTTGGTGGCCTGCGGTGATTTCAAGTTCTTCACCCGCCCAAACATTTACTCTGTCGACGGTAAGTGCATCTGTATCTAAAACAAGTTTGCCTTGTTGCACTGAGAATGCGCCGAAGAAGTCCGTCATATCGCCAGATAGAGTCGCCGTGCCGTTATCTGTCTTTCTGATAGAAGTATCCACAGCACCAGTGATGCTGCCTGTGAGTTGCAGATTCGCATCAGTGAAGGCGCGCGTAACAAGTGCCGTAGCACTAATTGTAACGTCTTTATCTACCACACTAGTCGTATTTGCTACTGTAGCGATGAAACCAGATTCGGAGACGAAAACTCCTGAGCTAGCACCTAAGTTCATAGCAGTTGCATCAAGCAAGCCGCTGTTGAGGTGCAGTTCGCCGGTAAAGAGATCAGAGAGGCTGAGTGCAGTTCTTTCTGCACTACCGCCACCAGCTTCAGTCACGTTACCAATAGCAGAAATGGTGAGCTTACCTTCGCCTGTGACATTGCTCATGTCAACTGCTCCAGTGGCAAGCGTGCTCGTAATTGTGAGCCCTGTATCTGCGGCAAGACTTACGCCATTATAAGCAGAATAAGCGAGGAAGTCATTCATGAGCACGCCCTCTGTCACGTTGACAACCCCCACAAAGTTGGCGAGGCTAAGCGTAGTGCCTTCTGCCGCGAGTTTAAGAGTCAGTTCACTGTCTGCTTCACTGCTGATGTTATCAAGATTAACAGCACCTGCTGCGAGAGCATCATTGATTAGCAAGTAAGCGGTGCCAGTCATGGAGAAGAGGGTATCAGTAACGGAATCTATGCTCATTTCACTACCTGTCGCCATGCTTACCGACTGTGCTTCTATGCTGTCTCTTGCGCTTAGGGAGGAGCCGGCTAGGAGCACGAGATTTTCCGCCGTAAGAGCGAACTCTGTGTCTATGGCATTGACTATAGATCCCTCAGCTAGTGTGACGAGAATGGAACGGCTATCCCCCGTCATCTCAAGATTCACACGGTCGTTAAAGGTGATATTATCCCCCTCTTCCATGACGTCACCTGCGATGGGAGCTCCCGTAGCAAGCTGGAGGGTAAGTGGGTTGGCTGCGTCGCCGCCCATGACATCGTGAGTCGTACCTGTGAGGGTGTATTTAATCACGCCGTCCTCGTAGCTGTAAGTGCGGCCTTCGAGATTCAGCCCAATAACTTTATCCATGTCGAGCTCACCAGTACCGTCAAGCCACGCGCTCGCGTCAAGCAAGTTTACATCGGATACAAGTTGCACGCTGCTGCTCGCGTCGAAGACCGCGTCGCTGAGGTCAAGTGTCATATCTGCACCTAAGATGACACCGCCTGCATTCGTAAGAGTAGAGTCAAAATCCCATGTGCCTAAGAGAGTCAGGCTACCTGAGTTTGCGATAGTAGCCTTAGGTCTGTACAGACCCTGCACAGTCACATCGCCTGTCACGCTGAGCTGCCCAGTGTAGCTGGCAAGACCCATGAGAGTACCTCCTGACGCGGAGATGTCGTTTGCAATGGCAAGATCACTGAGATCCAGCACACCACCTGCAATGCTCATGGCACTAGCGTTCACAAAGGCTGTAGCCATGGTGATGTCCAGCGTGCCTGACTCTACGTGAACCGAGCCACGGTACAACAGATTCTCGCGCGAGACGGTAATCACCTTGTCATCAGCTCCTGTGTCGACGACGATAGAGCCGAACTCATTGTAGGTGTGGGTTGCTTCGTTATTGGTTGAGTACGAAGCTGATATGTACTCGGCCGTATTCTCACCCCCCGTACCATAGTTCGTGACCGTTTGCGATTCGCCTGTGTAGCGGAGCTCTGAAGACGCATTCGCAAAGAGAATGTTCGTGTGCCATGAGCCACCCTCTGCAAAGGCGACTGTGGCGTTGCGGATTTCAAGTGCTTGCCAGTTTTCATTTGGAGCTGTGGTGGTGAGACCATGGGTGATGGTCAGTGTGTGATGTCTATCACCTTCACTGCCCACGCGCAGACCACCATCTTCTGTGGACGCGACAGCCCATGTACCAGTCCATGTATTGTCCTGAGTCATGCTTAGTACGATAGTGTCGCGTGCGTAAGAACCAGCCGCGCTGCCGCTGCTGAAGTTAATGTTACCCGACAGATTGCCTATATGGTGCTGGTTCGTATCATGACCTGGCCCACCTGTGCCGTAGATCTTAACATTAACGGCTTCTGTACCTGTGTGGATTAAATCATAAGTATTCCCACTAGCTTGGTTCGCGAGTAGATAGAGACCAGTCGCGCCATCTGCTAGGGCGACTGTACCTGTAAAGTTACCTAGTGAGAGTCGCGTGTTACCATCGTTACCTGCGAAGACGAGAGTACCTGCACCTGCAAGGGACTTGAGGTCATTGCTCGCGCTGCCTGTGTTCACACGCAGCGTCGCGCCCGCGTCTAGCGTCGTGGTGGAGACTCCAGCGAGTAGGGTGCCGTCGAGTACCACAGTGCCGTCACCAGAGACTCGCATGTTCGTGCTGCCTGTCACTTGACCTGTGATGGTAGCCGTGGCTGAGGTTTCGGATTCTAGCCATATCGTCGCATTAGCGAGAGATGAAATATTCGCACCATCAATGCTCACTCCGTCTGCTAGAACGACCTTCCCTTCCGCCGAGAAGACAAGATTTGTATCTTCATGCAGGACATCTGCATCTGCCAGCGTGAGTGAGCCGCTGAGGTGAATATCTTCGGCTGTCAAGGTGTTCGTGTTTACCCCGCCAGATGAGAGAATGAGTGATGAGTCAGTAGCGATGGTAATAATCCCTGCTGTAATAGCCTCGGTCAGTGTCGCGCTGCTGTGCCCAGTGAAGGTAACGCTAGCACCTGGGGCAAACGCCGATGCTCCTCCGTTAAAGCTGGTATCAGTCGTGTTCCAGTCGAATGGTGAGGGTGCGGCTATATCGTCACTTCCAGCATAGCTGAGTCCGTCTAGTAACTGGGTGATGCTTAAACTGCCATCGTCATTAAAGAGTACCTCATGGGAGCTGGCAGTGATGCCTTCTATGCCCGCTATGTTTGCGAAGGTCAGATCTCTAAAGCCTGTGAGCGTGCCACCATTGATAATCTGATAGGTGAGGGTGTCGCCCACGGTGCTGATGGCTGTGAGTCCTGTGATGTCAATGAGGGCACCCGTGCCGAAGTTCACCGTGCCTGCATTTTCAAGTGCTGTGATGCTGTTAAGCCTGCCATTTATGGTAAGGCTGCCTCCTGCTGCGAGGCTAAGGCTCCCCTCTGCCTCAATCTGTAGCAGCGCATTCTCAGTAAGTGTAGATGCGCCTGTGAGGTTCAGAGTCGCATCTGTGCCGATACGAAGCGAACTACCACTTGTAAAGCTGACGACTCCTGCGCTGGAGCTTCTCTCGATGAGGCGAGCGGTGCTGCCATCGTTAATCTCAAGGGTGTTGACGTTAATAGCCGAGCTAATGGTGTAGGTCGCACCATTCGTAGCCGTGCCTGCAGTACGACTGGTCTTGTAGTCGCTGGAGGTGTTTGCGCCGGTGCTTTCGCCGTTGAGACTCAGTGCATCCGCGTTAATAGCTGTGTTACTGATGCTGACATCGCCCGAGTAGAAGAAAATGGCATCACGTGCGACGGCATTTGCGCCGAAAGCCGAGCTAGCATCACGTATGCCTAGCTCGATCGCGCCAGTGCCTGAAATAGCCTTACCATCGCTAGGATTCTCGGCGTCCTCGGGGCTTGCGTCGGTGTTAGTAAATACAAAGTCAATGCCGTTACCAGTGATCGCCATGACGAAATTACCCGAAAAATTCTTATGGTGACCGTTAAAAATAGCGTTGTTGTAGGCATCTCCCGAGTGGGCGAAGGTGATGTTCCCCACCGCGCCCGTGGTAGGGTTCGTCAGGTTGCCATTCACGATGTAATGCCCCGAGCCCGAGCCGCCCGTTTGCTTCCAGTTCTGTACATAGAGGGTGGGTGCGGTCAGGGTGAAGGTCCCGCCACCAAACCAGCCTGCCGTGAAGTCGAAGGTGATGGAATCCGTCTGTGTTAGCGTCCAGCCGTTTTGGGCTGCATTAGTATTGCTATCAGGTACGATTTGACCTCCATCAGCCCCATTCTTGGCTCTGATGGTATCTGCCGCCTGCACTTTCTGCGCAGAGAGCAGAGTGAAGCTGACAGCACCTATGGCAAGAGTGCCTGTGGTGAGGCTGGTAGTCAGAGTGGCAGTCACAGCGTAGCATGAAAGCAGTGCTGCACGGAGAGATCGATTGAGTTTTATTTTCATGGTTTTGTTTGATTGTTAATGAATTATACTATGTATAACAGATGTGTATTTGCATGATTCTGCTAAACGATAATAAATTATTAGTACAACTCTACAAAATAGAAGCACTATCGTCAAGTTGTAATTTTAAAAAATGAGGAAAAATATTTCTTTAAATGTAGTCCTAGAGCATTTATGTAAAGTACTTAGCCCATCACTGCCGAGGCAAAGATGGGCTAAGTAGTATTGCATAAAGATTATTTCTTCTACAGGGTCAGTGTGCGGTAGCCGCGCTTGAGATAGTTTGTGAGGGGGATACCCATGTATTTCACATCCACGCCCAGCTTTCTGAGCTCATCGACGAGACCGTAGCTGCGTGCGCATGCTTCGCAGGAGTATACCTTCACGCCGGCCGCGAGCATCTCTTTCAGCTCCGCTTGGACGCGGGGATTCTCGACGATGAGTTTATTCACAGGTCCCCAGAGGATGACATCCACCTCATCGAACCAGCCAGCCTTCTTCGCGGTAGGCCCATACATGCCCACGAAGTTCTCAGCGATGACAGGATCACCGCTCGTCCAGAGGATGGCGAGTTTATTCGCATTCTTGTTGTTAATGTCGCGCAGGGCGTTGATGACGTGATCAGGATTCGCACGACGGCGGTAATCGGGGTTCACGTAGGCGTAGGTGATCGTGCCGTCCATGTCGATGACATAGGTGGCAGGGATGGGGAGGGTATTATCCTTATTCCCATTCACCTTGCTGAGCTGGAAGCGCGACTCGTAGCGTGTCGCTGTATCCGAGTCTAGGGTGAAGACGAGGTCATATTCCTTCGATACCTTGAGATTAGGATCAGAGAGCACGGAGAAGGCGAGTTTATTCTTCTCCTCTGTGCTGAGGCTCTGATCGGGGAGCTCAGGGGTGAGGGCGAAGAGCTGCGCACCCATCCCCTTGATGGCAGGAAGCTTGTCACTGAGCTCTTTTAATGCGATGTTACAGTAAGGGCACCAGCCACCCCTGTACCATGTGAGGACGACGGGGCCTTCCTTCAGGGCTTCACTAAGAGTGACTTCCTTTCCTTTCGCGTCTTTCAGCGTGAAGTCGGGGGCTTTATCGCCTACCTGTAGACCGCGGCCTGCGAGGGCGGCTGCGGCATTCGCGTTTGCTTTTAATCCTAGTGTAATACCGCACAGCAGGGCTGCGCCTATCATGAGTTTGACGAATCTGGACATAATGGTGTGTAGGTGTTAGTAAATATTAACGATCTGCATCTATAATACATCAAATTAATAGGAATTAAAGGATATTATGCCGTGATGACTCAGTTTTAGGTATAACAAAAAAGCGAAGTGCTGGTGTGGCACTCCGCTTTTTGGATAATAATGTGTGGATGGTCGCAGTTTTAGTCTTCCAGAGTTGTCATATCGACCTTCGGCTTAGGAAGCTTCATGTCGGCGATGGCTTTTTTACAGTCATCGACCATTTGCTGAGTCATCTTGTACTGGTATTTTCCGTAGTCACCGATTTCAAACTCACCCACATAGAAGTAGCCCCACTTGTCGAAGAAGTCGGTGAGGTCGGTCTTACCCGCCTTGCAGGCCTGCTTGATGAAGTTGAGCTGATATTCCGCTGGATTCCCCTTGCGTGATCCCCAGCCGCCGTCGACGCCACCCTTTTGTTGCAAGCGCAGGGCTTCGAAGAGGTCGGGGTAGAAGTCAGGGTTCCCATTTTTCGTGAAGTAGAGCTGGAGCTGCCAGAAGGGGACGAGGCGGCTGAAGACGTCGTTATGCTGGAGGTAGCTGATGCCCTTGCCGATGATAGCAGCTCGAGCCTTCGCGTACTG
The DNA here is from genome assembly GCA_964370425.1 of uncultured Akkermansia sp. Lineage (GTDB taxonomy): Bacteria > Verrucomicrobiota > Verrucomicrobiia > Verrucomicrobiales > Akkermansiaceae > Akkermansia. The sequence continues at coordinate 26,225 of CAYJJD010000020.1, read as the reverse complement.
CTTATTCTGCTTGAGAAGGCTGGGGTTTCCCATGGCCATCGTGCCGTAGAGAGAGAAGACATTGTTGCTGACTTCTCCGAGTCCACCCCAGTTAAACTCAGGGCGCAGCTGGTGGGCGTGACCTACTTCGTGGTTGAAGCCCCAGCAGGGGTCGCCCTTGCTGACGCGGTCAGGATTCGCGACGAGTCCCATCGCATAGCCGCTAGGTCCACCCATGTAGGCGACACCGTCACCATCGCGGAACATGTAGTAATTGTAGTTCACGCGCGAGAGGATGCGGTTCTTTGGCACGCGCTTGTACTTCGTCAGTCCCATGAGGTCATGCTGAGCCTTCATCATCTTGTCGTAAGCATTGATGAGTTCTACGCCGCGACCTGCTGTGTATTTCTTGAAGGATTCGACAGGGTAGCTCACCTGAATGCGCTCACCGAGGGCGTCCATGATGGGGTACTTCGCGTCTGCGAGCAGTCTATCCCAGTCAGTATCATCATGCTTGCTGATGTCGAAGTAGCCGTTCTCCGTCGCGTTTACGAAGTGGATCTTGATGGGCTTCTCCGCTTCAGGCTTGTCGAAGTAGTAGCTCACGTAGGCGAGGCCTTCTTTTTCGACATTGATCTTATTGATGCCGTTTGCGAGCGTGTAGGTTTTCTTGTGTAGACTCCAGCCCTTCGGGTCTTTTGTAGGGTCTTTCACATTCGGCGGCTGGCGCAGCCAGTCGGGGACAAGGACGGTGATGCTCTGAGCTGGCTTCAGCCCTTCGACGATGATGGTGTTTTCCCCCTTGTTGAGGACGATGCCTGTGACGCCTTCGTAGTTACTGTAGCCATCGCCTATGCCCAGCGCACGACCGAGTGCTCGTGGGCTGAGGAGTGGCTGGTATTCCGCTACGCGGTATTCCGTGGAGTACTTTCCGGCGAGCATGAGCTCGGCTGCTTGGCGAAGGGCGGGATCGCTGATCGCTTTTACTTGCTCGGCTGTGATACCGGGCTTGAGTGACTCCGCGAGAGGGGAGCTGAACGATGCTAGATCGTCCCCATGACAAACACTAGCTCCCACTAGTACCGTCAATGTCTGGAATAGGTAATGATGATTCATGTATATTCAATTTGTTGATAATGACGAACACTTATACGATAAGTGTATCGCCGTAGAAAGAGCTCTCCTATACAAAGTAAATCATACCAAGTAGAAATAAGGATGGCCCAGAACGAACCATTCTACAAAATAGAGAGGGGAAAGCAATGTTTTTTTTACTAATTTGTGACATGGCGTTTTGTTATTTAAATGTAAATATGCTTGAAATATCAAGATTGTATGTCAAAAAAAGCGATTTTTCTGCTTGCATTATCGGGGGCTAGGTTCATAATGGCTCAATCATGAATCAAGTGATCCTTCCAGCCCTTGCGCTATCCGCTATCGTCGCCCCTGCTATGGCAGCTAATTGGGGTACAGACCTCCCTGCCGCACTCACTCAGGCGGCTACAGAAAAGAAGAATGTTCTCGTACTCTTTACGGGGTCAGACTGGTGCCCTCCTTGTAAGGCACTCAAGGCTAATATTCTTGAAAAGCCCGAGTTCGAAGCCTTCGCGAAGGATAAGTACGTTCTAGTCGAAATCGACCTTCCTAATCAGAAGAAGCTTCCCGAAGGTCTGCTCGAAAAGAATCGCGCACTCTCCACTAAAATGAAGATCGAGGCCTTCCCCACCATGCTTGTTATCAATCCTGACGGCGTCGTCGTAAGTGGTTTCCTCGGTGGACGTGGTGCTCTTGAAGACGTGTCGAAGGATCTGACCGTTTCTGACGCAATGACCGCTGCTCTCGCCGCTGCCGCTGCTGCTCCAGAAGCCGCTAAGGCAAAGGCTCTCTACGATGTCTATATGGCACTTCCTGCTAATATTCGTGCGACGAATGCCGACCTCATCGCACAAATCAAGGCTCTTGATACAGAAGATACACTCGGTCTGAAAAAGGCAGAGCAAGCTAAGGCCGCCGCACAGCAAGAAATGCAGCGCATCCAGGCTCGCCTCACCGAGGCTGGTTCAGATCTCTCCGCTCTTCCTACTGCGATCAAGATCGTAGAAGAAGAACTCGCTAATCCTAATATTCTTCCAGAAGCGAAGGTCTTCCTCATGGAGGTGAATCTCCAGATTCTCATGATCACAGCAGAGACAAATGAGGACGTGCTCGCGATCCAAGCTTACCTCTACAAGCTCGCAGAAGTGAACACAGAAAATGCTGCTCAGATCAAGCAGTTCGCCGATGCTATCATGGTGCAAGCAGATGGGATTCTTCAGAATGCTAAGGCTCAGCGCGACGCGATGTCTAAGGCAAAATAATATTTTTTAATTACTTGTTTATCGCAGAGCTCAGTCATCACGACTGGGCTCTGTTTCTTTTTGTTATGCATTAAATACTCCTCCTTCTTATTTTCCTGCTTGCCATGGGGGGGGGAAATAGGTAGAATGCAGCTAACAGAGTACTAACTCAAACCACAATTATAATTTATGAAACCAACACTTCTTGTTCTTGCAGCAGGTATGGGAAGCCGCTACGGCGGTCTTAAGCAGCTCGACCCCATGGGTCCTAATGGCGAAGTTATTCTTGATTACTCCGTCTACGATGCCATTCGTGCAGGATTCGGTAAGGTCGTTTTCATCATCCGTAAGGATTTTGAAGAAGCGTTCAAATCACAGGTAGGAGCTCGCTTCGCTGACAAGATCGAAGTCGATTACGCCTTCCAGTCCCTCGACGACCTTCCAGAAGGTTTCAGCGTTCCTGCTGACCGTGTGAAGCCATGGGGCACAGCACACGCACTCCGCGCAGCTCGTAACGTAGTAGATACACCTTTCGCTGTTGTGAACGCTGACGACTTCTACGGCACAGACGCTTTCATGAAGGCTGCTGAGTTCCTCACACAGCCAGCTTGTGCTTGCAGCTGCAAGAGCAAGTACGGTATGATAGGCTATCCTCTGAAGAACACCCTCAGTGACCACGGTGATGTGAACCGCGGTATCTGCGGCATCAAGGAAGGCTTCCTCGATAGCGCAGAAGAGTACACCGAGATCAAGGTGGAAGAAGACGGCGTCTGCCGTGGTAACAACCTCAAGGGTGAGCGTCTTGCTGTAAATCCAGAAGAACTCGTCTCCATGAACTTCTGGCTCTTCCCAGCCAGCTTCATCCAGCAGATCGAAGACCACTTCGTCGCATTCCTGAAGGAGCAGGGCACTGAGCTGAAGAGCGAGTGCTTCATCCCAACTGTCGTTGACGAACTCATTCACAATGGCAGCGCAGATTGCCGCGTGATCGAAACAAGCGCAGCTTGGCTCGGCGTTACCTATCCTAGCGATAAGCCAGCAGTCGTCGAAAGCATCGTGAAGCTCGTCGAAACAGGTGTCTACCCTGCTTCACTCGTTTAATTTTAGATCCTGATTTCAAGCATCACCATGTTTGACCTGAAGAAAATCGCCTCCTGCTTCGACCTCCGTGCAGACTTCGTCACGGCAGAGCCTTATGGTTCTGGTCATATCAATGACACATTCTGCGTCGTCGTCGATCAGGCTGGTCTCCGCGTACGCTACATCCTCCAGCGCATTAATAGTAATGTTTTCAAACAGCCTATCCCGCTGATGGAGAACGTAAAGCGCGTGACGGAAGAATCCCTTAAGACGCTTCTCGAAAGCGGCTGCAAGGAAGCATACCGCTGCACGCTTACCCTCATCCCATCCATGGATGGGAAGCCCTACGTGGAAGATGAAGATGGTAACATCTGGCGTGTCTACCCATTCATCGAGCGTGCTCGCACCTACGACATGATCGAGAATACTGATCAGTGCGTGCAGGTGGCGCGTGCCTTTGGTAACTTCCAGAAGCTGGCTGCTAACCTCCCAGGTGAGCCACTCTTTGACACCATCCCTGACTTCCATAACACGAGCAAGCGTTTCGAAAACTTCAAGAAGGCACTCGCTGCTGACCCCCTCGGTCGCGCCGCTAGTGTGCAGGCGGAAATCGACTGGTTCCTCTCCCGTGAGGCTGATTGCCACCTCGTGGTGAACTACCTCGAAAGCGGCGAGCTCCCCATGCGCGTCACGCACAACGACACGAAGCTGAACAATGTGATGCTCGACGACGTGACAGGTGAGGGCATCTGCGTGATCGACCTCGACACCACCATGCCAGGTTCCGCGCTGTATGACTTCGGTGATATGATCCGTACCTCCACCTCTCCAGCAGCGGAAGACGAAAAGGATATCTCACTCGTAACTATGCGCATGGAGTACTTCGAAGCTCTGGCGAAGGGTTACTGCGAAGCCGCTACCTTCCTCACACCACTGGAAAAGAGCCTCCTGCCATTCTCTGGCAAGCTCCTCACCATGGAGTGCGGTATGCGCTTCCTCACCGACTACCTCGAAGGTGATACCTATTTCAAGATTAAGCGTCCTGAGCACAACCTCGACCGTTGCCGTACGCAGATCGCCCTTGTTGAGTCCATCGAGGCTCAGCTCGAAGAAATGAAGGCAATTGTCGCGAAGTACTAATATCAAGCATGTTAAATTCGGGACTACGAATATAGCATGAAATTAAGATATTAATTTATATCTTTTGGGCTTACATAGCGCGCTATGTAAGCCCAAAAAATTGTGAGTTTTTGCCCTCCTCCCCCGCTATGAGATCTTGCAATTAAAAGTGCTGAATGATCTATGAAAACAGTAGGGATAAAAATCGCGTGATCATTAAGGTTGTGTAAATAGTGGGTTTTTTAAATTGCTGTGATGTTAGATAGTTTATGTATTTTCTGATTGATTGAAATTGGGAGATGTGATATAAAGAAGAGCGTCATGGAAAAGACGCTTTTTGAAAAGATAGCAGATAAGGAGATCCCCGCGGACCTCGTGTATGAAGACGAGTATTGTATCGCCTTTCGTGACATCGCACCCGCCGCGCCGACGCATATTCTGCTCGTGCCGCGCAAGCCTATCCCCCATATCGCAGCCGCTGGACCAGAAGATGCCGCGCTACTCGCGCATCTCATGCTAAAGGTGGGCGAGATCGCACGCATGGAGGGACTGAGCGAAAAGGGCTTTCGCACGGTGATGAATACGGGGGAAGATGGAGGGCAGACTGTGCCGCATCTGCACATCCATATCTTAGGATCGCGGTCCCTGAGCTGGCCTCCCGGTTAGGTTTCGACTAGCAGCATTTCTCCCCCCTGAAACTTCCCCCTCTCTTCTCCCTTTCCTTACGCTACTACTATGGACAGCCTAGACACACCGTCGCAGTTACTGCGCGAGTATGAGTGGATCGATGTGTCCACGCTCGAACTCTTTCGTGGTGACATCAGCCTGCGATTGACCTTCCTTGATGATGATGTGATACGATGTCATTATGTGAAGGGCTATATCTTTGATGCTGTTCCGAGCTATGGTGTCGATGCGCAGTATCAGCCGAGTTTTCCTAGAATCATAGAGGAGGATCGTGGTGATTATATAGAAATCAGCACGCGCACGCTCTGTGTGCGAGTGCGTAAGATTGATATGGGGCTGGAGTTCTTCGACCTCGCGAGCGGGCGTTTGCTCTGCGCCGATGCCGAGGGGATGGGGCATAGAGCCGAGCCTGAGACTGGGGATGATCTCGTCTGGATGCTCAAGCATCTGCCAGAAGGCGCGCATTTTTATGGCTTGGGTGATAAGCCTTATGAGCTGAATCTGCGAGGGCGACGCTTCGACATGTGGGCGTCGGATCATTATGATTTTAAGAAAGACAGCGACCCTCTCTACAAGAGTATTCCCTTCTTCCTGAGTATGAATAAAGGGATGTGCTACGGTGTCTTTTTTGACAACACGATGCGCTCTTACTTCGACTTCGGAAAAGACCGTGAAGACCGACTTCTTTTCGGAGCTGATGGTGGACAGATGGATTACTACTTCATCGGCGGGAGAAGGGGAGTCGATGTGGTCGCGAACTACACGAAGCTGACAGGACTGCCTAGTATGCCCCCACTCTGGGCACTTGGTTACCATCAGAGTAAGTGGAGCTACTACCCTCAGAAAAACGTAGAGGATGTCATCGAGACGTTCCGCGACAAGCGCATCCCCTGTGATTCCCTCCACCTCGACATCCATCATATGCAGGAATACATGAGTCTGACATGGGACAAGGAACGCTTTCCTGATCCTGATGGTCTCATGAACTTCTATGAAGAAAAGGGGATGAAGTGCGTCACCATCGTGAACCCTGGGGTGAAGATAGAGCCTGATTTTTACGTCTGGCGCAGCGGCTTTGAGAAGAATGTCTACTGTCGTCGTCATGACGGCGCGCTGCTCACAGGGCGCGTCTGGCCGGGCATGTGTCACTTCCCTGACTTCACCTCACCGAGGACGCGACGCTGGTGGATGGGGCTTTTCGATCATCATATCGCAGAAAAGAAGGTGCGAGGGCTGTGGCTAGATATGAACGAGCCCGCTCTCTTTCCCGATACCACGTTCCCCAAGGACACGCGCCATGAGTTTGAGGGCTACCCCTGCTCGCACTTGAAGGCTCATAATATCTACGGCCAAGCGATGGCACGCGCGACCCATGACGCGATGAAATTGCATGCTCCGCGCCGCCGTCCATTCATTCTCAGTCGATCAGGGTACGCAGGGATGCAGCGCTACGCTGCGACATGGACAGGTGATAATGCCGCTGACTGGTCTAATCTGAAGATGGCGAATATTATGGTGCAGCGCCTCAGCACGAGTGGTGTCTCCTTCGCGGGTTCTGACACGGGAGGCTTCATGGGGAAACCCAGCCCTGAGCTCTATTGTCGCTGGTTACAGCTCTCAGCCTTCCATCTTTTCTTCCGCTCGCATAGCAACGGCGAGCTCGGAGATCGTGAGCCATGGAGCTTTGGCGAGCAAGCTGAGAAGCACTGCCGCAACGCCATCGAACAGCGTTACCGCCTGCTTCCTTATTTCTACACCGCCTTCTACCAATACGCGACAGAAGGTCTGCCCATCATACGTTCCCTCGCGCTACAGCATCATGATATACCCGATACCTACTGGCGTAGCAGTGAGTTCTTCGTCGGTGATGCCCTGTACGTCATCCCTGTGCATCATCAGGGAGAGATGCGCCGCAAGCTCTTCCTACCCCCAGGTCGATGGTATTCCCTGTGGACAGATGAGTGCATAGGGCAGGGCGGTCAGGAACACTCCGTGAAGACTCCACCTGAGACTATCCCTGTCTTCGTGAAGGCTGGATGTGTCATCCCGCGATGGCCAGTACAGCAGTATGTCGGTGAGATGGATCATCCCTCTGTCACCTATGACCTCTGGTGGGGCGAGCTCACGTCGGAAGAGAGCTACCATTATGAAGATGCAGGCGATGGTTATGAATACGAGCATGGTCAGTATCTCTATCATCAATTCCAGTACCGCGCTGAAGCCGATATCATGACGCTGACGCACACATGGTCTGGTGATGATCGCCTAGCTGGTAGTCAGGATGTCGAACTCATCATTCGCGGACTGCCGCCTAAGGGGCACCTGCTCGTCTCGCTCGATAAGGAACCGCCAGTTAGTGTCTTCTCTGATGAGAATGGCTGCCTCTGCCTACCTCTTGACCGCTTCTTCCGCAAGGTGGTACTTGACATCTCTTCACTATGAATAAAAGCACCCTCGACAAGATCGTCTCACGCTGGGATAGGCTGAGCTCGCGCGAGCGACACCAGCTCGTCCAGCGATTCAGCGCGCAGATCACCCTGCTCAATGAAGTGCTCAACGCGCTCAACGATGGCGTGATCATCTTCGACCACGACGGCTCTATCAGCTTCGTGAATAAAGCTGCCGCTCGCATCTATGGGCGCGAAGTGCGCGAGATGGTCGACATCCCCTTCGAAGCTCTCGCGGGGCAGACCTGCACATGGGAAGAACTCAGCACCAGTGGGAACGCCATCACGCGCGATCTCCAAGTCCATTACCCTGAGCCGCGCCATTACCAGTTCTTCATGGCTCCCCTCGGCTCTGACACGAAAGAAGGAGAGCAGCGTCAGTATCTGCTACTCATCCAAGACGACACCGAGAAGATCGTGAAGAGCGAGTCCGAAGCAGAAGCTGAGCAGATGAGTCTCCTCTCCTTCCTCGCCAGTGGTGTAGCACATGAGCTAGGAAATCCCCTGAACTCCCTCGGACTGAACCTCCAACTCATGCGCCGTAAGCTGAATGCCGATGGTGAGAATCCCCCCTCAGCCGCGCAGGTGCAGACCATCGCCCAGCTGCTTGACAGCTCACTGAGCGAAGTAAAGCGACTCGACACCCTCATCAAGCAGTTCCTCCAGTCCATGCGCCCCAGTACCCCACAGGCGAGCAAGGTGGATATCAACAAGATCATCCGCAAGGTACTAGACGTGCTCGAGCCCGAGATCGCCGCGCGCGGTGTGAGCCTACACGAGGAGCTCGCCGAAGACATCCCCCTGCTGGAAGCGGACGAGGGGCAGCTCTTCCAAGTTTTTTATAATCTCATCCGTAATGCCTACCAATCCATCGCACAAGGTGAGGGCGGCGTACTTATCGCGACGAGCTGTACCGACGACGATGTCATCATCCAAGTAGCAGACACAGGCTGTGGCATATCCCACGAAGTCATGGGGAATCTCTACGAGCCCTTCCGCACGACGAAGGAAAACGGCAATGGACTCGGTCTACTCATCGTGCGTCGCATCGTGAAGGCACATGGCGGTAGCCTCGGGCTGAGCTCGCGCGAAGGCGAGGGCACGACAGTCAGTATCACGCTCCCACGAGCCGAGCGCGTCACGCGACTCTTGCCCGTCGCCGAGTGAGCTCAGTATGAATGCCAGTATTAATTTCCGTAATCGATGCGGAATGGGATCTCCTCGACCTCCAGACCTGCTTCTGTGAGCTTATCCATCACGCTGACGAGCACGCCTAGTGACACACCATCGGCGGCGGCGAGGAGTATCTTCTGCTGAGGGTTCTGTGCAGCTACGGATTTTACATGATTCGCCAGTTCTTCGAGCTGGAGCATCGTGCCGTTGAGTGCGATCTCACCTGCCGCATTGATCTCAAGGAGTAAGCCATCACGGGAGTGCGTGCTACCTGCGAGATGTGCCGTCTTGGGCACTTCTATCTCTAGCACGCTGACCTGCTTCTTAAACTCGGTATGAACGATGAAAAAGATGAGCAGAATGGTGAGGATATCAAGCATGGGCACGAGTGGGATGCCCTGCTGCGCATACTTTCGTTGATAAATAACCATGACGAGGAAAAGGATTAGAGACGCTGACGATTAGCGAGAATATCGGAGAAGAATGCCGTAATCAGTGCTGAACGACGCTCAATAGCACGCTCAAAACTCGTCAGTGCGATCGTCCCTGGCACAGAAATAGCAAGACCGAAAATCGTCGTGTACAGAGCCTTGGAAATCCCCAGTGTGATACCCGCTGTCGCCTCTGGTGAGCCGAACACACCGAAGATATCGACGAGCCCCCATGCCGTACCGAGAATACCGAGCATGGGCGCGATGTTCGTGATGACGCTGATGGTCGCCATCCCCGCGCGTTCTGCATCAAGGTGGAGGCTGAGGTGAGATTCTAGCTGCTCGCTGAGTTCCTCCGTGGGCTCGTCCTTATGCTCGGCGAGGAAGAGAATCTCAGAGGCGAGAGGGGACTGCATGACATGGCACTGACCGATGAGCGCTTCGCGCGCGCCATCACGCTTCTGGCGTGCATCGAGCCAGAGCGGCTGGAGCTTCTGTAGATCGCGGCGGCTGCGCTGTATCGTGATATGAAAGAAAATAGCGGTGAAAAGCACGATGGAGCACAGAAGTAGCGGGTAGCCGAAAGGCGCACAGGCGTCGAAAAAATCCTTGAGTTGTTGCATGATCGTAGTGGTTGTATGGTGGTTTTGAACTATGGTGTGGTGGGGTTATAGATATGGTGGTATTAATTAAAATTGAATTCGAAAACGAGATCCATCTTATCGCCTATGAGCTCTTCTCTCGCATCAGAGGGGATGGGCGGGATACTCGCGCTGCGAATAGCATCGAAGGTGAATGACTGCTGCGATACACTAGCTCCGCGACGTGACATGAGCTCCATGCTCGTGATGCGCCCATTCGCATCAATAATGAGTCGGATAATCAGCGTACCTGGGATGATGTCGCCTCGATGCTCATCGCAGCCCCTATACCAGAAGTAAGCCACACGGCGGTAGATCAGCTGCTGATAACGCCCGAGTGGGGTGGCCTTCGCATTAAAAGAAGCCTTGTCACCGAAGACGAATCGCCCAGTGGTTCTATTCTTCTTCTCTACCGTGCGGAAACCGGGCTGCGCACTCGGCGTGAATGCAGGGTCATACGCTGTCGTCGGAGGTGTGACGGCCACTTCTATGAAGGGGGAAGTTTCTTTTTCCATCTCGGAGAAGGAAGGAATCTCAGGGATATCAAACACGGAGTCATCGGGCAGCTCTCCCATCTCGTCGAGATTGTACTCATTGATACGATCTTCCGTTTCTTCGGGCTGCTCTATCTCTAGGAGCTCTTCTGACTCTGTCGGTTCGATAGAATCTGTGGGTTCATCTGGCTCTATTACTTCTAGATGCTCAACAGGATCGACAGGATCTATGGGCTCAACTGACTCCGACTCTTCGGGACGCTCTTCCGCTGGCACTTCAGACTCTGTGGGCTCGACCTGCTGCTCTGGCTGCTCATCGGGCTCAGTCGTTTCGGCTGCTTCTTCCTGCTCGACTGGCGGAACTGCGTCTGTAGGCTCGGCTGGCGGTGTCGGAGTAGGAGTCTGCGAAGGCTGTAAAGCTGGATCTACGGGGACGAGGGGATCAGTGGGGAGTACTGGATCTACGGGAGGTATAGGGCTAGGCTCTTGTGCCTGATCCTGTTCTATTTTTCCATCGTATTCCATATCGCCGTCTTGGTAATCCTGCTCGAAGACGGTGCGATCAGTATCTTCTTCACTCTCTATGTTAGGAGCGTTTTCACCCTCTTCTTTATCAGGCTCTGAGCTATCGCCACTGACTGTCGTGTCACGCTGCGCGATATAATCGGGCTCATCGGCGATGTTCTCCTCTTGGTCAGAGCTCGTTTTGACAAAGCCCTTAGGTTCTTTCTTCTCTTCTTCTGGCTCGTCCTCCTCTTCGTCCTCTTCGTTATCAGCTTTCAGAGCTTTTTCCTTCTTCTCCATCTCGCTGATTCTTAGAATTATGTCACGGCTGGTCTCTGTATTCGTAGCATAGGCAGCACTGCCGAACTCCATGGTGCTGACCCAGTAGAGAAGTAATGAAATAGCGACGATATGCAGGAGCAGCGAGAGGAGGATACTCCTCATCACGAGACGATATGATTTCTGATCTTGCTGCTGCACAAGTCAATGAAACACTATTTTCTAGTAAAATGCAAGCCCCGACCGTGACAACGACCGAGTGGCTTGTGAAACTAGCAGTCAAAATCGCTTGAATGACTCCAAACGGCATGCAAAATCCGAAGCTGCTAATTTTGCGAAATCCCCTTTAGGTTTCTTTCAAAAAAGTCGATAACGCGCGCTTCGCCGTACTTCCCACCCATGCTATGCCCCTGTCCTGGTAAGGGCAGAAACTCAAAATACTTCCCCGCCTTTATCAGAGCGTCAGCTACTTGATAAGTCGAGGCAGGGTCTACGTTCTTGTCGAGTTCGCCTACGATGAGTAAGAGACGGCCTTTAAGTAAATGGGCGTTGTCGACATTCGATGATTGGGAGTAGGAAGCGTCCACTGGGTAGCCCATCCATTGCTCGTTCCACCATATCTTATCCATGCGATTATCATGGCATCCGCACGCCGCTGCTGCCGCCTTGTAGAGATCCGCATGGAAGAGGAGAGCCGCCATGGCATTCTGCCCACCGGCGGAGACTCCGTATATACCCACGCGGTCTAAGTCCATGCTGGGGTGCTGCTTCGCCGCGGCTTTTATCCATGCCTTTCTGTCGGGGAATCCTGCGTCCTTCAGATTCTTCCAGCAGACATCGTGAAAAGCCTTTGAGCGGTTGTAGGTGCCCATGCCGTCTATTTGCACCACGATGTAGCCGCAGTCTGTGAATGCTGTGCTGCCGTTACCTGTCAGGTGGAAGTCATTCACCACATGAGAATCATGAGGTCCTGCGTAGATGTACTCTAGTACAGGATACTTCTTAGCGGGGTCATAATTCTTAGGAAAATAGATATTACCATAGATCTCAGTCTTCCCATCGCGGCCCTTTGCCTGAAATGTTCGCGGACGCTGCCAGCCAGCGGCCTCTGCCTCTGACGCGTCGCCTTGCTCTAGCTGCATGATGATAGAGCCATCATGTAACAGCCTCAGGCTGCTTATCGGCTCTTTTTCGGGCGTGGAGTAGACATCGACGAAGTATTTCTTATCTGGGGAGAATGTGATGCGATGATTACCCCGCTCTGGGGTGAGATCTGTTAATCCACTGCCATCGAACTTTACCTTGAAAAGATGAGTGTAGTAGGGGTTCTCATCAGGATAGTAGCCCGAGGCTAAGAAGTAAATCTCCTGTGCCGCTTCATCCACAAGCAGGACCTCGCGCACGACCCATTCGCCGCGCGTGATCTGCTGCTTCATGCATTCGTTCTTTGTGGCGTCGAAGAGGTAGAGATGCTTCCACCCGTCTCGCTCTGATAGCCAGATGATCTCTTCTGTCTTATCGAGATAGTATCTCCATGTTTTCCCGTAGTAGACGAAGGTGGGGAATGATTCTTCTATCACCACTCGACTCGTCGCTGTCTCGGCGTTCACTTCCACGAGTTGGTAGGTCTGATGACCGCGCTCGTTGTATTCGAAGCAGAAGCTCTTGCTGTCGGCATTCCATCGGAGAAGCCAGATATTATATTGATTCAGATAGGGGGATAAGTCCACATGGATCTGCTTCGCCTCGCTGAGGTCGAAGAGTATGGGTAGTTCAATGGCTATTTCATCACCGGGTTTTTGATAATTAATCTGGTGGACTATGGGCTGTAGCTGCGACTTCGGCGCTGATTCCACCATGCTGATCTGGCGAGGTGGAACGTGGCGTTTCTTGATCACCACCACATAGCGTCCATCGTGGGAGTAGTAGAACTGAGTGATGTAAGCATTCGTCGGGCAGCCGTCGAAGCTCAGTTGCAGATCCCCGCTGGGAGTTTTCATATACACCTGATGGTCTCGGATGAAGACTCTATCGTCGCGCTTTACCGACTGAGGGTTGGATGGTTGTGTTTCAGGGGACTTCTTGTTAACGAGTTCTTTTTTCGATGCGAGGTGAGGGGTGACATGATAGCTTATCACCTTATTTTTTACTTGGGCATGGTACACGAAGCTGCCGTCATCTTGCCAATGAGGGACTACGGCCTGTCCATAAAAAAGATGCTGGTAGGACTCGTTCGCATTCAATAGCTGGAAGAGGGGCAGGAATAAAAAACACACGAGAAATTTCATAGATAGGGAGAAAGCGATGGAGTTCGTTTTAGTATAGCATTCTGCCGTCCTCCTTCAAGTCATTTTTCCGTCCGAAACAGGAAGAAGCAGGCAAGGATTGTATTTATGTATGACACATGCTAGCGAACTTCGTTCTTGATAAGGGAATATACAGAAAATATACTGAATTATGAGCTGCACTTATGCCTCGCTCTCACACCTCATCACGATCATGAAAGCACGTCTTCTATCCCTCTGTCTTCCTAGTTTTTCCTGTTTCTCCTGCCTTTTCTTGCAGGACATCAGTCTCGCGACTTCTGCCGAACCTGTCGCGCCTGCTCCGACTCAAGATCTTGTAAATCAGGTCAGCTACAGCGAGCTGCCAGCGCAGCTCTGGTCTCTATTAAAGGCCTCTGAAACGGAGTTTAACGAGGCGGCAATAGCAGAGACGCGAGCCGCATTTCAGGCGAATGATCGCGTGGCAATCGCTGCATTCTCCCAGCGCATGCGTGCCGCTGCTGCGAGCAGTAATCCATTAAATTTCATCGCTGCGAACGAATTAGCCGCTGCGTACATTCAGGGGTACACGGCGGAATTAGAGCTGCTCTGGTGGAAGACTAATAATCGTGAACTCCGACTCCGCATCCTCATGATATTCTACGGTAGCAGAAAGGATGTCGACGTGTCCTTCTTCCCCCGCTTCGAAGATTACTGCGCGAAGTTCAACCCGCAAGAAAGCTCGGCACGCTACCAAGAGCTCCTCTGCATCATACGCTACAAAGCGCAGATCGAAGAGGAGCTCATAAAGAAGCTCAATCCTGCCTCTAAGACAGCTAACTGAGATTGTCCTCGAGGAGTCTGAGTATTTCCTTCTTTGTTAGCTTAGTCGAGATATTACCGCCTTCAAGGAGGGAGTCGGAGAGGCTTTTCTTATTCTTGTGCATTTCAAGGATGCGCTCTTCTATGGTCTGCGAGGCGATGATTTTATAGATGGTGACGGGGCGTGTCTGTCCCATGCGGTGGGAGCGATCTGAGGCTTGGTCTTCTATGGCGGGGTTCCACCATGGGTCGAGGTGGATGACGTAGTCAGCGGCGGTGAGATTGAGCCCTGTGCCTCCAGCCTTGAGACTGATGAGGAATAGGGGCGTGTCACCGCGCTGGAACTGCTCGACGAGCTGTGCGCGCTGCTTGACAGGAGTCTGTCCATCGAGGTAGAGGTAGGGGATCTTCAGCGTGTCGAGCAGACGGATGGCCTGCGCTAAGAAGCTGGTGAACTGGCTAAAGACGAGGGCGCGATGCTTGTTCTCTATGAGTTCGCTGACGATCTCGGCTAAGCGCGTGAGCTTCGCCGACGACGGGGTCTTCAGTGTGTCGTCGATGAGTAGCGGATGACAGGCTGCCTGCCGTAGCTTCGTGATCTCAGCGAGCGTCTGGATGGGGGAGAGCTCTCCCTGCTCTAGTGTCTGGATGGCGCGTCGGCGTATGTTTTCGTAGATGGCGCGTTCCTCAGCGGAGAGTTCGACGTAGTGGACGATTTCTGTTTTCGCGGGGAGCTCGTCGAGCACTTCGCTCTTTGTGCGGCGTAGCAGGAAGGGCTGGAGGATGTGCTTGAGCTGCTGCTGGCGGGCGCGGTTCTTATCCTTTTCTATGGGGATGATGAACTTCTGGGTGAACTTTTCGAAGCTGCCTAGTAAGCCAGGGTTCGTGAAGTTAAAGAGATTCCATATCTCGCCGAGGTGGTTCTGTACAGGAGTACCTGTGAGCGCGAGGCGGAACTCGCTTTGGAGAGACATGGCGGTCTTCGAGCTCTTCGTGTCGCGGTTTTTTATATTATGAGCCTCGTCGAGCAGTAGCACATTCCATGATTTTTCCTTCAGGGCGGTAGCGACGCGGCTGAGTAGCCCGTAGGTGGTGATGATGATGTCAAAGGGGCCTGCCTGCTGGATGACTTCCTCGCGCTGTTCACTTTCGTGGAGGAGGTGGCACTGTAGTGAGGGGGCGAAGCGCGCGATCTCCTGTCGCCAGTTGTGGATGATGGAGGCGGGCGCGACGATGAGAGAAGCTCCCTGAGACGCGCGGTCTAGTAGGACGGCGATGGACTGCACGCTTTTACCGAGTCCCATGTCGTCCGCGAGGCAGGCTCCTGCTCCCCATGCGGCGAGGCGGCTGAGCCATTCGTAGCCCTCTACTTGATAATCACGCAGCTGGGCGGTGAGGGTGGAGGGGATGGTGATCTGTTGGCTGTAGGCCTGCTCGATACGCTGCTGGAGTTTTTTGTATTGGCGATCTGCGCTCAGGCTGCTGCCTTGGTCTTCTAGGTCGGAGAGCAGGGAGCTGCGGAACTTCGAGATCTGGAGCTCGTCTTTTTTTTCACTCTGCAATGAGTTGTCGATTTCTGCGAGTTTTTTGCGTAGCTTTTCGCTCAAGGCGATGAACTCTCCCTTTTCTAGCTCGACGAAGCGTCCTTGGTGGGCGCGGCTGTACTTGAGCAGATCGGCGAAGCTGAGCTGGAGCTGCTCATCGACGTGTACCTCTCCATCTATCATAAACCATTCACCTCGGCTGCGGGTCGAGATCTGCATCTGGGAGAAGTCCACCTGCCCGCGTATCTTGAGGCGCGCGCCCTTCGGCCATTCGATGCGTAGCACATCGTCCATGCCTTGGAGTCGTTCTAGCAGGTCTAGGCAGTCGTAGAGTTCATTAAAGATGAGGGTGTCTTCGACGCTTCTGTCATCGGCGACTTCGCGGAGTATATTCCTGACCTTTGTGTAGTTTGCGCGTTCTTTTTTAAGATCGCGAGAGACGGTGATTTGCCCTTCTTCACTTGGTACGATACAGTTCTTCATGCCTTTACCTGCCTTGAAGTAGGGGGGAGACTGCTCGAGAGGCTTGCTGAAGAGTTCGACTTTCACGCCATCGACCATTGGGAGTATCTGGACGGTGATGCGCGTGCTACCTTCACGACTGCTCAGCTGCGCGCTTTTGTCTATCAGGTCGGAGTGGACGGTGATGAGTCCCGCGATGGAATGCGTGAGCTCGCGCAGCTGTTCTTCAGCAGCGAGGGGGTAGCTGTCGTTTTCTGCGAATAGCTTGAGTATATCGCGCTGAATGCCGCTGAGTTTATATACATTGAGTAAGGTGTCGCTAGCGCGATCTATAATGAGTAATTCGTTGTACTCAGGCGTGACGTTGCTCTTTACTTTATAGCCTTTGCTGGTCTTTTGGATCTCCAGATAGGGACTATCTAGCTTTACCTGTACGGAGATGTCGGGATTACTCTCGAGGTAGATGTGGGGATGATCAATGAGCGCGGCAAAGCTGCTAGGCGAGCCTAGATGGTAGTCGCTGTTACCCCAGATAGTGCTTTTTGTGATGGTGAGGGCGACGGCTTGGTCTGTACTGCTCATGCCTTCTACGCTGCCCTTTGCCATGCGGCTCAGGGCGATAGCGCGCCCCTTGCTCCACTTCTCACCGTCCTTGCTCTTCTGGAGTAGTGGGCTGAGATTTTCCTCGGAATCGATGAGGTAGACGATGCGCTGGTGCTCGGCTGTGCTGCTGGGCTTTTTGCCTGATTTTGAGCTGTTTGCTTGGGTTTGGAGAAGTAGCTCTATGTCATTGAGCTTTCGCTGCCAAGGTTCTAAGATGACGTGTTTTTTTAGAACGGGAGTGAGCTTGAGCTGCTCACTGAGGGATTCTTGCTCCTCTTGGAGGCTAGGCATACCAGTGCTCGCTTCTAGCAGGAGAAGTAGCCAGTTCTGCTCTCTCATGTCCTCGACGGCTCGCTGCTCCCATTCCTTCGGTATCTTCACCATGCTGTAGTGATTCATAATGAGTATAGCCAGTGCAAATTGCATGCTGCTTAACTCCAATGCTTTCTCCTTCACCTCGGCGATAAGTTTCTTAAGTGTACGCGTGTCTTCTTCTCGCTGTAGAATGAATAGCATGGAGGCGATGTGTCTACTTCCCGCAGAGTTAAAGAAGTAGTGGACACTGATGGAGTCGAGTTTCTTCGGCGCACTTGCCCTGTGATCTTGGCTCAGCGCGATATGATACATCAGCGCGTAGAAGGAGCTCTGTGGAGAGTAGCGATCGGTGGGATCGTTGAGACAGTGTCCGAAGAGCTTCTGTTCTATCTTGACTCCTTTTTGATAGAGTGTGACAGCCTTCGCGGCGTTTCCTTGATACTGCTGGTAGAGTGCCTGCGAGTAGTGACTATAGGCACAATGCGGCAGTACTGGGGGCAATGTGCTGATGTTTCCTTGTACACAGTGAGTAAGGTGATAGAGTATAGAGTTGACTGATGCGCGGCTATCGGCTGTGAGTTTCCTGCTTTTGAGTATTTTTTCTAGTCTCTCTACTATGCTTAAGCTGCTGCTGTAGACCTCTGCGTAGATGGCTAGCTGGTTGAGATGGAGTGATCTTTCTATATCATCTATGGCGTTGAGTATAGGATGCCAGCGCTCACTTGTGAGCATGAAGGCGATTACGATGGTGAAGAAAAGAGTGCGTGGTCCATAGAGGTGTAGCTCCGAGGATACACGGGCGTTATTTTTCGCGTATTTGAAGAGCTGGCTTCGTATAGAGTTGATGTTATGAAAATTATCATCAAGGGATGAGCAGAGAGTATTAAAGCTATTGTACTCAAGCGTGGATTCCGTTTGGAAGTAGCGCGGATAGTCCTCGCAGGGGAGGCAGTAGTAGCCTTCGCGAGTGCTGCTGTATTTTTCCAAGCGTTTTTCTTGCAATAGTTCTTGGATGATGAGTTTAGATTTCTTTTCTGTCCATTTCTGCTGCTTGCATAGGCTGAGAATCTGAGATTTCGTGACTGGTAATAAACAGTGAGCGCAGAAGCGAATGATATATGCTTTCAAGTCAGCGTTGACGTTATTTTGCAGGTCATTGATTTCTTTAAAATAATCCATAAGTTTAAGATATTAAAGGAGATAAATCTGCTTAAAGGGAAAAAGTCAGAGTAATGACTCTCTGACTTTTTACAATGTGGTTGATACTGTGGATCGATTAGACGTGCTTGCGTATGATGGCATCCTTTCTCAGACGCTCAAGCCAGATGCGATAGTTTGTCTCGCTCTTGCGACGTCGTGCCGCGGCATCGACTTTTTCGCGGACTTCGGGGTCGGCGAGGGATGGTGCTGGCGCGTCTTTAATAGATTCCACCTTGACGATGGTGAAGCCTGATGGGTCAAAGAGCGGTCCGACGAGATCGCCTACCTTTGCATTGAACACGATGCCTGCGAAGTCTGGGGCGAGCTCTCCGCGTGAGATCTGCGGCCACTTGCCTCCTTCGCTTGCCTTCATGTCAGATGAGTAGTTTTTCGCCGCCTCAAAGAAGGTGATTTCGCCGCTTTCAATCATTTTACGAACGCGAACGGCTTCTTCATAGTTCGCCTGTAGGGAAACATTCACATCTTCATCAAGATTCTTCATGGGCATGAAGATCTTTCGGAACTGTACCTTATCCTTCGATACGTCGCGGTAGTCACGTTTTGTTTTGTTGTATTCTTCTTGGATTTCGTCTGGGGTAGGGGGGACGTGATACTCGTAGCGGCTGGAGCGCATCGCGCCTACTATCATTTCATTTCGCATGCTCTCGCGGTAGGTCGCGAAGCTCTGCCCCGTCGCGCGGAGGTACTTGAGGAGTTCGTCTCGGTTACCTCCGAACTGATTGAGAACACGATTGTTAATTTCTTCATCTATCTGCTGCTCTGGCATGAGGAAGCCTTGGGATTCGAACTCGCTGATCACCAGTTCGCGCTCGATGAGCTCTTCCATGACCTTATTCTTAGCCTCGACAAGTGCCTTGGAGAACTCTGTGCCTTGGCGTGGGTGGAGTATCATGAGCTCGCGCAGGAATGGTGCGAGGCGAGAGCGCAGCTCGCTGGAGGTAATGGGACGACCATTCACCGTCGCCGCGATGCGGTTGGCGATACGAGCTGGAGTCTGTCCGTTCGACCCTGCCCTTGCCCCAGCGCCTGCCTCAGAATCAGACTCTAACGCTGCCGTGGTCTCTGTCGCGGCTTGATTGTCCACTGTCTCATCAACGATATCGCCCATCAGGGGAGAAATGCAAGCGAGAGAGAGTGCTAGTGTGCGTACAGTATTGGTGTGTGGGTACATTTTTTTTAACGTAATGGGATGATGTTAATATTCTTGTTTGATTTTTTTAAAAAGTTATAGGCGGCGTAAGAGGGCTGCGTATGCTCCATCTGCTTGTTCGCGGTGAGGGAGGGCGAGATAGCTGCTCTCTAAGGTGAAATCTGGGTGCTCTGCGAGGAATCGCTCGACATTCAGCTGGTTTTCCTCAGCCTCGATGGAGCAGGTAGAGTAGACGAGGCGACCACCAGAGCGCACGGCCTTCGCGGCTTGACGCGCGATAGCGAGCTGTAGCTCCGTGATGCGTCTCATTTCATCACGTGTGAGCCTCCAGCGTGCGTCGACGCGTCGCTGGAATACGCCCGTGTTCGAGCAGGGAAGGTCGATGAGGACACCATCGAATGCGGCTTCCCACGCAGCAGGCGGTGCCTGCGTCCAGTCATGGGCTGCGACTTCCACCTTATCAGTGCCAGCGCGGAGGATATTCTCACGCAGTGGGGTAAGTCGGTGCTCCTTCAAGTCGCAGGATAGTAGTTCGAGATCACCGCCAGTCGCGTAGACCATGGCGATGGACTTCCCACCGGGAGCCGCGCAGGTATCAAGCAGACGCTCACTGGGCTGAGGATTTAGCAGCTCGATGCAGTGGCGTGTCGAAGGGTCTGTGATGTAGACTTCGCCCTTGCTCAGTGATTCATGAGGAAGAGCTCCTTTCACACAGTACCAGCCGTCGAGTCCATCAAGGGCTTCCCACGCCTCGGGTATAGAAGCCATAGGACGTAGTGGGTTCACGCGTGCGTAGATAGGAGAACTCTGAAGATTCCATGCGAGAAGCGCGCGCGTCTCTTCTTCGCCAAACTGCTTCACCCACGAGCGCACGATCCAATCGGGTGTGGAGTACTGCACGGAGAGAGGTAGAGTCTCTCTTTCGGCGAGTAGCTCCTCCTGCTTACGCCCCGCTTGGCGCAGGATCGCATTGACTAGCCCCTGCACAGGGCGGGGTGCCATCTTGACCGATTCGTCTACGACCGCGTACGCAGGCATTTTTAAAATGAATAGCTGGGCTAAGGCACTGACGAGTAGCCAGCGTATGTCGGCATCAAGCGAGCCGTTGCGCAAGGTGCGGCACAGGTGCTCCAGCCAGTTCTTGTGACGAAGGCTCGTGTAGACGATGGCCTGTACGAGACCGCGGTCGGCAGGGCTGAGCTGTGCGTGCTGTGTTTCTTGAGCTATGAGTGATTCTGCGAAATTCCCACTTTTGGACCAGCGTATCAGGCATGACCAAGCTATGTAACGTGCTGACTCTTGAAGTGGCTTTTTCTTACTCACGATTACAGGATAGCACAATGCGCGTACTCAGGCAATGGAAAAGTGTAGAACAAAAGTATTTCTCAGCTATTATTTTTCAGAATGAAATTGTGCTACCACATCCTGTAGGAAACCATGTGCGACGAGTCGCTGGCTGGTGTCCTTGTCGATGCCACGCATCTGCATGTACACCAGCTGCTCTTCATCCATAGGTCCGCTAGCGCAGCCGTGGGAGCATTTTACCTTATCGGCGAGGATCTCAAGCCCGGGTAAGGAGTGGACAGTGCCGCGCTCGCTGAGCATGAGATTGCGATTCGTCTGGTAGGCTTCGCAGCGATGTGATCCTTCGGAGACGAGGATGTTTCCATTGAAGATGGCGGTAGCCTTGTCGTCGATGACATTCTTGTAAAGCAGCTGGCTATTCGTATCAGGGCTCAGGTGGTTCTGATCCGTGCGCTGGTCGAGTACCTGATCACCTGTGAGCTGGTTTGCCGAATAGAGGAAGGCTTCACTCGCAGGGGCGTGCTCGCTGCTGCGGTAGATATCGACGCTCGTTTCCTCACGTGCCCAGCTGTGATTATCATGCGAGCTGAGGTGATGCAGTGTCGCGTCATGTATGTCAAACTCACTGATATTAAAACAGCGCGATTTTCCGCTTCCTTTTTCTCTGAGCTCCAGATGCAGGCAAGCTCCCGCACTCAGGCGCACGCGACGCAGGGCGAAGAGGAGGGCATCACCGTGGCAGACATGCTCTTCTATGATGTGGGCTGTGACTCCTGCATCTAGCGTGATCTCGGTGTAGGGCGCGAAGAGGCTGTCTGTCTCGTAGCGCAGGGTGATAGGCTGCTCGGGGCTACTGCTGAGATGGAGGCGCAGGCCTTGATCTTTTTCATGATGCTTCAGCTGCTCGCTGACGAGAGCATGCGAACCAGCCGAGCGAAAGCTCGTAGGTCGCGTGGAGGCATCAAGAGGGAGCATGAAAGCGGGATCGGCATCGCAGCTAATCACACCGCGACTCTCGCGCTCGGCTAGCAGTCGCGCGACTGCCTGAGCATGAACGTGAGGGCGACCAAAACGCCAGAGTTCATTCAAGCGGTCGGGCATACGGTCGCTAGGCGTGGTCAGGTCTATATAACGAAGGGGGGAGGCCATGGGATGGTGCGTAGTGAATGAGATGATTAGCCTATAGATCCTTCCATCTCAAGGTCGATGAGACGGCGTAGCTCCACGGAGTATTCCATGGGGAATTCATTGACGAGGTCGTTGACAAAGCCATTCACCGCGAGACTCATCGCGGCAGCGCGACCTATACCTCGCTGCTGCATGTAGAAGAGGATGTCCTCGTCTATCTGGGAGACGGAGGCTTCGTGCTGAACGTTGCTGCTGTTCCCCGTCACACTGATGGCAGGATAGGTGTCTGTGCGGCTGTTTGCATTGATAAGCAGAGCGTCGCACTCTGTGTTATTCTTACAGCCCCTTAGACCGGGCTTGATGCTGACTTCGCCTCGGTAGCTCGCGCAGCCCTTCCCTATGGAGATGGACTTGGCGACGATGTTTGAGCTGGTGTTATCCGCGACATGGATCATGCGCGCTCCTGTGTCTTGCTTCTGTCCTTCATGAGCGAGCGAGATGCTGACGACTTCACCGCGTGCGCCTTCGCCTTGGAGGACGACGGCGGGGTACTTCATGGTGAGACCTGAGCCTATGTTACAGTCAATCCAGCGAATCTCAGCGTCTTCCATGGCGAGTCCGCGCTGGATGACGAGGTTGTACACGTTCTTAGACCAGTTCTGCACGGTGACATACTGGATCTTCGCCCCCTTGAGTGCGACAAGTTCCACCACACCTGAGTGCAGGGTCGCTGTGTCGAAGCGAGGGGCGGTGCAGCCTTCCATATACATGATCTCAGAGCCCTCATCCGCGATGATGAGGGTGCGCTCGAACTGCCCGAGGCTCTCGGAGTTGATACGGAAGTAGGCTTGGAGTGGCTGCTTGAGCTTCACGCCCTTCGGGACGTAGATGAATGAACCACCTGAGAATGCTGCGTGGTTGAGCGCGGAGTACTTGTTATCACCGACGGGGATGACTTTCGCAAACCAAGGGCGGAAGATCTCCTCGTAATCGCGTAAGCCCTCAGTGGGGTTTACGAAAATAACACCCTGCTTTGTGAGTTCTTCACGCATGCTGGTGTAGGCGGTCTCGGAGTCATACTGGGCATCGACACCAGCGAGGAAGGCACGCTCCTGCTCGGGGACACCGAGGCGTTCGAAGGTCTCCTTCACTTCCTGCGGGACATCATCCCAGCTGCGGCTCGGTGCTGAGTCGGTCGCGAGGTAGTAGCGAATCTTCTCGAAGTCGACATCATGTATACCCTCAGGTGCCCAGTGGCTGGGCATGGGCATCGCCTCGAAGCGTTTCAGTGCCTTCTTGCGAAACTCGCGCACCCAGTCGGGCTCACCCTTTGCGTCACATATATAGTCAATGGTCGCTTCTGTGAGACCATAGCCAGCATCGTACTGGTGGTTCTCGGGGAAGGAGAACTCACCGCGCGATTCGATATCAAAAGCTGTCGTATCGGACATGGTAGGTGGGGCTCGGCTTAGCGTAAGAAGTCAAATCCGTGCTCATCAATGTGAGTGACAAGGCTGTAGTCGCCTGTCTGCACGATTTGCCCCTCATTGAGCACATGGACGACATCAGGACGGATGTAGTCGAGGAGACGCTTGTAGTGAGTGATGACGATGAAGCTGCGGAAGGGCGCGCGCATCGCATTCACACCTTCAGCGACGATACGCAGGGCATCGACATCCAGCCCGCTGTCCGTCTCATCGAGAATGGCATAGCTCGGGTCGAGCATGAGCATCTGGAGGATGTCATTTCGCTTCTTTTCACCGCCAGAGAAGCCTTCGTTCACGGAGCGTTTCGTGAAGCTGGGGTTGATACCGAGCTGCGCCATCTTCGCGCGCATGTGCTTATAGAAGGCGACAGGATCGATGTCTTCCCCCTCGGGTAGGCGTGCCTGCATGGCAGCCTTCATGAAGTTCGCCATCGACACACCTGGTACTTCTACGGGGTACTGGAAAGCGAGGAACAGACCCGCGCGGCTGCGCTCATCTATTTCCATGGAAAGGAGATCTTGACCATCGAGGCTGACTTCCCCCCCTGTGATTTCGTAGTCGGGGTGACCGCAGAGAACCTTAGAAAGGGTGCTTTTCCCCGATCCATTGGGTCCCATAAGAGCATGGACTTCGCCCTTGGGGATTTCCAGACTCAGATTGTTTAGAATGTCAGCACCGTCGCGCACCTTGGCGGACAGATTGCGTATAGACAGGCTCATGTGTGTAGGTATTAATTCTCAGTAGGCTGGGCGATAGAGCCCTGCATGTAAACATCCATGTGCTTGATCTTCACACCTTCGGGGAGATCAAAAACGTCCTCAGGGCAGATACCTGGCTTCAGGTGTACGTCATAGACCGTCTCATTTTCCGTGTCGATGAAGTGAGCATGGGGGATGAGATTCGGGCAGAAACGAGCGGGCCCGTTGTCGAAGTTAAGCTGATTGATGATATGCGCTTCCGTGAGCGTCTCAAGGCAGTTGTACACTGTCGCCAGTGAGAGTCCACGCGTCTTCATGCTGGCGCGTTGGAAAATGATGCTAGCCGTAGGATGATCTTTAGAATTGAGAATCGTGTCAAGTACAGCGCGACGCTGGCGGGTGATGCGTACACCCACGGACTTGATGAGCGAGTCAGTCTGTCCTCTCGTGCTGCTTTTTTTGTTGGTGCTGATCATATGGTGGATCTATGAAATGATGAATAGAGAAGGTAATTCTGTATGCCGTTATGATATGATTCTAGAGTAGAGCTTGCAAGCAAAATTATTCTAAATTTAAGAAATGCTTCTCATGTATTAATAATGAGTGACTAATGTTTAATTCGATTTGAACTTATAGGCTTTATTCTTGCTTAATTGAGAATTCTATGAAAAAATCTGCCAGCACTTAGAATATCCCATTCCATCCCATGATGAACACATTCCCCCATCACCTCATCGACGGCGGCGTGACTGCCCCCCTCTCTTATGTCGCTAACGCACTGAGCTGCGGTATTAAAAACCCCGAAGCCACGCGCCTCGACCTCGCACTTCTCTACTCCACCGAGCCTACGATATCCTCCGCTACCTTCACGATTAATCGCGTCCGCGCAGCCTGTGTACGTGTGAGCGAGCAGAACCTAGCGGTCTCGAATTTCCGCGCCATCATCTCCAATAGTGGGAATGCGAATGCCTGCACAGGTCAGCGAGGCATGCTAGACGCGCAGAGTGAATGTGATGATGTCGCTGCCCAGCTCGGCCTCGACCCGAAGGAAGTCGCCGTCTGCTCCACAGGAGTGATAGGACTACCCATGCCCATGCTGCGCATCAGCCCACGCATACCTGAGCTCTGCTCCGACCTGAGCCCAGACAAGGGGGGCGACGTCGCCGCAGCCATCATGACTAGTGACACGCGTAAGAAAGAAATCGCCCTCGAAATCCAAATCGCAGGTAAGCCCGTCCGCATCGGCGCATGCTGCAAGGGCGCAGGCATGATCAGCCCCACGATGGCGACGATGATCTGCCTCGTGACCACCGATGCCGCTGTCGATCGTGCGAGCCTCGATGCGACGACGCTTAAGGGCGTGGAATCCTCCTTTAACTGCGTGACCATCGACGGAGACATGAGCACGAATGACACCTGCATCGTCATGGCAAATGGGGCTTCAGGCGTGCAGCTCAGCCCTGCTTCTGAAGGCTGGGATCTCTTCGAAGCCGCCCTGCACTACGTCATGCTCGATATGGCGAAGCATATTGTGCAGGACGGAGAGCGTGTAACAAAGTTCGTTACCGTGCGCGTCCAAGGTGCTGCCGCAGCACAAGATGCCAAGCTGGTCGCCGAAGCCGTCGCGAAGTCCGCCCTCGTGAAGAGCTCATGGAATGGAAACGACCCGAACTGGGGACGCATCATCCATGCTGTGGGGTATGCGGGCGCACCCATCGTAGAAGAACTCATCGACATCGACATCGCAGGCCTACCTGCATGTCGTCACGGCGAGCAGACAGACACGCCTAGTGATGTGCTTCGCGAGGCTGTGATCGCGCGTGAATTCGAAGTTCTCATTAATCTCAATCAGGGTGATCACGCACATACGGTGTATACGACGGATTTATCACCTGAGTATGTAGACTTTAACCGCTCTGAGTACGCCTACTGGAATCAGGCAAAGAAGGATGGTCTTACGAAGTAAATTGGAGACTTCTAAATTCTCGTCATTCGAAAGGCCACCTTGCGAAATTAGTCTGATCAGACTGATGATCTCGAAAATGAGCGAAACAGC
>CAYJJD010000019.1:0-45088 GCA_964370425.1 uncultured Akkermansia sp. | reverse complement strand
TGTCGCGCTCGTTCATTTGACAACCGTAGGTCTTAATGAATACTGAAGGCATAATGGGATTTATGTCAAGATGCTTATTGCTCGTAAGTTGTCGGGTCGTCAATGCCTGCTTCGATGAAGGATTCTTTACGCTCAAGACAGGTCGAGCAGATTCCGCAATGCAGTTCTCTTCCCTTGTAGCAGGAGTAGGTATGCGTGAAGTCCACGCCCAGTCTAGCCGCGATGGAGGTAATCTCGCCCTTATCGGCTTCGACAAAGGGCGTGAGTACTTCCAGCTTTGCCACCGTGCCGAGGCGTATCGCATGACTCATCGCCATGAGGAATTCTGTACGGCAGTCAGGGTAGATGAAGTGATCACCTGCATGAGCTCCGATGACGAGACCTTCTGCTCCATAGCTCTCAGCTATGCCCGCAGCGATGGAAAGGAAGATACCATTACGGAAGGGAACGACGGTCTGTGTCATGTTCGCCTCGGCATAATTCCCGTCAGGGATAGCATCAGCCCCAGAAAGGAGGGCGGAGCGTAGATGGGTGGCGATGGAGCTAATATCAAGCTCGTAGTAGGGGATGCCTAGCGACTCGGCCTGCCAGCGTGCGCAGGCGAGTTCTTTCTTCGCATGGTTGCTTCCATAGTCGAAAGCAATAGCGCATACCGCATCGTGCTCGGCATCTGTCCAGTGCAGGGCGGCCGTGGAGTCGAGTCCACCTGATAGTAATATGGCAAGTTTCATATTCGTATTAGAGGTATACGGGTTTATTCTCTGACTGATGCTCAGCAATCGTGGTGAGTTGGATTCCTCCGCGTGCGCCGAACTTCCCCTCGACACGCATCCACGCAGGGGCGATGCAGGCGATGAGGTCGTCGAGGATGCGATTTACCACCTGCTCATTAAACGCGGCGTGATTACGGAAGGAGGCGAGGTAGTACTTCAGACTCTTCGTCTCCACGATGGAGGCTGCTGGGCTGTAAGTAATCGTCAGGTGGCAGCTGTCGGGCTGGCCTGTGACAGGGCAGAGGGAGGAGAACTCGTGCGTGTCCAGCACGATGATGTAGGCGCGCTCGGGGCTACGGTTGGGGAAGGCTTCCAGTTGCGCTTCCTCTGGGGAGGTGAAGAAGCTCTGGTGCTTGCCGAGAATGTTCAGATCTTGTGCAGAATCGTTCATGATATGAGGGGGGGGGGGGAGAAATAGATTGAAAATTAGGCCTTCGTCAGCTGGTAGCCGTCTTTTCCGTCCTTCACTGTCCAGCCGAGCTGAGCGAGCTGGTCGCGGAGCTCGTCGGAGCGTCCCCAGTTCTTCTCCGCGCGTGCCTGCCAGCGTTCTTCTGCGATGGAGCGGATTTCTTCTGGTGCTTCGACATCTGCGTCAGGATCACTCAGCGTGATGCCGAGGGCTTCTGTGATGAAGCGGAAGGCGTACCACTGCTTCGTGGCTTCATCTGCACTGAGTTCTGCGGGCTTCATCGCCTTCATGGCGGTGAAGACATGCCCGAGAGCCTCGGGGAGGTTCAGATCGTCTTCGAGGCTGCTCCAAGCGGCTGTGAACGCGGCTGTGTCGGGGGCTTTTTTGCAGAAGTCCTTATAAGTAGGTTCTTTCGCACCACTGGCTGTCGCGAGTTGCTTGTCGAAGCGACCGAGCTTGTTGAGCGCAGACTGAGCATCTTTCAGTCCTGTGAGCGTGAAGTTAAGCGGACGGCGGTAGGAGGCACTGGAGAGAAGGTAGCGTAGGGCATCTGCACTGTAGCCCATATCTTGGAGCTGGTCGAGCGTGTACATATTACCGAGGCTCTTACTCATCTTCGCCCCATCGACAAGAAGGTGCGTGATGTGGAACCAATTTAGCGCGCTATGCCCACCACAGGCGCAGCGGCTCTGAGCGATCTCGTTTTCATGGTGCGGGAAGATGAGGTCGACACCACCTGAGTGCAGGTCGAAGGTGTCACCGAGGTACTTGTGACTCATCGCAGAGCACTCTAGATGCCAGCCAGGGCGACCTTCACCCCATGGGGATGGCCAGAAGTTGTCACCATCCTCAGGCTTGCGGGCCTTCCAGAGCACGAAGTCAGCGACGCTGTCCTTCTCGTACTCGTCCGTATCGGCGCGAGTCTGGGCGGTCTTACCCAGATCGAGATTCTGACGGTCGAGGTGGGCGAGCATGCCATAATCGGCATAGGAAGAGATACGGAAGTAGACTGAGCCGTCCTCGCTGGAATAGGCGTGTCCCTTTTCCATGAGGAGCTCGATGAGCTCGATCTGCTCCTTGATATGCCCGACGGCAGAGGGCTCGACGTGCGGAGCTAAGCAGTTCAGAGCGGTGCAATCATCGTGGAATTTCTTTGTCCAGAACTCGGTGTACTCGATGAGCGGGATGTTCTGAGCGACAGAGTTGCGAATGGTCTTATCGTCGACGTCTGTGATGTTGCGCACGTGCTTCGTACGCAGACCTCCGAGCTCCACGACGCGGCGGAACACATCCTGTGCTACGAAGGTTCTGAAATTACCAATATGAGCAGCAGCATAAACTGTAGGTCCACAGCAATAGAAGCCCAATTGCTTCTCATTCATCGCCTTGATGTCCTTCATTGTGCCCGAGAGTGTGTCAAAGAGTCGTAACATATCGCGCGTAGTATAGGGCGTTTTCCCATCATTGTCAAGCTAAGTCTGAGTCTTCGACGTGAGATGTAGCGAGTTATACAAAATGGTGAAATGTAACAACTGTGTAACATGACGATTTTTATGCTTGATAGATTTTCGTTTAGCGTGCTATTTTTACACAATCATGTCATACCGCGTATCTATAGGACTGCTCGTCCTCGCTTCTGGGCTACTCGTAGCAGATGTACAGCCACCTCGTGAGGATGTAAGAGTGGTAGCGTCACTTCCTCAGCAGGATTTCTCCCTGTACCCTCGCTGGTCTCAGCTGACTCCTGAGAAGCTGACGAAGGAGTCTCGCGATTTATTCATCACTCTGAGGAGCGATATACAGTCGCTTCTGAAGCTGCGCCCCGAGGAGATGACGATGGAGAATACCTTCGGATTCATCACGGATTTTGATGCGCCTGAGTACAGCCCATTAGCACTAATTAGATTCCAATCTCTCGTGAATCATTCTCCAGAGTGGCAGATGGCTTCTCAAGAAACATATAAATATTTTCAAGATTATAACGCATGGCTCACAGGGGAGTCTGGTGCGTGGGGGGTAATGCAGCAGGCTATTCAGCAGGATTGGGCTAAGAATCTGAGTGAAGAAGATCAGCACATTGTGGATTTGTGCGTGAATTTCTACACAAATGCTGGCTCTCTGCTGAGCGCGGAGGATAAGAAAATTCTCGACAAGAATATCCAAGAACTGGGACGATTAGAAATACAGTACCACTCCAATTTACAGAGATCGCGCGATGAGAGCTACGTGATTATAGAGCATTCGTGGCAGTTATTCGGTCTCTTTGATAGCTTTCTGCAGCCCCTCGCCCAATTAGCACTTGAGAAGGGCTATGGTACAGAGAGCAAGCCCCAGTGGCTACTGCCCCTGCATGATGATTCTATCTATTTTTCTGTGATGCAGTACTGCCACGTGGAGGAAACCCGCAAACGCCTCTGGGAGGCGCATTCGAAGATAGCAGGTGAGGGCACTCCCTACGATAATACCCCCGTCGTCGAGGCTATTCTGCGACTGCGTCAAGAGAATGCCGAACTACTCGGATTCGAATCTTTCGCTGACCTGAGAGCTCGCAAAATGATGATGGGAACAGCGGAGAACGCCACAGAGTTCGTCGATGACATGATAGAGCTGATTACTCCGCAGTGGAATGCGCATAAGAAGATGATGCTGGATCTCGTCTCGGCGCGCCTCTCTCGCGATATCTCAGAAATAGCCCCATGGAATGAGCTTTATTATCTCGGGCTGCTGGAAAATGAAAAATCCAAAGGACGTAGTGATCGGTACTATAATGTCTTCCCCTTTGAGCTCACTCTGAATAAGCTGCTGCGCTTTTATGAGAGCATGTACGGTGTGATCATCAAGCCCGTACCTACGAGCTTCATCACAGAAGGCGAGACCCTCGCTGCGGGGCATGCTGAGGTATGGCATCCCAGCGTGAGGCTCTATGCCGTCTATGATCAGGAGACAAAGGCTCATCTCGGCTCGGTGTATCTCGACCTCTTGGCACGACCTGGTAAGACTCAGGGAGCCTTGAGCTACACGCTGCGTGCTGCGAAGCAGCGCGAGGGGGCGGCACACTCACCTAACTTAACGACGCTCATTATGAATATCCCTGTTGATGAAGAGGGATTGCCGTATTATAACATGATGAGCGATTACGTGCTCTATCTCATGCATGAGTTTGGTCATGTGTTTCATAGTATCTGCTCGGATGTCAAGTACTGTGCTCTGACTGGTAGTAACATGGAGCAAGATTTCGGAGAGTTCCCCAGCACATTATTTGAAAAATGGATATCAGACCCAGAGTCTGCGCAGTTATTTGCGACCAGCTCTCTGTCACAGTCCGACTTAGTAGAGTTCCTGACAGAATTAAACAATGCTAACGAGATCAGAGAAATGTGGAATCTGATGGATACGCTCATCACCTCAAAGCTCGATCTGGATATCCATACGCACTACAAGACTCGCTACGCGGGGCGCAATCTACAGGAGACCTGCTATGAGCTCACATCGAAGCATATGATGCCTGTCAGTCACATGCAGCCGAACCCTCTTTTACAGGATCACCATACGATGGTCTCGGGCTATGGAGCTTGTCTCTACTCTTACATCTTGTCTGATGTCTTAGCAGAGGATGCCTACGCTCGTTTCAAGGCTGAAGGTGTGACTAATCCGAAGATAGGCATGGAGTTCAGACGACGCGTACTTGAGCCTGGAGCTAGCCTCCCCTCGAAGACGCTCTACAGGAACTTCATGGGTAGAGACTTAGAGTACGATGCGTACTTTGAGCGAAATAAAATTAACAAATAACATCTCCCCTCTCAATATGAAACAATTACAACTATTCGCCAGCTACGGTCTCGTAGCAGCACCCGTTCTATCCGTCGGGGTAGAAATCCAGCAAGACACACACTCACCTACCTCACAGCCTACGCTTGAGCTCTCGTTCACGAAGCCCATGATCGACCAGAACATGGTCGGGAAGCCTGCGAATGACGGAGAGTTCAGCATTAGTCCAGCAGTCCCCTACGAGACAAAGTGGACCAGCCCGACAACCTTACGCGTCATCCTGAAAGAAGCGCTTGCTTTCCATGGGAAATACGACATTCGTGTCTCCACCTCCTACGGCACGGTAGAGAGCGTACTACGTGAAGACTTTTATCAGCATATCTACGCCCGCCCTATCTTTGAGAATTCGCACAGAGAGCGTTATCATCCCGTCTACTTTCGTGTCGTTAATTCATGGGTAAATCAAAGAGATATTTTGAAAAATCCCGCCTTCCAAGAAGCCGTGAAGAAGGCCTACTATGAGATTTCCTACCCCCATGATCTGAAACGAGAAAAGCAGAGAGTTCCCGCGCTGGCTCGTCCTGTGACTGTCGCAGAGATCCTAAGCCTGTCTGATGTAGGTAAGGTGATGCGCGGGGAAATGAATCTATCAGATCAGGAGTGGATTGATTTTCAGGCACTCCCCAGCGACACGATCATCCCCCATATATGGGTCGCAGCCGCCTATGTCCCCGAGGGGAAGGATGCCGAGAAGGCTACAATTAATCTAATCATACCAGAATTAGGATCGTACGACAAGGCTGCGCAAGCGTACAATGATCTGCGCGTACATGAGATGAAGGCTGAGGAATCAGGCTACAGGCTCAGTCTCAGCCCACAGTCAGATGGTAGCTTCCTCGCCGAGGTCTTATTCTCAGCTCCTGTCGAAGCGAAGGATAACTGGAAAGATATGCTGACGTCTATCTCATGGAAGCAGCTCTACGAGGATGAAGCCACTTACCCCTTTAAGTATATGGGTGATGGCCGCTATTTCTCTCAGATTATGACTGAGGAAGAGAGAGCGCAGCTGGAAGAGATGAAAAAGGAAGAGCTATGGAGGTCTGATCCTGAAGAGAGAAGCGATATGGAACTCGTGCTGGATACGGAGCGCACGATGGCTAGTTTTTACGAATTATTGCTCAGCAATGGCGAGAAAAAACGATGCATAGGAAAGCTGGTATTCCGCGTGAAGGGCGGTATACGTGACGCGACTCTGGTGCTCGATGCAGACCTGACTAACCTGATGGGCACGAAGCTGAAGCCCTTTAGTGGATATAATATCACGGATGATGCCCGCCAAGCGGAGTTCTACCCCATTCTGCCAACACTTAATATGGATTTACAGCTTTCTATGCTCCCCAGCACAGGTAAGCGAGAGTTCCGCATCGAGCACGATAGGTATAAGGATGCGAGACTACGCGTGATTCGATACAAGAACTCTGGTGCAGACGCGGTGCGCGCGCTCGCGGGCTATATTAATTACTATGGTCCGTCGAATTACCAAGACTTAATCAGAGATGATGACGCACCTATTCGAGAAGGAGCGAGTGCGATGGAGCATCATTATAATCAGGGGAAGAAGCAGCTCTTCCCATCCGATATCATGCCTCATGAAGAATCTCGCACCATAGAGCTGAAGCCTGTGACGGACGCTGCTGTCTATTCTCTAAGTGATAAGGATCTTTACCCTGACAAGGAGGCTGGGCTATACCTGATAGAGATATTAGCCGAGGAGCTAGATAGCAATAAGGCTTACCATGACACGTACGACAAGCTTGGCATATCCGTGGTGCAGGGGCTCGTGCAGGTCAGTGATATAGGGCTGCTGTGGAGATCTGATGTAGAGCAGTCTAGTTTATTCGTCTATGCTTATCAGCTCTCGTCAGGAAAGAAGCTCAAGAAGCCTCGTGTCTCCTTCTATGATGCGACGGCAGGGCTACTCCACGAGCAGGAGCTGAGCCCAGAGGGAAGCGTGCTTGATCTAGAGGAGATCTTAAAAGAGAAAAAGGATCAGATCAGCTATATTCAGGTCAGTGACGGAACGGATTGCTGCACAATCCCCTTCAAAACACGTCAGAATGATGTTTTGCGACATACGAACTCGATGTACATCCCCTCTTATCCACAGCTTCAGCACGAGGTCTTTAGCGACAGA
Source organism: uncultured Akkermansia sp. (assembly GCA_964370425.1). GTDB lineage: Bacteria > Verrucomicrobiota > Verrucomicrobiia > Verrucomicrobiales > Akkermansiaceae > Akkermansia. The sequence continues at coordinate 37,944 of CAYJJD010000019.1, read as the reverse complement.
CCTATCTACAGACCTGGTGAGACAGCACATGTGAAAGGCTACCTACGCCAGCTCTTGGATAACAAGCTCTCTATCCCAACGAAGGACTTCGTCGAGGCAGTCGAGGTATCGCTGAAGAAAGGAGGCGTGACTATCAAGACCTTCGAAGTAGCGGTGGAAGATGACGGCAGCTTTAGTTATGATATAGATATTCCTGAGGGGGATGAATCCCTCGGTAATTACGGCTTAGATATGCGCGTGGTTAACCAGACTGATTCTCAGTTCCAGAGTCCTGACATGATAGCCCTAGATTGGAAAGAGCTATCGACAACTGATCAACTAAGTCAATACCAAGCTAAATATGAAGCTGAATATGCCATCGAGCAAAACCGAGAGTTCTTTTATAGCTTATCTGTCGAGCACTATAAGCGCAATGAATTCGAAATTAAGGGCGAGTACAAGCTCTCTGATAACGAAGACGAAGTGCAGCTCGAGATCCAAGCGCAGCAGTACAGCGGTGCGCCGCTAGCTAATGCCGAATTAGATTTGACCGTATCGGTGACGGGGGGGAACTTCTACCCTGCTGGCCTGCGTGACTATCGCTTCGGTGACTATAAAAATAAAGACCATAATTTCTTCTCCGCTTACTTCTATGGTACAGATGATATCACGCCCTTATACACAGAGTTCCTTAAAAGGGAGTATAAGCTCGATGCTTCGGGGAAGGCAGATCTGAGTCTGCCTATCCCTCAATTAGAAGTGCCTCTACGTCAGTACGTACAGGTCTCGGCTACGGTAACGAATGGTAATCAGCAGACACTACAGGATAGCTCACAGAAAATGATCATGCATCCAGCGGATTATTACATTGGAATCAAGCAGCCTACTACATTTAGTGCTCGATCTGAGCAGCCACTGAAGCTTGAGTTCCAAGCCGTGGATACAGAAGGAAAAGTCTGCACTGTCCCGTCTGCCCTGACGCTGACGATCACTCATCATGTACAGAATCCCTACTCTGAGGGCAGCTTCATGGATATCATCAGCCCCTCCGCGGCTGGTGAAGAGACGACCCAGACCCATAGCATTCTCTTGGACGCATCGGGTAAGGGGAGCTTCGAGATGCCTCGCGAAGAGGCGGGACGCTACACCATCAAGATCTCAGGTGTCGATAACGAAGGTCGAGCATTCAGCTCTGTCGTGACACACCATGTCTGGGGTGACAAGCTGATTTCTGAAGATTCAAATCACTTCGAAAACATCTCGATACAAACGGACAAGGATATCTACCTAGCAGGCGAAAAGGTGAAGATGCTGCTATACACCCCCATAGAGGGAGATGTGCTCATCACCTACGAGCGCGAAGGTGTGCTACGTCATGAGATGAAGAAGATCACGGCAGATAATCCCGTCGTGGAGCTAGACTTACAAGAGAATGATGCTCCCAGTGTTCATGTGGTAGCGACGATGATCAAGGGTGCTGATCTCAGTCATACTGGACGACCTGTCATCTATGAGGGATCACAGACCATCCACATCGATCCTGTAGAAAAGAAACTGGCAGTGAAGCTAGAGCTCCCACAAGGGAAAACTCTGCCAAGGGATGTCTGCAAGCTAAAGGGGCAGGTACTTGATGCTCAGGGACAGCCCGTACCAGAAGCGAACGTGCTTCTCTACGTCGAGGATGAAGGCGCGCTGCAAGCAGGGGACTTCCATATGCCCGCCTTGCTGCGAAACTTCCATCGTGAGCGTCCACATAGCGTGAGGTACTTCAGCTCCTATGCTTGGTTAGAACCAAGCCTTTTAGAGATGCGCAGGCTTCGTAATACAGCTTTATTCTTAGGGTCTGAGCAAGCATGTTATGCACTCTATTCTAGTGGTGGAGTCCAAGGTGGGCTAGGTTCTGGATTTTTAGGTAGAACTTGGTCCGCGTCTGCGAGCAAGATCATCTTACGAGACGACTTTAGTCCCTGTTCACTCTGGCTCGCGCGTATCAAGACTGATGCCGAGGGGCGTTTTGATGCCGAGGTGAAGAATCCTGACACCCTGACACGCTACCGCGTCATCGCCGTGGCTAGCCAAGGTGCTGACCGGTTCGGTACGGGGCATGGCTTCTATGAGGTGAGTAAATCCATCATGCTGGAAGGTTCAGCCCCTCTGAGTGCCTGTAAGGGCGATAAGATAGATATCCCCATCACCGTCAGCATGAAGCCCTCCGACATACCGCAGGAATGGCTGAGTGACGGCACAGTCCGCTGGAAACTCCAATTAAAGGGGAATGATGCCGTGCAGATAGACCAGCCAGAGCAGACCCTATCACTGAAAGGCGATGAGCCTGTCACCACGACCTTCTCTGTCACGATGAAGGAACAGGGAGAGGCGCGCTTCGAGTGGGTGATCACAGCTGCTGAGGAAGGCGCGACAGTGAGCGCATCCTATCAAGATGCACTGGCAGAGACCTTCACCATACGTCCTGCGACACCGAATTTACGCGAGTGTCACATGACCGTGCTACCCGCAGCATCTCAGAGCTCTGTCATGAAGTGGGTGCGAAGCGACTTCGATCCCCAGCAGACGAGAATAGACCTCACGCTCTCACCGAGCCCACTCTCCGCATACGTGCAGAGTACCAGCATATTCTCACGTTTTTCAGCTGGCAGTACCGAGCAGCTATGCACAAGAAGCCTACCACTCCTCTACGCGGAGCTCTTCCATCAGGCTACAGGTACTCCTCTGATCGCGGAAGAGAAGAGGAACGCGATGCTCTCCGCCCTCATATCCCAGATTTATCAAAGGTCGATGAGAAATCCAAGCGGGATGAATAATCGTGAAAACTTCCTCGAGTACACCTCGTGGGGCATCAATGAAACACCCTCGGTATTCTCTGCTTATATCAACATCGTGTTGAGCAAACTCAGCAAGGTGATAGCTGATGATACTTATATGACTTATATGCTACAGGAGGCTTCACGGGATATGAAACGCCTGCTCGGTGAGAAGATCGAATCGCAGCCGCGGAAGGTAGAAGACGTGGATAAGAATGTCCTCTATCTCTACCTTCTCAGCTCCACAGCACAGCTGAATGCCGAAGAGCTCCGGCGCATCATTCCCCGTCATGCAGATGAATGGACGAGTGTGCAGGAACGCTGGATCATCGCCCTGAGCGCCCAGCTCGTGGATGCCTCACTCGCGGAGAAGTATATCGAGGAAGCCATGCTTGCCGAGAGCAAGTTCAGCGATGATGAGATCTACTACCTGCCTGACACTGAGACGGTGAAGCTCCTTCTGCGCATCCATCAAGACCCTTCTTCACAACAGACAGCAGAACTTGTGAATAACTATGTGAATAAGAGGTCTACCTCGCTGTATCTCAGTACATACGAGCAGGGCTGGATGAGCATACTCCTCGCGGATTACCTCGAGAAGGCGCAGCTCCAGCAGCCTGTCGCAGAAGTGAATGGGCAGACGGTGAAGCCAGTGAATCCGCTCGTCTTCACGGATACAGCTATCTCCGAAGTGCCCACCCTCCGAGTCGGTGACGCGAGTGACCCTGTCTACGCCAGCTACACGATAGAAGGTTTCCTTAAAGAGGAACAGCCAGCCGAGCTCGTCGATAAGGGCTTCCACGTGCAGCGTCGCTACGAGAAGTACCAAGCCGATGGGACATGGACGGCGACCTCAGAGTTCGCCATCGGTGACATCGTCCGCGTGACTGTCACGGCAAAGCCTCGTGAATCCAGCCAATACGTCATCATCGAAGACTACCTGCCAGCTGGCATGGAAGCGATGAATCCCGCCGTATCGGGGCAGTATCTGTCTCTACCCGCAGGAAAGAACGCGTCTCAGTACTACAGCTTCTCTAGCTGGATTACGAAGCAAGACTTCCTCAAGGACAGGGTACGCTTCGCCATCACACAGTGGAAGGGCACGGAGTTACTGAGTGCCAGCTACCTCGCACGCGTGACAAAGTCCGGTGAGATGAAAGCACCCGCTGCGAAGGCAGAAGAGATGTACCGACCACAGGTCTACGGTCTGGCTCTCCCACTTGAGATCAAGGTGACAGACTAAGAGTTACAGTGGAATCCCAACCTCATTCCTCCTCATTTTCATCACGAAGATGGGGAGGAATATCTTTTCTATGATTGATCATGCTTATTCCAGTCCCATGCCGACAAGGTCGCATAGTAGCCTCCGTCGGAAGAGTGATGCGGTCTTACATGCTAGCTTGACCTCCTTGTCCGCATATGCTATGATACCACAGATGAGACGCTACTTAGTATATTGTGGTATTTCCCTATTTCTCGCCGCTTGCCAAACGAGTGCTCCTGTGAATGAGGAGGTGAAGCCGAAGGAGGAGAAGAAGGAGAGTGTGTACTATATAGGAACCGTGCATAAGATCTATGCCGATTCGAAGTTCGCACTCGTCCGAGTCGTGAAATCTAAGCCTCCCGCAGGTACGACTCTTATCTCTCATCCTGTTATAGGAGCGCATGTCCGCATGGCTAATCTCATCGTGTCAAATGAGAGTATGAATAACAGCATCACCCCATTGATCGCGGCGGACATCCGCTCTGGCGATGTCGCCGTAGGGGATGCCGTCTATATCTACCAAGCCCTTGGTGCTCCCACACCAGACCTCGTGAAAGGTGGTGCAGCACAGGCAGATTTAGAAAAAGAGCGCGCCATTCTCGCAGCTGAGACGCAGCTCACTCCCGATACTCCTCCTGCTGTGACAGATCCCTCTCCTACGGAGGCGACCCAGCCCCATGTGGAGGAGCTCACGCCAGTAGAGCCTGCGATGCCCATGCCTCCAGAAAAAGATCCTGTAAAAATCCCAGATCGCATCAAGGAAATCCCACGCAATATAGAGGATTGGGATTAAAAAATATTTTCAACCACATCATTTAACATTAATACACAGAAAGATTTCAATGAGACTTCAATACTATGCAGATGAAGATGGCGAAAGCGTCATCGGTTTATGGATTCCTAAGCGCCGCTGCTTCATCGATGTCAGTGCGCAAGAAGAGCAGATCTGGCACGCCTTGCTTCCTGAAGGTAAGAAAATACGCAAGGAGATAGAGACATGGATCTCTCAGGGGGCAAGCGATGGCGTCGCCATCGATCCCGAAGGCTTAGTGCTCTCCAGTGCCCTTCATGTGCAGCCAGGTAACATCGCTTGCCTCGGGCTTACATACCCTGGGCATGCAGATGAGTTCGGAGAGCCTGAGCGCAAGCTTCCCGCACTTTTCCTCAAGTCTGTCTCCGCTATCAGCACCGACCTGAGCTACGTGATATGCCCCGAAGGCAGCAAGTGCCTCGACTACGAAGTGGAGCTCGCCGTCATCATCGGTGCTCCATTACGCCGAGCCACGGCGGATGAAGCCCGTCGTGCCATCCTCGGCTACACCCTTCTCTGTGATTACACCGAGCGCTGCTACCAGCTGGAGCACGGCGGTCAGTGGACTAAGGGGAAGAGCTACGACAGCTTCGCCCCCTTTGGACCCATCCTTGTGAGCAAGGACGAGCTCCCCGATCCTGATAACTTAACCATCGAGCTCAAGGTAAACGGTGAAACACGCCAAAAAGCCAGCACATCCGAACTCATGATGCCTGTCGCTGAGCTCATCGCCCACGTCTCACAGTACATGACCTTAAACCCCGGTGATGTCGTCTCTACAGGCACTCCATCAGGTGTGGCTATGAGCGAAGGCGAGAGCCGTCATCTTAAGGTCGGTGACACCGTCGAGTTCGGCTGCGACCGTATCGGCTGGGTCACACAGACCGTCGAAGCGGAAGAAGACTTCGAAGATTAATGGTGGGGGACAGTCCCCAGAGCCTCGTTGAGATCGGACTTTAGCTTATCAGATTCTCAGCGAGATTGGAATTTTCGCTTTATTTCATTCAACGAAATGGGCACTAATGTCGGCTTACCCGATGGCGTGCAGTAGGGAATCTCACAGCAGAGCAGATCAGCGAGAAGCTGATGCGGTGCGGAGAAAAACGGAGCGATGCTCTCCTGCTGGACGTATTGGGAAGCGAGCTTTGCGATAAAGGTTTCGTAGGGATTACGCGAGCGGGCGAGTCTCACCTCGCCGCGTGAGCAGAAGCATTCGAGTAAGTTTAAGATGAAGTCTTCTAGCTCATCAATATTCAGCATGCTGGGCAGGCTTTCTATGCGCAGGGATCGCTGACCGAATAGTGCCAGACTGAAGCCTGCCTGCTTTAGCTGCGGGATGATTTCTTCCATATGCCCCATGTCTCGCGCGTCTATCTCGATGATGGCGGGTAGCAGGAGGCGCTGGGAAGGAATCGGTTGTTTTCTTGCGAGAAGAAGTCGCTCAAAAATAAGCCTCTCACGCGCGGCTCGTGGTGACAGCATGACGAGCCCCTCCTTTCCCTCGAAGAGTATGTATGACTCATCCAGCTGACCTATGTGGCGAAAGTTCGGAACCTCGGTCATCACCTGCTGATTCACGGCAGGGTAAGTCGTATGTTTAGGACTAGTCGGCGTAGTGATAGGAACGACTACCGTTTCTAAGCTATCACTCACAGACTTATCCTCAGATGGGACTATAGCCTGAGTTTCCTTCGTCTCCTGTGGCGTAGTGATAGCTAGTTCACGCTGACGCTCGCGCGGTGCGATGGGGCGGAGGCGCGATAGGAGAGGGGAACGCTGCCCCGATGGGGTGGGAGTGGGGTGATTCACCCGCTGTGCAGGAGGTGGAGTATCAGGTGCGCTGGGCACGTCCTCACGCTGCCTCGCATGATGAGCAAGGCTGACGCGGATGGATTCTATGATGGCATGACACACATCATTCATGCGGCGAAAGCGCACTTCTTTCTTAGCTGGGTGTACATTCACATCCACGAGCGCAGGATCCATCTTAATATAAAGGAAGATCGTCGGATGCAGCCCCGTAGGTAATCCTCCGAAGCCATCGCGAATGGCGCGGTTTAGCATCTTGTCTTCGATGGGGCGACCATTGAGGAAGATGTACTGCATACGTTTGTTACGCTTCGCCGCACTCAGGGGAAGTAGGTAGCCAGATACATTCACACCCGCAGCCTGTGTGGCTTCCATTTCGATGAGCTCGCGCGCAAGTTCTCTACCCATGAAATCCGCAATGCGCTGCCGCAGATCCTTCGTCGATGCGGTATCGAACACGGTCTGCCCCTGCTTCGTGAAGATGAAGCGCACCTCGGGGTAGACGAGGGCATGCAGCATGAGCTGATGCTCGATATGCGCCGCCTCTGTCTCATCCTTTTTCAGGAACTTGCGACGCACTGGGGTGTTGTAAAAGAGCTCCGAGACCTCTATGCACGTCCCCGGTGCGCAGCCCGCGTGGCGTGGCTCACTCGCTTCACCGCCCATGACTTTTAATTCCGTGCCCTCGACATCATCGGGGCGGCGCGTCGTGATCGTTAGCTGCGAGACTGACGCGATGCTGGGTATAGCCTCACCGCGGAAGCCCAGTTTCCTAATATCAAAGAGGTCAGAAAAATCACGAATCTTGCTCGTCGCATGACGTAGCAGGCACATCTGAGCATCATCATGGCTCATCCCACACCCATCATCTGTCACGCGCATGAGGGCGATGCCTCCGCGTTCTATATCGACCTTGACCTGCGTCGCGCCAGCATCGAGGCTGTTCTCGACGAGCTCCTTGATGACGGAGGCGGGACGCTCCACGACCTCACCAGCTGCTACTTGGCTTGCGAGCACATCCCCCATGAGGTGGATAGTCTGAGACTCAGCTGCTGTCATGGAGGCCGTGAGAGTTACCCAAATGGGGGGGGAGATTAAGATTACTTTATCTTTTCTGTCACAAGGTGACGTGCTTTGTAACAATAGTTTGCACCACTGATAAGGGTGAGTGCGAGCGAAGACCACAGCAGAGAGCTCGTCACCCATACTATCCATTCACTGGATGCTAAGTAGGAGAATAGGGGAGTACTGCCTGAAGCATAAGCGAGCTGAAAGAGGGCGAATCCACAGTAGAGGATCTGGAGAACAGTCTTCCATTTACCAAAGATATCGGCAGCGATCACGATATTATTATCAACTGCGAGCTGGCGCAGCCCAGTCACAAGAAACTCACGGAACATGATCACAATCGTGATCCAGAAAGGACAGATGCAGACGGCACTCAGATAGATGAACGCAGCGCAGACAAGAATCTTATCAGCAAGAGGGTCAAGGAGTTTCCCTACATTTGTCACCTGGTTCAGCTTGCGAGCGAGGTAGCCATCGAGATAATCGGAAGCAGAGCCTACAGCAAAAGCCCATAAAGCAATGATTTTTAGCAAGCTACCCGAATCCTCTTGCGTATCAAAGGCCAATACTACGGTGAAGAGAACGACGAGAAAGAGGCGCGCTACGGTGATACTGTTCGGTAGGTTAAGCATGACAAATTATGCTTCACATTATAAACGAAAGCCCGTTTACAAGCAAGAATAATTTCCTAGGCACGCAGAGCAAACCGCCCGCTCGTCATGAAGACTGCGAGCGGGCGGTTTCTATCGTGATTATTCTTTAATACTATATTACGCAGTTTTAGACTGAGCTTCTTTGCGCATCTTACGCAGGTAGTAAATACCTAATACCACGAGGATGAGGAGACTACCACCTATAAGAGGTCTGTAGAACAGCCATGCCGTAGCGATGACCCCTACGCTGATGACAAAGGCGAGCACAAAGGCTGCAAATGTCGTCGCTGCGCCTACGAGGTTACCAATGAAGGGAACGACATCCGCGAGCACGGAGAGGATGGACATCATGGAAGTGAGACCTATACCTATCAGAATGAAGCCTACACCGCGCAGTATCCATGTGAGCATAGAATTGCTGCTGTGGCCTGTCGCGAAGAGCTGTGCTGATGTCTGAGTCCCCATGCCCAGAAGGAGGACTTCCTTCTTATTCTCTGCTATATAGGGAGAGAAGGTCTGACCATTCTGCTGAGCGACGAAGCTGATAGCTTCTTCTGGAGCGATGGCTGTCCATGTGATCTTCATATCACCAGTCTGAGGTGATGCGGAGCGCTGCACTGTGGCGTTTTGATCTATAATCGGAATACTATCGCCCATCGTAATAGTACTGTTTGCCGGCATGATGGTCTGCCCCTGTGTCTGACCAGAGCTGAGGGTGACATTCGTTACAGCCATGACGACAGGCATGTGTACGTAGACCGTATTAGACTCGATCTTTGCCTGCTTGGCGATATTAGCTGGAAGTTGCGTTCCTTCAGGAATGACGTAGGGCTTCTCATTGCCTATTAGTCCTATCTGCTTGGGACTCAAAGTGAATGATCCAAATGTCACATTGTTAGCTCGCATGTTCATGCTCTCGGCATTAGAAATAGCGACCGAGTTCACATACTTAGTAGACTCCTTGAACTTACTTGAATCAACGGGAGCTTTGACCCATTTCTGCGTGTAAGTGTAGACGGTCTTCTTCGTTTCACTGCCACCGAGATTTTTCTCGGTTTCGGTACGCGATTCTTCTACCCATTGGTAGTATTCCGTTTTACGCTGGAGCATGATGCCCTTATGCGAGATACCGAATACGGGATCTTTGAGTACCTCGTTCGTCTTAGCCGTGCCGCTCATATGGACGAGTTTTCCTTGGTTCGCGGCGTTGACTTCGTTGATATTTGTCACTTCTACTGTCTTACCTTCGGCCTCTTCGAGAGCCTGCTTGGTCTTTACATAATTTCCTTCGTTCCAGAAAAGAAGACCTATACCAACCAATACAAAAAGAGCACCGACTATAATGCCTTTCAGAGAATTGGTGATGCGGCTTCCGTATCCTTCAGTCGTGACTTCTGTGTATGAATTTTCGCTCATGATTCGTTTTCTGTGATATGTTAATAAAAAAATCTAACACAACCTGAGCATCAAGCCCTGTTAGACATATATCTTACAAGTAATACAATCTACAACAAAAGTCAAATTTAAAATACTATCAATTAGATGGGGATTTAGAATTTAACGAAGCCACGAAGTATTCTATCCTTGACGGCAGGGGGAATCCCTTCTATTATCCCTGCATCATGATACGTACAAGTGCATCTAGTCTCGCTTCCGTCGTGCTGAGTTCTTTTCTCGTCGCTCCTTGCTCTGCGTCGCCTGAACAGTCGGCTGAAGAGGTGCGCTCCGTGCTCTCTAAAATAAAAGGACTTCTCCGCGAGCAAGTGCAGTGTCTACAGAAAATCACCTCCTCCGAGGGGACGAAGGATGCGAAGATTCTATACGCAAAAATCATAGACGAACTCATGAAAACCCATGAGCTCATCACTGAGGAAAGGCTCATCCTGCACTTCGCCCAGTTTCCCGAAGAAGAGCAGGAAGTTATCCATATTATTCAAGAGCTTGCTGTAGAGATATCAAGGCTACACAAGGACGAGTACTACAACGACTCCGAACTAGGAGCCTTACTCGTTCCCCAAGTAGACACCCCCTGAGGCGAGGGCTCATGCAGGAGTTCATGCAGCCGGTGTAACTCATCGTCCATGTAGTGGTCGAGGTCTTCTCGATGCAACTTCATTTGGAACATTACCTTATCTCTGTATCCTACAGCTGCAGCAAGTGATAACTCCTCAGATCCATATTTCATATCTGAGAAATAGCGCGTGATAATGCGTCCGCGTCGCTGTATGCTGACGCGCCATCCTAAGAAATCTGTGCTTTCGTACGTGTAACGTGTGATGTTTTTCGTTTTCATAGTCATTCAAAGTAAAAGACAATAGGTTAGATTTAATTGTTCAATAACTTACAGAATAGATATTTCCCGCTTGCATTTTGGCTATGCCTAGGCTAGCATAGGAGCATGCCCAGCTATTCGCTGCTTACAGCCATCTTCGAAATCGGAGTCCTGTGGTTTATCTTTTACCAGACATACCGTGTGTTTAAAAACTCACGCGGCGCAGCCATTTTGATAGGCCTGATTGCACTCGTACTCGTCGGAGGTCTACTCCTCCAGGTCTTCCAAGCGGAGGTGCTGAAGTACCTTGTCAGCTCGCTAATCGGCATCGGTACGATTCTCGTCGTGCTCTTCCAGCAGGAAATCCGTACAGGGCTTGCGAAGATAGGCACGAAGCATTTCTTGAACTTCTTCGGGCAGAAAGATGATCGTAAGGACCTCATCGAAGAGATCGTCGAATCCGTCAGCTGGCTCGCGAGTCGTCGCTATGGCGCGCTCATCGCGCTCGAGCGTAAAATCAACTTAGAAAGCTCCGCTAGCACCGCTGTGGAGATAGACGCGATATTCTCCCGTGAGCTCATCACGACGATATTCATGCCTAAGTCCCCCTTGCATGATGGGGCTGTGCTGATGCAGGGCGATAGAATATACGCAGCCGCGGCCATTCTCCCTGTATCGAATCGCGAACTGCGTGACACCTCCATGGGGCTGCGTCACCGCGCAGGCATAGGTCTCGCGGAAGAGACAGACGCGGTCGTCATCATCGTCTCAGAAGAAACTGGGGCTGTATCCATCGCCGTGAGCAATAGCGTCGAGCGTAATGTCGATATGACCTATCTCACACTCAGACTTAAAGAACTCTTCAACCAAACAAATCATGTGGAACAAAGTTAAACGCTTTTTCAGTACGAACTGGCAGGCTAAGGCTATAGCACTTCTCCTCGCTATCATCATATGGATAGGGGTAAAGGAAGGCGGAATTGATAGCGAGAATCAGCAGAAACTCGAAGACGGAGACATCATCCTCTCTACTCCCTAATTTATGCCACATTATTTCATCGCTGGAACTGATACTGACGTGGGGAAGACCTACGTCACATGCTGTATGCTTCGAGATCTCATCGCACGTGGAGTTCACGCAACTGGCTATAAGCCACTCGCATGCGGTGACCGCTCTGATGCTCGGGCTATACGTGAGGTCACGTCTAGCAAGCTGAGTCTTGAACAGATCAATCCCATTTACCTGCGCTCCGCCACAGCCCCCGCCATCGCGAGTGAGCTAGAGCAGATAGAAATAGATGAAGAGAAAATCATCGCAGGCTACCAAGAATTAGCCGCTCATTACGACTGCGTGCTCGTCGAGGGGGCTGGGGGCTGGTATGTCCCTCTGCGATCTGGGCGTACCATGGCAGACCTCGCGAAAGACCTCGGACTCCCCGTCATTCTCATCGTCGAGAATAAGCTGGGTGCTATCAATCACACCTTATTGACACTCGAAGCGATCAAGAACCAAGGTCTACACTGCCACGGCATTATCCTCAACCATAGAGCTGAAGAATGGGATCTGGCCAGCTTGACGAATAGGCGTCAGATAGAAGAGTTCTGCGACATTCCCGTACTTGCCGAGCTCATCTCGGGACAGGAAGATATAGATACAAGCTTCCTTGACTAGAGGAGACCTTGCAAAATTAGTCCGTGCAGAATGGTGATCTCGAAAATGAACAAAACAGCACGACTTTTGCTGCATTTTGGCGAAAATTACAGCATTTTGGGCTTACATAGCTCGCTATGCGCACCCAAATGCCGAAAATTATCATCCAACCTGCATGCAAGGTCCGAAGCTGCTTATTTCGCAAAGAGATAATAAAACTTTCGAGGCTTTCGAGTGTCGGCAGTTTATGATTTTCGTATCCAAGCGAGGAATTCCTTATTCCCCTCCATGCCTGTGATGGGGGAGTCGTCCACTCCCATCCAGATGAGACCGAGCTCATGGCAAGCAAAGTCCTTAATCTTATCTATAGCTCGCTGATGGAGCACAGGATCTCTGACGATACCACCAGGTCCTATATCTTCGGGCTGCAGCTCGAACTGAGGCTTAATCAAGAGGAGGAAGTCACCATCATCATGAAGGCAATCTTTCGCTGAGGGGAGAATCTTCGTCAGAGAGATAAAGGATACATCGCTGACGATGACATCCACCAGCTCACCCAGATCCTCAGGCGTGAGGTAGCGAGCATTAAACTGCTCCTTGACCACCACGCGAGGATCGTTTCTGAGCTTCCAGACAAGCTGGTTTGTGCCGACGTCGATGGCATGCACACGGGCGGCTCCGTGCTGCAAGAGGCAGTCTGTAAACCCACCTGTAGAAGACCCGATGTCGAGACAAGTCTTTCCCGTCACATCGACGGGGAAGGCCTTCAGCGCACCCTCCATTTTCAAGCCTCCGCGACTGACGTAGCGAGGCTTGTTCTTTACGGTGATAGGGAGGCTGTCATCTACCTTCGTCCCTGGCTTCGTGATAACCTGATCTTTCACTGATACTTCGCCAGCGAGTATGAGCCGCTGTGCCTGCTCACGTGAATCGCTCAGACCAAGCTGGGTGACGAGTACATCGAGTCTTTGCTTCGCCATGGAAGAAAAACGTTATTAGTAAGAACGCAGAGAACGACCTCGACCTGGCATGACGGGGACGGTTTCTTGCTTAGGAGCTGTGTATGTCGGCTGATACAGCGATGTAGACTTTGTAATGACTTGAGCTTTACGCTGTGTAGGAGCTACTTGGAATACTTCAGCATCAGGCTTAGCCGCAGTCATAGGCTCTGTCTGCGAAGCTGGTACGCTGACGAGGGTGAAAGAGTTCCACGCGAGCTCGCGCAAGGAATAGGGCGCAGTAGAGCTGGAAGAGCAGGAAGAGAGTGCGCTCAATGCGACGAGCGCGGCGATACTAGTTGTAACTATAGTCTTGTTCATATGTAATGTTTGGTTGAATATTAAGGAAGAAAAATGGTGCTCGTCTGAACCCAAGTAGCGAGACAGAAGATGATACAGATAGAGCTGAGAATAATGCGCGTGACATCGCGCGTGCCCTTGGCGGGACGCTCATTGACTGCGGGCTTAAAGCTGATGAAGCCGATAATGGCTGTACCCACCCAGAAAAAGAAATAGAGGTTCGACCACATCGCGCCGCCCATCGTATCGAGCGCAGCTGGCACAGCGCGAAGATAGGTGTAGAATGCCATGGGGAGAATGGCGAGGATGGAGAACTCAGCGCGAGCTAACTGTGTCATGTACAGGCGCATCCACACGACACCCCATGTCATAACAAGGAGAAGCAGGGCTATAATAAGCGCTGCTATTGTGCCTAATGTATTAAAAAAGATAGGGATACTACTCAGCATAGTGAACAGCGGGAGCACCCAATACATGTAAATCTTACGATTCATAGCTTCATTCTCATGAATTAGCAACTACTGTCTGCCCAGATCCAAGTAATAGGCACTTCGATGTCTGGATGAAGGCTCTGCATAGCAGGGCTAGTGATAGCGCAGTTTATCAGAGCCTCGCGGTGCTCTGTGTCAGAGGGAAGGGGGACGGTGATCGTCGTTTCTATTTTCGCGATTCGGCGTGGCTCAGCGGCCATGGTTTTGATGACTTCGATGCGCATGCCCGTGAGATCCACGTCATTCTGCTGTGCATAGATTCCCATGATGGTCGACATACAAGCACCAACGGCAGCGCACATCATATCCGTGGGGGAGAAAGATTCTCCCTTACCATGATTATCACAGGGGGCATCAGAAATCGTCGTGATACCTGAATTAACATGAGTGAGTTTGTTGCGAAGTTCGCCTTGATAATCTATTGTGCACTTAACCATATAGCACATATTACGCGATTTCAATGCTCAGGTCAAGGTAGAAATCAGGATTTATAACTTCACATAATCATCGTAATGCCAAATTAGGTATGATGTATAATATTTATGCTTGTAGTGTCGCGCGGATGTGATAGAATCCTTTGACTTATGAGCATGGTAAAAGCTGAGCATCTGTACAAGGTTTTTGGGCGACTAGAGGCAGTCAAGGACGCGACTTTCGAAATAGAGAAAGGCGAAATTGTAGGCTTCCTCGGTCCCAATGGTGCGGGTAAAACGACGACGATGAAAATGCTTACAGGGTATTTACCACCCACAGCTGGAACGGCTAGTATAGCAGGATTCGACATCATAGATCAGTCTCTTGAAGTGCGTCGACACATAGGCTACATGCCTGAGAATGTGCCCCTATATGATGACATGCGCGTGTATGAGTACCTCGACTATAGAGCTCGCCTCAAGGGTATTCGAGGCTCATCAGTGCGGCAGCAAATTGGCGAAGCCATCGAGCACTGCGGCTTGGAAGTGAAGAAGTCGAAGATGATTAATACGCTCTCTAAAGGTTATAGACAGCGCGTAGGTCTCGCGGATGCTCTCTTGGGTAGCCCAGAATTATTAATTCTCGATGAGCCCACGAATGGACTTGATCCGAACCAGATACGCCAGATTCGCGAGCTTATCAAGCATCTAGCTGTCGATCATACGGTTATTCTTTCGACACATATCCTCAGCGAAGTAGAAATGATCGCGAATAAGGTCGTGATTATAGATCAGGGGCTTATTAAGGCATCGGACACCCCGCAGAACCTCACTCAGGGGCTGCGTACAGCGGGTCGCGTGAGCTTAGAGTTCAAGGGACAGCTCGAAGTCATCGTGGCAGAACTCTCTCAATTCGAAGCTATAAAGAAAGTTATTCACAATAGCACCTCGGATGATGGCTGGCACTCGCTCACCCTTCGAGCAGAACCGAAGACAGACACACGCGAGGTCGCGGCGAATGTTATCAGCTCCTATGGTTTCTCACTGCGTCAGATGTATAGACATATTCCTACTCTCGAAGATGTATTCGTGGAAATGACACGACACGACTAATTTTATCATTTATCCCCCTCCCCCTATTCCGCTCATGCCACTGGAATCTCAGAAACCATCAGAAAAGCAACGGTCAGCACCCTCCGCTGCCAAGACCATCCTGCGCACTCGTAACTCGTTTCGCACGATTTTTATCATCTTCATGCGAGAACTTCGCAGCTACTTAGCTACCCCCTTCGGCTGGGTTATCTTCGCATGTACCATGGGTTTACAGGCATTCTCACTGCAAGCCGTGCTCAAAATCATGAGCATAGGATCGGATGAAGGCATTATGTATCATATGCTGGATAATATTACCTTCTGGTTCTATTTCATCTTCCTTATTCCGCTCATCACCATGCGTAGTTTCGCAGAAGAAGAGCGTATGGGGACACTAGAAGGGCTACTGACAGCCCCCGTTACGACGACACATATTCTTCTTGGAAAATATTTAGCAGCATATCTTTTCTACATCATGATATGGATGCCTATGATGCTATATCCATGGCTTAGTGAAATAGCTAATTCGCTCACCATGAGCTTCTACGGGATTCAGTCAGTAGGACAGATTGAGTATAGACTCGCGGATTGGTACGGAGCGTTTGGTATTTTGTTCTTAACGGGTAGTTTCTTCATCGCGCTGGGTATACTATGCTCATCGCTCACCAAGAGCCAAATTATCGCGGCCATCGTCTGCACTTGCATGATGATTACCTATTACTTCATGGGCGTTGTGACGGAGCTATGGGGTGAGTTCCCCGCGGCTGACTTCTTTCACTACATCTCTCTTAAGGATCAGATTTCGTCCTTTTCACGTGGATTAATTGACAGTCGACCATTTGTTCTCTATATATCGCTTGCGTTATTTACCCTCGCTCTGACGCGCCGTGTCGTCGACTACCGCCGCTGGAGACGATAAGCACAATCTCAACACCCCTTTCCCATGAAAAGTCAAAAAAACCCTAAGGCTCGCGGCATGAAGAAAAACCCACTCGCGTGGGTGAATATCATCCTGCTCGCTATCCTCATCATCACGTTTAATTTCATCTCCAGTCAGGAGTATACAAAGCGCGACCTGACAGAGGAGCAGAAGTATTCAATATCTGAGCGTACGATAAATATTCTTAACAGCAAGCGTATACAAGAGTTTGCCTCCGAGGGGGAAGCTCATCCTATACGTATTATTTTTGCCTTCCAGCGCAGCACGCGCAACTACCCACGCATGTACTCTCTTCTTGAGGAATACCAGCGTTACAGCGATGGAAAAATCGAGGTTGAGGTATTCGACCCCTTGCGCCAGCCCCATCGTGCTCGTGAAATCTCTCAGATCTATGGCGTGGATTTCACCCAGAATCTTGCGGTAGTCGATGCACGCAAGAATCCCTCCATAGCCTTACAAACATTTGAAGAGCGAAGCGATCGGAAGCACGTTCGTATACGACCTGGTGCTACCTTTATTAAGTATAAAACTCTTCCCGATATGTCTAAGCGCGCAGTCGCCTTGATGATGGATGAGGTATTGAGCTCCGCTATCGTCGAGGCAGTCGAGGGCGATATGCGCCAGATGTATGTCGTCGAGGGTAAAGGCGGTGTATCGCGTGATGATAAGCGTCTTCTCGGTCAGATTGAAGAAATCGCCGCTTCGCTGAACATTCAGCTTTCTTGGGTTAATCTATCGACCATAGAGAAACTACCTAGTAACGCAGAAGGACTCTTCATCATAGCTCCACATACTGACTTCACGGAACAGGAGATGGAGGTTGTGCGTGAGTTCTGGGCGCGCGAAAAGAAGCATGCTCTCTTCGTCGCTCTTGATCCTGTGAATACAGATCTCCCCCGCTTCTATCGCTTCATCCGAGAGCAGGGCATACGTCCGAATTATGACCGTGTTCTGCTACGCGATCGTAAACGAGCCTATTACAACATCACAGCTATGTTCCCCGAGGGGCTGAACGCCACACGCTCATTCTGGTACCAGTCTACGAATCTTGAGGGGCAGAGTATGTCTTTCACACTGGAGCATGCTGATGAGAACTTAGCATCTATTAAGCAGTTAAATACTTTTGACATTCTTCTTTCTTCACCTGAATACTATGGGGAAACTCGCACGGATCTCGCCCCTAGTTTTAATCCCGATGAAGACAAGGAAGGTCCTCTATGCCTCGGCGCAGCCGTCACACGCGGATCATATAATGATCCTAATAAGCTTTCTACCATGCTCGTACTGGGGAATACTGACATCTTAGCAAAAGAAGGTAGTAAACGCGAACAGCGCGACTACATCCGTACACTGACAGCATGGATGACAGATAGAACTGAATACGCAGGTAAGAGCGCGAATGAGGACCTCACGATGAAGATTGACTTAAACCGTCATTCTCAGAGCTTCTTAGAATACCTCACACTCTTGGGGCTGCCTATCGCGGCGCTTCTCATTGCGCTGATTATCTGGAACACCCGTCGTCACTAATGATTCACTAATCGCCCGCATGCGTTATCTTTCTACCATTATTCTAGCTATCCTGACCCTATCCATCTTGGGTGTGGCTACATTACTCGTCATTGACGGTAATTTAGCACGATTGACTGGCTGGTATCGCTTTAAGAAGGGAGAAGCCCTCTTTCAGGTTAGCACTCGTGAGCAGCTGGAGCAAGTCGACTGGATGCGTATAGCTGACCTACATGATAGACTTGAATGTGAGCGTCAGCTCGATGGTAGCTGGTGGATTACAGAGCCATTCGTCGACCGTATGGATCCATTGGCTGCGCAGGCTATACTCAGCTTCACACAGCAGGCATCGCTCGTCGATACACTTCCACTAGATAGATCTACAGAAGGTAGCCTGCGTGAGTTTGGCGTAGAGACATCCCCGTATGAGATAACGCTAAAGCGTCCTGTAGGAGATGAGCGCACCACTGTTGCGAGATACACACTCGGTGCTACAGCTCCGTGGTTTGCAGATACTGGAGATGATAAAACAGTAACGCCTACCACGTACCTGCGGACGAGTTTCTATGGAAGTGACAAGAGAATCCATGTAGTCACGGGGAATATCTTAAGCATCTTTGATAACGGTCTCAATGGTCTTCGAGATCAATCACCTCTGAGTTTTCATGCTGATGAAATAGTTTCCCTCAGTGTTTCAGACGGAGAAAAATCGACGAAAGTAAGCGCACAACGCGCTAGTACCCAAGCACCATGGGTAATCGTTAGCCCCATTATTACGAAGGCTGATACCTATGCAATCGACGATCTACTCCAAGATTTGCTAAAAATCAAGTCCCTTCGCGTAGAGGATACCTCCGCCGTCGAGCTAAGCAAGCAAGGTACACCAGTCAGCATTAGCCTCACGGATATCAATGGGCATGAGCGCACGCTTAGAATCTACCCTGCATTCTTCTCAGAAGCAGATGATTCTAAGATCAGTTATGCTACGGTATCAGATAGAAATGTCGTCTTTACACTTCCTGCAGCCCCACGCATGATACGCAAAGGCAGCTACGCGGGTATCATCAATGAGGCCTTCTCCTTACCACTCCTTCCAGATCCTATCCTGAAGCAACTCCGCGACGGAAAAGCACCTATCTACACAGAGGATCTGGCGTATACTCTTGACAATCTTCGTTCTCTGGCACTCTGCTCCATACCAGAGCAGGATATAGCGCGAGTGTCTTTAAATACGCCTTACGCCCTAGCCCCGCTGCGTCTTATTCTCATCCCCGGTGATGCTGATAGTAAGGTGCCTGCGAAATGGATGTTTTCCTCCGCATCTGACTTCGAAAGTGCTGATGAAGGCCGTGTGAAAGCCTTCTTGCAGTCGCTCAACAAGACCCCACTGGAGAGAGTGCTCAGGGATATTAAATTGACAGACAGCTACTATGATGTTCTGCATGAGTATGGGCTTGATCGACCAGACTACAGTATCACCTTACTCCCCTTGCCTTGTAGTTATCGTTCATCCATCTTTGGGCATGATATGCCACTCATTAAAGATAGACCTCCTGTTAGCTATATCATCAAGTACCAAGCTGCTAAAACACTTGATGAGTCAGCTACTTGGATCATCCATGAGCGTGGTAGCAATACTATAGGACAGCTTCCTACGAGCATAGCGAAGTACCTTTCTCTCGATAAGTACAAGTGGAAGGATACGCGGGCACTCGACTTCCCCATATCCACAGTGAAAACGCTGACGATGAACTTCGAATCTGCACCTCTTAAGCTGGATTTCGACTACATCGGTGATAGATGGACAGGCACGCTCAATGGTGAAGACATCACTTTGCGCATCAATTCACACCGCGCGCTGAGTTACCTGCGTAATCTGAATAACCTGCGCGTCCTCCGCTGGCTGCCCTCATCTCATGAGCGTGCGCTTGCGACATTGAAAAAACCCGTGTTCAGCATCACTTTGGATCTTGAGATGAGCGTTATTTCACAGCGTGGAGGCTTCATCGTTGATAATAATGAGCCCGATAATGAACATCTCGAAAGAGACGTGAATGTCGAGGCCTACCTCGAGAATTCTGCGAATGATGAGGTCATCACTGATTCACTTTTTGCTGACGACAAGAAAGAAAAGAAAACCCTCACACTGATAATCGCGCCTATTAATATCAATAGAGAAGACTCGAACTTCTTCGGCCAAATCGTAGAAACGGGAGAAACCTTCATCTTAAGCAAAGAAAGCGCATGGAGTCTCGCTAATAATCTACTAGACTAATCTTAAATACAATAATCATCACTATGTGGCACTGGCAGCACCAAGTACCAATTTCCGAAGAATCCTACTGGCAAGAACTCCTTGCGCAGTACCCTAATAGCGTACTGTCTCAGAATTTTGCCGCGACAAAGCTCGAAATGGATCTGTACTGGGAGGAAGAGCAAGAGGCCTTAATATTCGCCGCCTGTTATGGTGGAAAAGTGCAGCCACTTGTCTTAACAGACTGGGTAGCAGCCACAGCACCAGAGAATCGCCCTCCTCTCCTCATTCGTCAGCAGATAGTCATCAGCTCTAGTGATGATGCCGCAGTCATGCAGGCACTCCGTGAGCGATACCCGAAGCGCATCGTGCTCACAATGCCTGCGGAAATGGCCTTCGGTACAGGCGATCACGCCACGACTTCCACATGTTTGCGCTTGCTCTGCGATTACGCTAAGTCTAGAGAATCAGGAAGCTGGAGGCTGACAGATGCGGGCTGCGGCACAGCTATTCTCGCTCTTGCGGGCTTGAAGCTCGGCGCTAGGAGTGCCATAGCTTATGATTTTGACCCACAGGCGATAGAAATCTCTCAGCGAAACATTGATAGAAACGGCGGTGCAGAGCACCTCGACCTATTCCAAGCAGATGTCTTCGAATGGGAAGCTCGTGAAGACGAGCTCGCGGACATCCTTCTCGCGAATCTCTTCTCCACGGTACTCCAGAAGGCCTTCCCCATGCTCAAGCGCAGCATGAAGAAAGGGGGGACTCTCATTATCTCTGGTATCTTGAAAGAACAGGCCGATGAGACACTAGCTATCGCTGTAGAGCATGGTCTCGTGCTAGAAAAACGCATCACGCGCGGCAAATGGACGACTGCGCAGCTCCTACTCCCTGCATGAATATCCTCGCCATCGAATGCTCCCTGACTCCCTCATCGCTCTGCCTCATGAATGAGAGCGGTGAGGTCCTGTACCATCATGAGTGGGCTGTGGATAGGAATCATGACGCGGAGCTCTTCCCTGCGCTGGAGAAGTGCATGAGCACCTTAGGCGATCGTTCGCTCGATCTTATCTTAGTCGGCTCTGGACCAGGTAGCTATGGTGGCGTGCGTGTCGCGCTTGCCGCCGCGGAAGGGATATCACTTGTGCGTGGTAGTCGGCTGGCAGCCATAGATTCGTGGGCGCAGCTTGCGACCAATGGGCGAGAATGGATTATTTCCGACGCGAAGCGCGGTGGATGGACTCTACGTCACCCAGACGGACTCATTGAGGTCTCCACAGCAGAGGCGATCAAGGAACTTCTCGAAAAGGGCGAAACGCTCGGCAGCGTGGAATCTGCGGAACTGCTCGCTAAGCATGGGCTCTCTGAGGTAAAGGCCGACTTAGCACCTAGCGCACAGGGTCTTATTGAGAGCTGGCAGCGCATGACGGAAGAAGTTCAGCGGTCAATGCTCGACACGCCACCTGCTCCTATTTATGTCCGCCAACCGCATATCACGAAAGCAAAACGAAAACCTTGGGAGTGCGGCTGATTAGCGGTATACCCTATAAATACACATAAAAAATGAAAAGCATACTATCGCACGCCGTTACAATCAGCCTAGCTCCGCTCACGGTTTGCGCGAAAGAAGCGACACCACCGCATGTTTTCATCATTCTGATGGATGATCTAGGCTATGGTGACTTAGGCTCTTATGGGCAAAAGCGCATCGAAACCCCACACCTAGACAAGCTCGCAAAAGAGGGTATGCGCTTCACGCAGTTTTACAGTGCATCCCCCGTGAGTGCTCCATCTCGCTGCATGATGCTGACAGGGAAGCATGCAGGTCATGCCGTCGTGCGTCAAAATAACGAATATGCACAGCGCGGCAATGTATGGAGTCACAAGGCCATGCTTGATAATCCTCAGCTGGAAGGTCAAGGTCCGATGCCTGCTGACACGCGAACACTCGCCCACCTCATGCAGGATGCTGGCTACCAGACAGCCCTTCTGGGCAAGTGGGGACTCGGCTACCCAGGCTCTGTGTCCACCCCGAATAAGATGGGATTTGATTTCTTCTATGGTTTCAACTGCCAGCGTCAAGCGCATACCTACTACCCCATGTTTATCTACAGGAATGATAAGCGAGAAATGCTGGATAATGCCCCTCTCCTCACGCCTAACGATAAGTTAGATCACGGAGCGGACAAGTATGACGAACGCTCCTACGATAAGTTTCAGCGTAAGGAATACGTGAATGATCTATTTTACGATGAACTCATCAAGCTTGTCGACGAGCAATCCACTCACAAGAAGCCGCTCTTCGTCATGTGGGCGACTCCCCTTCCTCATGTATCGCTGCAAGCTCCAAAGGAGTGGGTAGACTACTACCGAAAAAAGTTTAAAGACGAAGAGCCTTATCTTGGTCAGAATAGCTATCTACCATGCCGTTATCCACGCGCTACTTACGCCGCGATGGTTAGCTACTTCGATGATCAGGTAGGTCGCTTCATCGCGAAACTGAAGGAAAAGGGCATGTACGAGAACAGCATCATTATCTACACTTCAGATAATGGTCCCACCTTTAATGGCGGTAGTCACTCGCCATGGTTTAATAGTGCCGGACCCTTCCGCAGTGAGGCAGGATGGGGTAAAGCCAGCCTGCGCGAAGGCGGTATACGTGTCCCCCTTCTCGTAAGCTGGCCCGCGCGCATCAAAAGAGGACGCGTCTCTGACCACATCTCCGCCTCTTATGACCTACTCCCCACCATCGCTGAAATCCTCAAGACTCCAGCTCCAGCAGATAGCGATGGGCTGAGCTTCTTCGCTGAATTAACAGGGAAGAAGCAGGCAAAGCACGAGCATCTCTACTGGGAATTCCCCGAAGGATCAGGATCGAGAGCTATGAGGATGGGTAAGTGGAAAGGTCTTATCCTCAATACGAAGAAGGGAAATAAAAAAATGCAGCTTTTTAACCTCGATCGCGACGAACGCGAAGAGCATAACCTCGCTGAGAAGCACCCTAAAATCGTCGCTGAAATCAGAAAGAGAATGGACGAGGAGCACACGAAGCCTCAGCCTCAATAGTCTCGTCTATGTACGCCGCTCTGCTCACCCTCATTTACCTGTCCTTCATCTCCCTAGGGCTGCCCGACTCCCTGCTCGGGACGGCCTGGCCCGTGATGCAGCGTGACTTTCAGGTCAGCTACAGCTACGCAGGTATCGTCGCCATGATTATCTCACTCGGCACGATTACGGCGAGCCTGACCTGCGCACGTCTGATGCAGTGGATGAGCACGGGAGTCATCACGACAGTGAGCGTGCTCATATCAGCCCTCTCACTCTGGGGCTTCTCACTCTGCCCCAGCTTTGCTTGGATCTGCGTGATGGCTCTTCCTTACGGTCTGAGCGGAGGGGCTGTAGATGCCGTGCTGAATAATTATGTCGCGGCACACTACTCTGCACGTCACATGCACTGGCTGCATGCGTCATGGGGTATAGGCGCGACGCTGAGTCCTATCATCATGGGCTTCGCGCTGGTGAATGCTGGTGGCTGGCAGGCTGGCTACATGATCATATTCTGGATACAGCTCGCTCTGGCTCTCATTCTCCTGCTTAGTTTAAAACTATGGCGTAAGAAAGATAGTGACACTGAGCAGGGCGATGCCGCAGAAGAGAAGCATGAGGTGCTCGGCTTCTTCGCGTCGCTCAAGATTCGCGGCGTAAAACCCATCCTCATCAGCTTCGCTGCGTACTGTGGATTAGAAAATGCCACAGGCATATGGACGGCTAGTTACCTCGTAGAAGCACGTGCCCTCGCGCCTGAGTCCGCCGCCTTCCATGCGTCACTCTACTTCATGGGGATCATGATAGGGCGCATGCTCGGTGGTGTCATCGCGCAGTACTTCAGCCATAGTCGCCTCATTTTCATGGGAGCTATACTCATTGTTTCTGGTATGCTGCTCACGCTGCTGCCTTGGAATTCTACGCTCTGGCTCTGCTTCCTCATGGTGGGCATAGGCTGCGCGCCTATTTATCCTTCTATCATCCACGCGACACCTATCCTCTTCGGGAAGGAAAAGTCACTTAGCATTATAGGTATTCAGATGGGATGCGCTTATATGGGCTCTTGTCTAGCGCCTCCGCTGTTTGGGTTCATATCCTCGCAGCTAGGCATGTCTATGTTCCCCTTCTTCGTCGTGATCCTAGCCGTGGCTATGCTTCTGAGCTATTCGCGTTTATCAAGACTCTAAGTAGCTTGACCTCGAACTAAGCGTTGTGCTATATTTCCCTTGTGCCAGAATTCTCTCATTTCCGCGATAAGAGTGCTTATCTCAAGGAACAGCTCATCACCTGTATCGGAAATAAGCGCGCACTGCTCCCACGACTGGCTGATGGCTTTTTGCGATTGGAAAAGAAGCTAGGTCGTAAGCTGCGCTGCTGGGATGCCTTCTCGGGCTCAGGCTCTGTGTCGCGGCTGCTGAAATCATATGCTTGTGAACTTCATAGCAATGACTTAGAGCCTTACGCTGCCATGATGGGCAAGTGCTATTTAGCGAATGCCTCCGAGCTGCCCATATCTCAGCTACAGGGCATTTATAACTCGCTGCTTAGCGAACTATCCGATGAGAGTAATCTACAATCTGGCTTTGTCACTGATCTCTATGCGCCTCAAGATGAATCTAACATAGCTCGTGAAGATCGTGTATTCTACACGAGACGTAATGCGCGCTATATCGACACCGCGCGCATGCTCATTTCTCAGCTAGATGAGGAGATACAGCCCTTTTTCCTAGCCCCTCTGCTCAGCATGGCCTCGGTACATACGAACACGGCTGGGGTGTTCAAGGGCTTTTATAAGAATGCCGAAGGCGTAGGACAGTTCGGAGGTCGCGGCGAGCATGCCCTATCCCGCATCAAGGGAGACATCACGCTCCCCTTCCCTGTCTTTTCCGAGTTCAGCTGCCCGACGACCGTGACCAGAGGCGACGCTCTCGCGATAGCAAAAGACATCCCCGAGCTGGATCTCGCCTACTTCGATCCTCCATACAACCAGCACCCCTACGGGTCAAATTACTTCATGTTAAACCTGATAGCGGAAGGAAAAGCTCCTGACACCTCGCAGATCTCGCGTGTGTCGGGCATCCCTCAGGATTGGAATCGCTCGGAGTTCAATAAGAAAGCAGGAGCACTACGAGCATTAAATGAACTCGTGAGTAGCTGCCCTGCGCACCATGTCCTACTATCCTACAGTTCGGAGGGGCTGCTCGCAAAATCCGATATGCTCGATCTACTCGCCAGCCATGGGACGGTCACACTCGAAGAGATCCCCTACGCTACTTTCAGAGGCAGTCGTAATCTCAGAGCGAGAGAATTACAGGTCATGGAGTACATCTTCCTCTTAGAGAAAAAGATTTAATGATAGTGCAAGATGCTATAAATAAGCATATTGAAACACTCTCTATAATAAAGTTGTAAAATTTACCTTGCATAAGCATGCGCGCTATGTTTAACTTCTCGCAGCTACATGCCCTGACTCGTTAGGACGCGTAGTCTCCCCCCTTGGAGGCAGTAGGAACTGCAAGAAATAGATGGGAAAGACGGTGAGAATCCGTCACTGTGCCGCAACCGTATCGTGCGCTAGCATCTCTCAGATGCTGTCGAACTAAGTCGGGGTACCAGCCAGGGGAAGTGCTGAACACACCAACGTAACATTGGTCCACTAAGCTCTACATATGATATCTACATCACTTACGCCTCAAGGAGGCGTCACACGCGCTGTGCTTGCCATCGCTATGGCAGGAAATTGTGCTTTTGCACAGGCTAGTCCTCAAGCCCCTATCGAGGAAACCGAGCTCGCCCCCATCACGGTATCTGCCTCTGATGGTGTCGCCATGGCTTATGACGAGACTGGTGTCTCTGTCACCGTCCTCAATGTTGAGGAGCTGAAGGAAGAAGGCGTTGTCCAGCTGGGTGATGCTCTGACGCGAGTTCCCGGTGTATTCGCCCTCCCTAATGGTGGTATCAACCAGATGGGCAGTAGCAATCAAGTTATCATCCGCGGGATGAACGACGAGACATACACCATGTCCATCTTTGATGGGATGCGCCTTTATAACGCATCGGGTGTCGGTCGTATTTCTGCAAACCTCATTGGTCACCAGACACTTTACGGTCTCGGTGGATTAGAAGTACTCAAAGGAGCCCAAGGCGCAGTCTACGGTGGCGGTGCAGTCGGCGGTATCGTATACATGACCACACCTAAGGGGCAGGGTGAGCCTAGCTACCAAACAACGGTAGAAATCGGATCCTTTGATACCCAACTGGGTAACTTCACCGCACAGGGTGAAAAGGACGAGCTCTCCTACTTCGTATCCTCTACTTATCAGTCCTCAACGAACGACATGCGCCTCGCAGACGGATCTCGTCCAGCAGGTGACGCTGCTAACGCGGGTGAATACACAAACTGGACGAACAATATCCGCCTCGACTACCAGCTTAATGACACGAATGTCGTCACAGCAACCTACCGTCGTGAAGATATCAAGTTCCAGTCCCCTCACGACTCAGTCGAGAATAGCACCCGTTCAAACCTCGCTACCCTCAAGTGGGTAAGCAACATCATGGACGCTTACAAATCCACCCTCATGACTGGCATCTATGATGCTGATGCCATCGTCGGGACAGATCTGACACCTGGTGTGGTAAATGGTCGCGCCTTCATGACGAACCTCAACCTTCAGGTAGAATGGCGTCATGACTACAAGTGGAATGAAAAGCATAAGACCTCGGGTGCTATCTCTTGGAACAGAGAAGAAACAGACGGCTCCTACGTAAACAACAGCACGAAGGATGACATCTACGGCATCGCGCTAGAGCACTTCTACACCCCTATCACAAACTGGGAAAACTCCATCGCACTGCGCCTCGACAGCAGCGATATCTACGACGAAAACACCACAATGCGCCTCGCAAGCAGCTATAAGTTCAACAAGGAGCGCTCACGTGTATTCGCCTCGTTCAGCACAGGCTACAAGGCTCCTACCTCGCTCGAACGCTCTAATGGCAGCTTCTACAGCGAAATGGCAGCCTATGGTTCTGTATACAAGACCACATACTATGGAAATCCTGAACTGAAGGAGGAAACAAGCGTCAGCTTTGATATTGGCTTTGAGCAGAAGATAGCAGAGAATCATAAGATCACGGCTACTTACTTCTGGCAACAGCTCAGTGACGGCATCGATAGCGTCTACAGCTATGGCTCAAGCTATACTGAGTCAAACGTCAACTTTGTCAACGCGGACGGAATCTGGACTGTTCAGGGGCTTGAATTAGCGATGCAAGGGGAAATCACATCCGCTTGGGACACAGGCTATACACTGAGTTTCACAGTCACCTCTCCTAAGGATGCGAACGACGACCAGCTCGCTAAAACCGCGCGTCGCGTCTGGGCTGCCGATATCCACACGAGTCCTACGGACAAGTTCACCTTCGGTGTAGGTGTACAAGCCGCTAGCGGTCGCGTCAACTACAACGCTAACGACCCCCTCGACTCTTACTACACCATGCGTGCCTATGCTCGCTACGAGTTCAGCGAGAACGTGGCTCTGCACATGCGTGTGGAAAACATCACAGACCAAGATTACGTAACAGAAGGCTCCTATCCTGTCGATTATCTCGGCTCGGGTGTAGGCATCTACGGCGGTGTTACGGTGAAGTTCTAAGATAAGTTAATAGATACCGAGCAAGCCCTTCGACTCACATCCCCTGTAGCAAGGCGGTCGAAGGGCTTGCTGCTTTTTTCCTCCCACCTCATGAACTATAGACGCTTTATCCTAATTCTTGTATGCACCTGCATGATGTTCACTTCATGCAGTGAGGAAAAAACGCAGCAATCCGCCATCTTGGGAGGAATACAAGCCGCAGCAGCATACCCAGAAGATATGTGGAGCGTACTCTCACAGCTCAAAGACATACAGGTACTGCGCGATGCTGACGGCATGCCTGATGACCTGATCTGGGAAGACGGCAGTGGCCTGCCAGAGATAGGCGACCCTGCGGCGAAAAAAGGAGGAAGCATCCATCTCGTGAATGCAGGTCCCTACCCTGCCCACTTACGCCCTATAGGAGGGCTAGGTACAGTATTCTTCCACTACACGCTCTACGCGAATGTGGATATAAAGCTCGTCGAGCTCCACCCACTGAGTCCAGAAAAAAGCATCATCCCCGGCATCGCCCAGAGCTGGGCTACAGGGAAGGATGGTCGCACGATTTACTTCCTACTGAATCCACAGGCACACTATTCAAATGGACGCCCCGTGCGCGCAGGAGACTTCTTCCTCGGTCTCTACCTGCGAGCCTCTGATTATATTAAAGACCCACTCGCGCTCAGAAAGATAGCTCACAGCATAGAAGAGATTACCTACTACGACGAGCACAGCTTTTCTGTGAAGCTTCGCCAGCCAGAACTACTCGCACCCTACAGCATAGCGCAGCTGCTGAGTCCTGCTGAGCCTAGCTTTTACAGTGAGTTTGGTCCTGACTATATTGAGCGCTACGCCCAGCGCATCGCGCCGACGACGGGGGCATACAGCGTCCTTCCATCAGATTTTAAAACCAATCGCGAGATCATCATGTCGAAGGTCCCCCAGTGGTGGGCAGCCGATCTCCCCTACTACCGCTACCGTTATAATGTCGATAAGCGGCATATACACTTCCTCGCCGATGAGGCGCAGCTCTGGGAGTTCTTCTGGAAGGGGAAAATCGACCTGCTCCAGACCCGTAATCTCAGCGCATGGCAGCAGCGACTCCAGCACGAGCATGTGCGCGAAGGGCGCGTCGAGAAGCATCGCTTTCTCTCCCACTACCCCCTGCCACCCTACGGCATTTATCTCAATGCGCGCACCCTACCCGATATAAACCTACGTCAGGGGCTGCTGCACGCCATGAATATGAATCGCGCACTTGATCTGCTCTTCCGCGGGGAGTACGAACGCCTTGCCTTCTTCAGTGAAGGCTATGGATCACTCAGCCCGAAGCAAGGAGAAGTAGAGCAGGTGCAGTTCGATGTGAATAAATCCAGAGAATACTTTAATAAAGCAGGTTACACAGAAATAGGGAGTGACGGAATCTTGCAGAAAGCAGACGGCACACGCCTCAGCATCCCCCTGTCCTATACGCCCTCGGAGAAGGTGACTAGCCTCGTGCAGCAGCTCGCGCAGAGCGCGCGCCTCTGTGGCGCAGAAATCGTCGCAGACCCCACCCCATGGCAGCAGACGGCGAAGAAAGTAGAGCATAAGACCTATCAAATGGCCTTCTGGGCGGACGTGGCAAGCTTCCCCCTACCCTCACTCGACACGCAGTTTCACTCACGCTTTTATGAGACAGTCGGGCGTAATCTCCATGCACTGGGTGATGCGAGCATGGACGCGCATCTGGAGGCCATGCGTGATGCGAAGAGCGCGGATGAACTCGCAGACGCGACACTAAAGGTGAATCAACGACTCGCAGCACTAGCCGTCTGGTTACCAGGCTGGAAGGAGAATCGCTGCTACGTCGCGAACTGGCGGCACGTGCGCTTCCCCGATACTACTTATTGTCAATTCTCCACACCTCGCCCCTACGATGTGCAGGAGGCGCATCTGCTCTGGATAGATGAGGAGGGATTCCCGAAGGAGGGAAGGCATGCAGAGGTGGATAGATTTATCAATCCTAGCTACCCTGCTATGAATGAATGATGCGGATTTTTTTCACACTCCCAGCTCCTAATTGATCGTTAAGCTTGCGTATGACTTGAGTGCGCATACGGTTAATCTCAAATCGGATATTCGGGTGCAGTGTGCGAATGGTCGCGAGACCATCGCTGAGCGAGAAGAGCTCGGCTTGTGTGGAGAAGAAGTCGCCCATGGCTTTCTTCCATGCCTCAGCGAGTATCTCTGCGGCGAAGCTCTCTTCTCGAAGCTGGAGACGCTCGTCTATCTCGCCTAGTATGGATGCCATGCTGCGTATGGAACGCGTGGCGGTGCGGTCGATGGAGACACCGAGGAAATCTGCCATTGCTTGGTCCTCATCCTGCTGGGTGCGACTAGGTATGTGTACATAACCAGCCTTCCCATCAGGATAAGTGACCAAGTAATAGCGTCTGCTGCCTAGCTTTTTACGCAGCTGTAGTTGCTCACGTGCATCGACTTGAGCCTCTGTTTCTGCGCTGCTGCTCTTCTGAGCTGGGGATGAATCTCCAGCGGGAAGGTCAGCTCTAGGACTAGCAGTACTCATGAAGTTATTTATTCGTCGCCATCGTCACCGATGGACTGCACAGGGCAGGATTCAAGAACTTCATCGCAAAGAGCGATGTCTTCAGGAGTGGTGGGTTGTGCACATACGTAAGAAACACCTTCGTCTTCGTCGCGTCCGAAGAACTGGGGTGCGCTTTCGCGGCAAAGATCACAATCGATGCAACTGCTATCGACGTAATACTTACCTTCTACGTTCTTTTCTACTTTATCGTCTAATTCTGCCATAACATATAATTGAGAAGTGGTTGGACTTCTCAGGTATATTTTTACGTATTTATGAGCAAATGCAATCTTTTTTTATTGCCAGCAGCATTTTTTCAGTCCAAAATACATGCATGCAAGATCAGCCAAGCTATCAAACGCCCCTACCTCCAGATGATGCCATGAATGCAGGTGAACCCACTGTCGCCAAAAAGAAATTTTCTACCCTAAGCCTCATCGGTGTTATTACCACCCTCACGCTACTCGTGGGAGGTGCTATCTTCGTCTACGCCGAAGTCATGTCTAAGATCCCCACTCGCGCGTGGCGTGAAACCATCACGGAATTACCTTGGGAGGCAGAGCAGTTCACCCTGACAGAAGTAGAGACAGGCTGGCGCTCTGCCGAAGGTAATGAGCGCATGCTACGTCGACTCGCATGCTTTCCTGTCATTTCCTTGAGCCTCGAAGATATACAAAAGAACGGTAAGCTGATGGTCAGTTTCCATAATGAGAATAAGCAGCGTCAGGGCGACATCATCAGCCTCCCTTTCACCACAAGTGGATTTAAAAAGTCGAACGACTTTAATATAAGCTATGACGGTAACAAAGTTACCTTCTATCCCCTCGCCGGTTATAAGAGTAAGGATGACTATCTCTACCATCAAGTGGATTACCATGCGCCTCTATGGAGCATCGAGGTGCGCTACATGATGGATGGGGATAAAGAACCCCAGCTGCTTGGTAAAGCAAGCATCGAAGCAAACACGCTGGAGAAGAAGCAAGACTAAGTCTGAAAGTCAGTCCATCCACGACTTATGCCTGAGAGCTCTCCGTCCGCCTCTCTGTTCCATCGCCGATGGTTTCGCCTCCTCTTGAGTCTACTCGGAGGCATCATCATGGCGATGGCCTTTGTGCCTTATGATATCTCCATCATCGTGTGGCTGGGGCTGCTGCCCCTGCTGGTCGTGCTATGGATGCGCCCTATGCGCTTCTGGGCGGCCTTTGGCTATGGCTGGGTCTATGGCATGGGATGGTACTCTGTGAGTTTCTGGTGGATTCATGAGGTTGGAACAGTCTTTCGTATCAATGAGTTTCTCTTCCTCGGCGTGGCCTTCATCCCGCTGATGAGTTATTACGCCATATTTCCAGCCCTATGGGCGGGTATCGCTAGCACCTTATTGCGTCCGCAGTTGAGCACGTCTCCCGCCCCTGAAAGCTTCGTCGTCACGAAGAAACTCGCGCTGCCTTCAGACATCTACGATGCGAAGCGAAAGGCGTGGAAGGACTGGGCTATGCTGGATATGTTCTCCACCCTACGTTCGGCAGTGGGGCTAGGGGCTCTCTGGGTATGTATCGAATGGCTACGCGCTCAGGGCACGCTCGGCTTCTCGTGGAATAGTATGGGCATGGCACTGTACGATGGTTTATCGCTCGCTCAGTGGGCAGAGTTCGTCGGTACGGCTGCACTTTCATTCTTCCCCGTGTTCTTTGCGGTTATTTGCTATGGTGCAGGGAGACGCTGCTACCTGCATATGAAAGCCACGAGTAAATCATGCCGACCATGGGACTTCTACGCCGTCTTGCTTCTGATCTTCGGTCTTTTCATGGGCGGACTCTCGCTCGCTCAGCGATATTCCGCGACACGCATGCTGAGTGAGGAAGGCATCATAGCCCTGCCCGTTCTCGCCGTGCAGAACAACCTCGATCAGGTAAAGAAGATCATGACCCCGCGCCATCTTCGCGGTGCTTATTTCCAAGAATACCTCGAAGAAACACGCAAGGGCTTTCAGCGAGTGCAGCAAGAGACTCACGCACTCGCGCTGAAGAACCCTGAGTTCGGCTTCACGCAGCAGCTCCCTCTCTGGGTGATCTGGCCAGAAAGTGCCCTGCCTCACCCCTTCTGGCGCGACTCTCAGACCGGTACGCGAGACAATGACTATGTAGCTAAGAACATCTACTTCAGTGATACTAAGGGCATTCCCGCGCTGCGCGAAGAGTTCAAGAGCATGGGCAGCGAAGGCTTCGTCCTCTTCTCAGGGGTAGATGAATACGAGCTAGAAAGAGACGAGCAAGGGATGCAAGATATCAAAGGTATGCATAACTCCATGGTCATCATCGAGGATAATTTTGACAGCATCCGCAGTGTCTCGAAGCAGCACCTCATGCCTTTCGGTGAGTATATCCCTCTCGCTAGCGACATCGAGTGGGTAGGTCAGGCTTACGCCGATATCACAGGAACACAGACAGGTGACGGCATCATTCCCGGTGTGGGCACAGAGCCCATCTCCGTCTCTATACCAAGTCGCGAGGAGAAGATCTCAGTCATCCCAGCCATTTGCTACGAGGATACAGTCGGAGATCTCGTGCGACAGTTTGCCCGCAAGGGCGCGCAGGTGATCGTTAATGTGAGTAATGACGCATGGTTCCATCACTCTGCCTGTGGTGAACAGCAAGCGCGTAATGCCGCCTTCCGCTGCATCGAGCTGCGTCGCCCCATGGTGCGCGCGGCGAATCAGGGAGTCAGCTGTGCCATAGGCGCGAATGGGGGTTTCATAGATGAGCTTCGCGATGAGGAGGGGAAGCCCTTCTTGAGCGGCAGCAGCTACGCGGTGCTCCCTATCGATCCGAATGCAGGACTCACGCTCTACGCTCAGTTTGGAGACTGGGCAGTGCTGCTCTGCCTTCTTATCGCCTTCGCCTGTGCCATTCAGCCTTTTATCTGGAAGAAGATGACAACGCTCGCATCATAAGCGCATGGAGAAGCAGTATCATATAGCGTTCGCGACAGATGTGGATTTTCAGATCCCGCTCGCCCTCGCCCTCCATTCCTTAGAGCGCGTCCTAGCGCAGCCTGAGCGTTACTGTGTCCATATCCTGCATCAGGGGATAGATACAGAATTATACTCATCCTTAGGGCTAGATCTGCGCTTCTACAATGTGGCCAACGCCCTACAAGACCTCCCCACGGCAAGACGCTTCCCCACCCCTATCTACTACAGATTTCTTCTAGGAGATATACTACCACCTGACATAGAAAAGGTACTCTATCTCGACTGTGATATCATGGTGATGCGTGACATCAGCCTGCTCTGGGATATACCCTTAGAAGGGGCAGTGCTCGCAGCCTGTCCATGGGTCGTGTTCGGAGACTATGCTGAGGAGTACAAGCCCTATGTGGAGCAGTTCCCCGCGAGACTCGGAGTATCGCAGCTATCGCCTCCCGAGCGTTACTATTACTCCAGCTTCCTCATGATGGATCTCGCCCTGATGCGTGATGAGAAGATCAGCACCCAGCTCGTGAACGCCAGCTTAGAGCTGCCAGCAGAGAAACTAGCCTGGCCCGATCAGGACGTGCTCAATTACGTACTGCGTGATCGCATGGTCTCACTCCCTCTTTCCTGTAATGTCATCCCGCTCTTCGCCGTGGCGATGCAGCATGAAAGCGACGAAGCGCGCGCAGCCTATGCAGAACCGTTTATCGTCCATTTCGCGGCGACGAAGCCGAATATACTCACAGGCGCGAAACTCCCCTTTGAAAAGGAATTCTTCACCATGTGGAAGAACAGCCCGTGGTCATACGCCATCCCCTATCCACTCGTCTCCCTGCGCAAGCTTCCTACACTACTGAAAATCATGGTAGAACTCCCTATCAAGCTCGCGATCAAGCATGATGGTCTACTGCACCTCTACGGTCGCCTTCTGAGCCTCATACGCCCAAGCTAGGGCAAGCTTACAGTAGCAAATCCTTCGCATGTGCGCGAGCAGTCTCACCTGTCGTACCCAGCATGCGCATGAGCTCTTCCACGCGCTCTTCGCCCAGCACCTCGCGTAGACGAGAAATGCTACGGCCATCTTCCACAGCCTTGCTGATGAGATAATGATGCTCTGCGAGGGCTGCTACCTGTGGGAAGTGAGTAATAGCGATCACCTGGTGATCTTCCCCTAGCTCACGCATCTTCATGCCGACAGCTCGGGCGATCTCCCCACCCACATTCGCGTCAATTTCATCGAAGACTAATAAAGGCGTGTCATCCTGCTTCGCCAGCGTACTCTTGAGAGCCAGCATCACACGCGCCATCTCACCACTAGACGCGATCATGCGCAGCGGCTTCAGAGGCTCGCCAGGGTTAGGACCGAAGAGGAACTCCACCTCTTCCACCCCCTCGGGGGACGGTGTAGTCAGCGGCTGCAATTCAATGCTAAAATGCGCCTGCGCGAAGCCAAGATGCTGCGCGTGCTTTAAGAAGTCAGCTTCCAGCTGAGGAATGCTCGCACTTCTGGCATCGCTGAGCTTCTTCGCCTTCTTCATCAGAGCCACCATGAGCCCCTCCACTTCGAGACGCAGCTCTTCGAGGCGTTCTTCACGATTCTCAATCGCATCGAGGCGCGCTCGGCACTGCTGGTAATGCTCGTCAATCTGCGCGAAATCAGAGCCATACTTACGCTTCAGATTCTCATAGAGAGCCATACGCTCTTCGAGAGCCGCGAGAGCCGCGGGATCATCATCCATCTTTCCAAGATAATCACGAAGATCATCCGCGAGTGATTCTAACTCTTCGACACTGCCCTGTACTGGCTGCATGCGTGCGGACATCGAATCATCAAGACGTTCCAGATCATGAGCCGCGCGCACGAGCTGGCGCAGCTGCCCGAGAATGGAGTGCTGCTCATCCCCTCCCATGCCCTCGAGGAGCTGAAGCATGGGATGAGCGATATCACGAAGACGCCCCGCATTACGCGCACGCTTCCAGTGGTCCTCTAGCTCGGAGATCTCATCATGCGTGAAGGCGGCGAGCTCTATCTCTTCCACCTGATGGCGTAGGTAATCAAGCTCGCGCGCATTCGCCATCTCATTTTCTAAAAGTTCTTCGTACTGATGCTTCGCCTTGTTCCATTGCGCATAAGCCTTCTGGTACTGAAGCTTCACGGCATGATCATTCAGGCAAGCATCGAGAAGAGCACGCTGTCTATCCTGAGAAGTCAGAGAGCGGTGTGCGTCTGGGTGATGCATGTCGACAAGCCCTGCCCCTATCTGACGCAGCACCTGCAAGGTCACAGGGCTGTTATTGACAAACTGCCTATTCGTCGACGTAGAAATCACGCGACGTATGAGAAGCTCCCCGCCCTCACAAGGCGGCACACCAGCGTCCTCTAAGTGGCTATTGATGCGATCCACATGCTTAAGCTCGAAAACAGCTTCGATCGCGCACTGGGTCTCACCACTGCGAATCAGCCCCTTGTCGGCACGCTCACCGAGCACCAGCTCGATACCGCCCATGATGACGGACTTCCCTGCGCCAGTCTCGCCCGTGATGCCAATAAAACCAGATTGAGGCTGCCAGATGAGCTCATCAACGAGTGCGAGATTACGAATTTTCAGGAGTGTGAGCATACTATTTTCTTTACCTTGTGGGCTGTATTATGGCATAATCGCGCGACAAAATCAAAGGGATTTTTTCTCAGATGAAGCTACTTTTTTTAGGAACAGGCACATCGACAGGCGTACCTGTCATCGGCTGCGACTGCGAGGTTTGCCGTTCGGATAACCCTCGCGACAAGCGACTGCGCTCCTCTATCCTGATCCAGACGGAGAAGACTACCCTGCTCGTCGATGCGGGCACGGATCTTCGTGCTCAGGCGTTAAGACACAGGATTACAGCCATAGACGCGGTGCTCTACACCCACGCACACCTCGACCACGTCTCAGGATTCGACGAGCTGCGAGCCTTCTGCTGGCATCGTAACGAGAAGCTCCCCCTCTATGCTTACAGCAGCTGCATGGATCAGCTGAAACGCATGTACGGCTGGGCATTTTCCGAGGACAACACATACAAAGGATACATACAGCCCGAAGCGCGCGAGCATGATGGCATGAGCCCCTTCCTTATCGGCGATATCGAGGTGACCCCCGTACGCGTTGACCACGCGAGCGTCGATAGCTTCGGCTACGTCTTCCGCGCAGAAGGAAAGAGCCTTGGCTACATCTCAGATGCTAAGAAAATCCCCGATGCGTCCATGCCCTTGCTCACCGGGCTTGACGTACTGGCCATGGATGCCCTCGGTCTGAAGATTCACCCGACACACATGACACTCATGGAGAATATAGCCTTCATGCAGGAGCTCAACCCACGCCGTGGCTACACGACACATATGGGACACGCACTTGGAGACAGCTACCTGCGCGAGACGCTTCCTGATTTTATGCAAGCAGCCTACGATGGCTTAGAAGTCGACCTCAGCATCGACTGCAACAGCTAATTTAACCTCTAATTTTTTATATTTATTATTGAATTTCCGATAACTTGTGATATACATAAAACATCATGAAAACAATTTTCACCATCTCAGCACTCTGCACGCTACCAGCTATGGTATGCGTGGCTAGCGAAGAATCCAATGTCGATAAGATCAAACGTCTCTCCGATGAATACTTTGGAGCTATAGAATCGTGCATTAGCATTTTTGACAGTGTCAAATCTGGTGACATGGAAGTCAATAACGCTGCCGCAGCCATAGGCGAGATGGGAGCCTATATCGCCGACCTTAAGACAGAGTTAATGGGCTTAGAAGACGTCGAATTATCAGCCGAAGAGACAGAATCACTGGCTCTCTTCTATGACTCCGAGGCTCTCCAGCAGCGCATGATCAAGATAACAGAAGGACTGAGTACTTCTCAGGTCTACCTAATTGAGAGCAATTATAGCAATCACGCAGACTTCAAGACCTGCTGTGAAGCCTTCTTTAAGGCCATAAAAGATGGCGAATAGAGTAGCTAGAAAATGAGCAGTCCCATGCTTTGGATGGCTGCCCGAGGCTAGCAAGCTCTGCGAGGCATCGCTCTATTACGATAGGGCGATGCCTCGTGGTGTTTAATAGGTCGAGTAAACGTCGTATCATGAGGCTGTGGATAACAATGTCAAAAATCAGTTCTCCCCCCACCGAGAGGAGTTCGATGGATGCGAATTACCATGCTACTCTCGATTATTTGCAGCACTTAATTCAATCCACCATTTGATGAGCAAATTGCGGTGGCAATACAAGTTTTTTTGTGAGAAGTAAAGCCCTAAAAAGGTACTTAAACTCACAGTCCACACGTGTCCCAAATAGTGAGCACGTAGAAATTTGCCTCAAAAATATCAATAA